>PLLL01000122.1 GCA_003141235.1 Dehalococcoidia bacterium
GTGGCTACCAACTGCAATCCGGATGAAATAGACCACCCCATCCCTGCTAATGATGACGCTATCCGCGCTATCAAACTCATCTGCAGCAAGATGGCCGATGCCGTCATCGAAGGTAAGGCCGGCCTGGCGGCAGCAGTTCCGCAAGAGGTCGTTGAGGAAAAAGCGGCCGCTGAAGCCGCCGCAGATGCGGAAAAAGAACCGCATGTTTTTACACCCGATAAAGCCTAAGGAGGTTTTTCTTGGAAATCACCACACAAATGATAAAAGAACTTAGAGAGCAGTGCGGCGCCGGCATTATGGACTGCCGCAACGCTCTTACAAGCACTAAAGGCGATGTAGAAAAAGCCCTGGCGATATTAAAAGAAAAAGGGCTTGCTAAAGCGCAGAAAAAGGCAGAACGTTCCACCTTGCAGGGGCTGGTAGAGTCATATATCCATACCGCCGGGCGTATAGGCGCACTGGTTGAAGTTAACTGTGAAACCGATTTCGTAGCCCGGACCGAAGATTTCAAGAATCTTGTGCACGATATTGCCATGCAGGTGGCCGCTTTAGCGCCGAAATACATCTCCGAAGAGAACATACCCAAAGGAACCGAGGTTGACCCGGTGGAGGCTTGCCTTCTGTCTCAGCCTTTTATCAAAGACCCCACGAAAACTATCAAAGACCTTATCATTGAAACAATTTCAAAAACGGGCGAAAACATCAAGGTGCGCCGTTTCACCAGGTTCGAATTAAGCAGTTAGTAACATTAAAATGCCTGAAGCTAAATACAAACGGGTATTGCTCAAGCTCAGCGGTGAGGCCCTAGGCGGAGGGAAAAGCTATGGCATTGACAATCCTACCCTACTCAAGATAGCCCGTCAGGTTAAACAGGTAACCCAGATGGGTGTCGGCGTCGGTATCGTCGTGGGCGGCGGCAACATCTGGCGCGGCGCTCAAGCTCAGGCAAACGGAATGGACCGCGTCACCGCCGATTACGCCGGTATGCTGGCGACCGTCATTAACTCTTTAGCCTTACAGGACATGCTGGAAAGAGAAGGCCTGGAAACCAGAACACAATCAGCCCTGGAGATACGGCAGGTGGCCGAACCTTATATCCGGCGGAAAGCCATCCACCACCTCGAAGAAGGCAGGGTGGTAATTTTCGCGGGGGGCACAGGTAATCCCTACATGACGGCCGATACAGCGGGGGCTTTACGNNATTTACGCGCCATTGAAATCTGCGCTGAAGTTCTCCTCATGACCAAGAATAAGGTGGACGGTATCTACTCGGCTGACCCGCATAAAAACCCCAAGGCAAAGAAATTCGATAGAATTACCCATCTCGAAGCGCTGAGTATGCGTCTGCAAGTGATGGATACCACAGCCTTATCCCTTTGTCTCGATAATAATCTACCTATAATCGTCTTTGACCTTGAGGCTAAAGACGGTATGATTAAAGCCGTTCTCGGTGAGCCCATAGGTACTCTGGTAATAAGTGAGAGTTAATATGGTAAATGATGTATTTAAATCAATGGAAGATAAAATGAAAACTACGGCCAAGGCTTTCCACGCTGACCTGGCGACGATCCGTACCGGTCATGCTACGCCTGCCCTGGTCGAGCACATCAAAGTGGATTACGCCGGCGTCCCCACCCCATTAATCCAGCTGGCCGGTATCTCGGCGCCCGAAGCCAGGATGGTAATTATTCAGCCCTGGGACAAGAGCTGCATCCATGCTATAGAAAAAGCGATACTGAAATCAGAGTTGGGCATTAATCCTTCTAATGACGGTAACATCATCAGACTCGCCATCCCTCCTCTCAGCGAAGAAAGGCGCAAAGAACTCACCAAGGTAGTTAGCCATAAAGTCGAAGAGAGACGGGTTTCCCTGCGCAATCTCCGCCATGAAGCCCTTAACGAATTGAAAATGATGGAAAAAGACAAGTCAATTTCGCAGGATGATAATAAACGCGCCCAGATCCAGGTCCAGAAAATCACCGATGCGTTTATTGCCGAAATAGAAAAGCTCGGTAAGGATAAAGAGCGAGAACTCCTTGAAGTTTAATGCCGGGACTGTGCCTGCCCCCAGATCAATTTAGCCATCAAGGATTGACCGGACGAGTATGGAAACAGCTGTCAAAATTCCCCGCCATGTTGCATTTATTCTGGACGGTAACGGCAGATGGGCTGAGCAGCGCAGCCTGCCCCGACTGGAAGGGCATCGCGCGGGGGTAAATAATATACGCCCTATCTTGAAATTTCTTAATAATCACGGCGTCAGATATGTAACTCTTTATGCCTTTTCCACAGAGAACTGGAACCGCCCTCAGGAGGAAGTCAACGGTATCTTTCATCTCCTGGAAAGCGTTATGTCTAAAGAGGCCCGTGAGCTTCATAAAAATGGAGTCCGGATACTTCATATTGGCCGTATGGACGGGCTGTCGCCAAAGCTGCAAAAGTCTATCAACCGGGCTCAAAAGCTTACCTCCTCCAACACGGGCTTGACACTTGTTTTTGCCTTCAATTACGGCGGCCGCGCGGAAATACTGGACGCGGTGCGTAAGTTTGTCGCGAGCGGGACGCCGGTTGATACCCTGGATGAAAAAGCATTCGCCAAATACCTATATACCGCTGATTTGCCGGATGTCGACCTGGTAATCCGGACGGGCGGCGAAATACGAACGAGTAATTTTTTAATCTGGCAGGCCGCTTATAGCGAGTATTATTTTACCTCTGTTTTCTGGCCGGACTTCAACGAAGCGGAGCTTGAAAAAGCCCTGCTGAACTATAGCCAGAGGCAGCGGCGCTTCGGCGGGCTGTAAACAAAGGCGATATGCTCAGAAAAAGAGTGCTAACGTCTCTCTGCGGAATTCCTCTTGTTATTATCGCCGTGTGGTTTTCAAAACCAGAGTACCCGTTTCCTTTGTTTACCATACTGGTGGTAGTCTTGGGACTACCGGCTGTCTATGAATTCTTCCGGATAACGGGCGTTTCTAAAAATCTGCCGTTCACAATTTTCGGGATAGTCTTTACACTACTTTTCATCCTGTATCCGCACCTTGGTTATGCCAATTCTCTCCCCATTATACTCACGTCCGGCCTGATCCTATCCCTAATTTTACTGGTGTTTCTGCCTGTCAAAGAAGGCGCTTTCCAGCACTGGGCATGGATGATGGCAGGTATCCTTTATGTCGGCTGGCTGCTGGGACTGATGGTATTTCTAAGACTGGAAGCCGGCAGAAACTGGGTATTTCTGGCGTTGTTTACCACGTTCGCTTCCGATACCGCCGCTTACTTCATCGGGAAAGCTTTTGGGAAACACAAAATGGCACCCAAAATCAGCCCGGGCAAAACCTGGGAGGGCGCTATCGCCGGAGTATTCGGAGCAGTGATATTAAGCATGTGTTTTACCCTATCTACTCCTTTACAGCTCCCATTTAACTGCGGACAGGCCATTATCCTGGGGATACTAATTAGCGTCTTCGGACAAATCGGCGACCTGGCAGAATCAGCGCTAAAGCGGAGCGGAGGCGTTAAAGACTCCGGCAATCTTATGCCCGGGCACGGCGGCATGCTGGACAGGATGGACAGCGTCATCTTTGCCATGGCGGTAATTTATCTGTACTATATTTTAATTGTTTTGTAAGTATGTCCCTCGTAAATTCTAATGGATAAACTACAGACGGGCTCTCAAAAACTGGGTATTCACCTTAATCAGCTACAGCTCGAACAATTCGAGACGTATTACCGGGAACTCGTTGACTGGAACGAGAGGATGAACCTGACAGCTATCACCGATTATGACCCAGTACAAATCAAGCATTTCCTCGATTCTCTTACCGTAATTACGGCCATCAGACCGGAGGATAGAGCGCGTCCGCTATATTTCATCGATGTCGGTACCGGGGCGGGACTACCGGGGATACCACTTAAAATTATCCTGCCGGATACCCGGCTGGTGCTGCTGGAAGCCACGGCCAAGAAAACGAAGTTCCTCGAACATTTAATTGCGAAACTCGGTTTGAAAGATGTGGAAATCGTGGCCGGCAGAGCCGAAGAAGTCGCCCGTGACCATCGCTACCGTGAAAAGTTCGACCTCGTGCTGTCCCGCGCCGTGGCGTCTCTACCGACACTGGTAGAACTGGCGCTGCCTTTCTGCGCTATCGGAGGCCGTTTCATCGCCCAGAAGAAGGGTGATATTAAAGAGGAATTAGCGCAATCTGAAAAAGCTATCGCCCTGCTCGGCGGTAGTCTACGTGAAATAAAACCGGTGGTGCTTGAAGAGTTTTCCGACAGCAGAGTTCTGGTAGTTATCGATAAGATTAAACCAACACCACCCATCTATCCCCGCCGCCCCGGTATGCCAGCCAAAAAGCCGATAGTCAGTTGATTACTGCCGGTGACCGTTATACATTGGGCTTGATTTCATCCCCAAGTTTTTCCTGCAGGCGCTCGACTAGTTGAACGCTTTCCTTGTCTTTGCGCCACCGCCCGCTGTATAACCGCAGGCTCTTAATCGTATCTTTAATTTTTTTTGGATCGTTGCCGGTATCCTCCAACACCTTATAAGCTTCCCGCTTGTACTTTTTCTTACTTCCAGCGTCCAGCTTATTAAGGCCGACAAGCAACAAGACCAAAACGAGGATAAAAAGAAATATATATACGTAATCCATAACTAATTATTTTACGCTTATTTTGCTGCCGGCGTCAAAGTGTTGTTATTGCTAACCCTTCTCAACCGTAGTAGAATTATACTATCAATTTGATAAATCCAGAGGAGGCGGATATGGAAACCGGGACGTGGAAAGTTAAAACGGGTCTGGCTCAGATGCTAAAAGGTGGCGTGATTATGGATGTAGTCACCCCTGAACATGCTAAAATCGCTGAAGAAGCCGGGGCCTGCGCGGCNNCGCATCGGCCATTTTGTCGAGGCGCAGGTGCTCCAGGCGATGGGCGTCGATTATATAGACGAATCTGAGGTTTTAACACCTGCCGATGAAGCCTTCCATGTATGGAAACATGATTTCAAAGTACCGTTCGTTTGCGGCTGCCGCGACCTGGGAGAGGCCCTGCGACGGCTCCATGAAGGGGCGGCGATGATAAGGACTAAAGGAGAAGCCGGAACCGGCAATATCGTCGAAGCGGTCA
>PLLL01000021.1 GCA_003141235.1 Dehalococcoidia bacterium
AACACAATTTGACTATTATGCCCATTGCGAGCCCCGATAGAGCCGGGGCGAAGCAATCCGTTTCCCTAGTAAATATGAAAAAAGACGCTTATCAGCCGAGGACTTACCGCCATTGGATTGAAGACAAAGACCTGTTATCCTTCACGGTAACCGTTAAAGAGACCGATTTATTTATCCGCGCGACCTCCAATCTACAGCGAAAAGCCCTGAGGCTGGTCGAGAAATACCGCGGCCAGCTTGAACGCTATATCGAGAAGAACCCCGATTTTCAAACTTCACTCAAGCCTATTCCTGCTTCTTCTAAAGCACCGCGTATCGCTATAGAAATGATAGAGGCCGGTCAAAAGACCGGCGTCGGTCCTATGGCGGCGGTAGCCGGCGCTATTGCCGAACACGTAGGCCGGGAACTGCTCGAGTTTTCACCGGAGATTATCGTGGAGAACGGCGGTGATATTTTCCTCAAGATTTCCCGCAAAAGGACGGTGGGTATCTATGCCGGTGATTCACCTCTGACGGGCAAAGTCGGGCTGGAAATCAGCCCTCAGGATACGCCGCTGGGAATCTGTACGTCTTCAGGGACGGTGGGACACTCTCTGAGCTTCGGCAAGGCGGACGCCGTGGTTATTCTGGCGGAGACCGCCACTCTCGCCGACGCTGTAGCCACGGCTATCGGCAACCGTGTCAAGCATCATGATGATGTTGAAAGCGCCATCGCTTTCGGTAAAGACATCAGGGGGTTAAAAGGCATCGTTATTATTATCGGCAAAAACGTGGGCGCCTGGGGAGACGTCAAGCTCTGCGAGACGTCCGTCTAAACTGCCGCTATAGTCAATATATTGTAAATCACGTCATTCCGGCGAAGGCCGGAATACACTCCTTTTCCCATCCACTATTTCATCGGGATGTTTGCCCTTCCATGCGCATTTTTGAATGTAGAATCTTACATTCAAAATAACGGGCTTAAGATGAGAGCAAAAAGCTGCTGGGCTATTCATCTGATCTAACAGGAATCCTCTCTTCACGATTGACTAAATCATAATGATGCTTTGCGGTATTTTATGAAATATTTACATTAACACCATATTTATTTAGCCTCCATTTACCCACGGTTGGGCAAAATAGGGGGTAGGAGAAAATTACGGAATATTTACGTCTCGTATGAGTTGTTTGATGCCGCTCTTCTTTAGAGGTCACTTAATACTTTATTGCTATCGCGTCCATTTTTTCGGGGAGACGGTCAAAATAAAATTAATATAGCATTAACACTTTTTTACAGGAATTTTATGTGTTTAACCTGGACAGTGCATTACTCTTTAATTGAGTCTGACATACTATCGTATACACAGGAGTGCAATCCTCATACCGATAGTTATAAACAATCGTTACAGAAAAAATGAATATATGTAAGATGAACAAAATAAAAAAACTTAGTCTTACATTATTAACGTTGGCCATGGTATTGGGATTAGTATTGACCTTTGCTTCACCAGTGCTGGCTTTGGTAAAAGTTAGTATGACGGGTGCCGTTTGGACAACTGATTCCACCGGCGAAACAGTTAACAAAAATATTTATGAAGCTAAAGAGGATGTATATCTCAACGCAGGACCGGATAATAAAAACAAACCGGGATTGCCGGCCGGGAAATATTATGTTCAGGTAACAACGCCGGACGGGGATATCCTGGGTAAAACCCTTACAGCATCAGTAACCGTCGGTTCAGATGGTGAAATTCTTCTTGTTCAGCTCTGGTCTATTCTATACAGACCTTCCTCGGGATTTACGATAACCGGTTATGATAACACCACAAATAACGGAGGAGAATATAAAGTCTGGGTTTCTCAAGATTCTACATTCCCGAACAATGAAAGTAAGACCGATAACTTTAAAGTTAAATCTAACCTGGGAACAATCATCGTGGTAAAGAATACCCACGGTGGAGATGCATATTTTGAATTCACCACGACCGGCGGTAGTGGGTTACCAGACGGCTTTAGCATTACCACCTCAGGTAACACTGGCTTGGCGATTTATGATGTCGCCGCAGGCACCTATGGTATCGTCGAAACACCATGGAGTGGCTGGGAATTAACGAGTTCCAGTGTCAGTCCCTCCTCTGCAGAAAATCCAGGTAAGTTCACCGTGGCGTCAGATAGTACAGTGACTGTTACATTCAATAACAAGGCAAAGCCATCATACCCGACGCCTGAACTACCAACTATCTTGCTGTTTGGTATGGGACTGCTGGGGTTGGCCGGTTTCATTACGATAAAAGGACGCACAAGATAGGTAAGGGCAAATAGCCTGTAAACCCGTTTCCCATAACTGTTACGTATAATAAGACCAAATTGAGGGTCTCACTTCCAAAATAAGAGGTGGGATCCTTTTATTATTAGTATTATCTATTTGAAAGGTATCGGGATGGCCACATGGTATTAACCGTTGATAATTATATATCCTCGGATGTCTATCTCGTAATGTTCAGTTCCAGACTTTTCAGGGGTTTATCTTTCTCTACGCCCTTCAGCGGCGCAATCACGCCCGTAAAGGTGCTCCGGACAATCTCCTCGACAAAATAGTTCAGCGGTAAATTAGCTTTATTAAGAGTGACTTTGACCTGCCCTTCCTTGTCGATGGTCACTTTGACAGTCTTTATCTCCCCTGTACCTTTCAGGCTGTTGAGAATACCGCCGGTCACATGGTCCAGGTATCCGGCCACAAAGTAATCCAGCTTAATAGGTGTATCGTTGACGGTTAAAGTTATCTCTCTGGTCATTGTTTTGTCCTCCTCTCTTCCAGCTTTCGCCGGAATTACAATAGTAATATTAACTTATTTTTATGACCCAGTATAGCATAGGTGTCCGATATATGGAACTTATGTCACATACATCGAGCCGGTAGTTAAGTAAAATAAAACATAATTGACAGCGATATGTTTTTCTATTATAAAGTAAAAGGAGGCTTTTCATGCCAACAGAGCAGGATGTGACATTAGCGGGACTTAAGACTGCCATTCAGATGGAAATTGATGGTAAAGAGTTCTATATTAAAAGCAGCCGGACAAGCACTAACGAACTGGGCAAGAAACTTTTAAAACAGCTGTCTAAAGAGGAAGATATTCACCGCAAGACTTTTGAATCGATTTATAAAAAAATCAGCTCCCATAAAGATTGGCCGGTAATTAAAATCGGCGGCGATAGAGTTCAGGGGTTAAAAACACTATTTTCCAAGGCCATTGAAGCCATGGGTAAAGATACCAAAACCATCACCACTGAACTTACTGCTATCGAGACAGCTATGGACATTGAGAATAGAACCTATGATTTCTATAAAATGAGAAGTAGTCTGGCCGCCTACAGCGGCGAAAAAGAACTCTATGAAGAGATAGCCGCCCAGGAAAAGGAACATCACCGGGTACTTCTCGACTACTTCGAGTTTCTCAAGAACCCGGCGTCCTGGTTCGTCGAGAAAGAACATTCTTCTGTTGACGGCGGCTAAGATTATTTAAGGTAGAATCAATTTTGGAGTGTGGCGAATGTTGAAAATCAAAGACCTTTCGGTGGCGGTGGAAGGTAAAGAAATCATCCATGATGTGAATCTTTCCATTCACAGCGGCGAAACTCATGTTCTGTTCGGCCCTAACGGCGCCGGTAAAAGCACGCTGCTTATGTCTATTATGGGTTTCCCCAAGTACACTATTACGAAAGGAAGTATAACCTTCAAGGGTAAAGATATTACCCATATGTCGTTGGATGAGAGGGCGAGAATGGGCATCGGCATGTCTTTCCAGAGGCCACCGGTAGTTAGAGGCGTCAAGACCCGCGATATGATAGCCGCTTGCCTTAAACAGAGCAACGATAGTGTTGAGATTGCCAAGCTGGCAGATAAGGCTGATATGAGTGACTTCCTGGAGCGTGACATTAACTACGGATTTTCCGGTGGTGAAATCAAACGCTCGGAACTGATGCAGCTGTTAGCCCAGAAACCGGAGCTGACACTGCTGGATGAACCTGAGTCTGGTGTCGACCTGGTAAACATCGCCCTCATCGGTAATTTAATGAACGACCTTCTGGAAAAGAACTGCCCGATACAGGTCCGCAAATGCATGGGGCTTATCATCACCCACACCGGCCATATCCTCGATTACGTTAACGCGCGCACCGGCTATGTGATGTGCGATGGCACCATTGGCTGTGTCGGCGACCCACATGAAATTTTAAATACCATCCGTGAAAGAGGTTACGACGAGTGTATCCAATGCTATCTGGGGAGGATACCGCCCAATGACTAAGAAAACATCAAGCACTTTTCAAGAAAAAGCTAAAGCGGCTATTGATAAAAAAGCCGCCCTGGGTGAAGACATCGACCTGAAAAAATACACCGGTAAGGACAGCGAGATTCCTTATCATAAGGACCCCTCCGAGCTTCCGTCGGACGTTAAAGAGCGTATGCTCGGCGCGGGCGTTATCCTGGAAGATACCAGCCAGAGGTCGGGCACTTATCTCCAGATGGATAACATGCCGGTACACTACTCGACCACGCAGGAAGGTGTCGAGGTGATGCCGGTCAGCCAGGCGCTGGAAAAGTATGACTGGATGCCGGACTACTGGTGGAAAGCCGTAGCCGTAGACCAGGACAAGTACACTGCCAACATCGAGCTGAATAACTATGATGGTTATTTCATCCGGGCGCTCAAGGGACAAAAAACAGTTTTTCCGGTACAGGCCTGCCTTTACCTGGCTAAAGAAAAAATGGTGCAGAACGTGCACAACATCATCATCGCCGAGGAAGGCTCGGAGCTACACATCATCACCGGCTGCACCGCCGCCGTGCGTGAAGAGTTCGGCCTGCACGTCGGTGTCTCCGAATTTTATATCAAGAAGGGCGCTAAAGTAACCTTTACCATGATTCACAGCTGGAACCCGGATACAGCCGTGCGTCCCCGTACCGGCGCTTTCGTCGAGGATAATGGCTTATTTATGAGCAACTACCTGCTGATGAAACCCGTACACTCTATCCAGATGAATCCTACCGTACGGTGCGTAGGTGAAAATTCCACCGTTAGATATAACAGCATCCTGGTCGCCGTCCCGGGTTCATCACTTGATATCGGCACCAGGGTACTCCTCAACGCTAAAGGCGCCAGGACGGAGATTATCTCCCGCGCCATCACCACCGGCGGTGATATTACTGCACGGGGCTATATCGAGGGCAACGCGCCTGAGGTCAAAGGGCACCTCGAATGCCGCGGCCTGATACTGGGTGAAAAAGGCTCGATTTATTCTATACCGGAACTTAAAGGGAATCTAGCTAATATCGACCTTTCTCATGAAGCCGCCATAGGAAAAATCGCTGAAGAAGAAGTGGAATACCTCATGGCCAGAGGGCTGACCAAAGCGGAAGCAACCGCGGCTATCGTCAGGGGCTTCCTCCACGTAGACATCGAGGGACTTCCGCCGCTGTTAAGCGCCGAGCTCAAGAAAGCGGTAGATGCCAGCGAAAAAGAAGTCATGTAGGGGGCTAATATGAATCTTAATGCGCTACGTAAAATCAGCTATGGTCTCTATATTATCGGCTCATATAAAGGCGATAAAATAAATGGGCAGGTGGCCAATACCGTTACACAGATAACCTCGGAGCCGCCGACCGTCGCCGTTAGCATCAATAAAGGTAATCTAACCCATGATTTCATCAAGTCCAGCCGGGTCTTTTCCGCCTCTATACTAAGCGAGGCCACGCCTCTGGCTTTCGTTGGAGACTTCGGCTTTAAATCCGGCCGTGATGTAGATAAACTTAAAAGCGTTAATCATAAAACAGGTCAGACCGGAGCACCCATAGTCCTCGATAACGCCAACGCTTACCTTGAAGCTGAGGTCATCCAGGATGTCGATGCCGGCACGCATACCATTTTTATCGGTAAGCTTGTCGCCGCTGAAATACTTAACGAAGAACCAAGCATAACTTACGAATATTACCAGCGGGTAAAGCGAGGTACCACACCTAAGACTGCCCCCAGCTATATCGCTAAAGAAAAGGAGGCGCCTGTTAAAATGTCCAAGTACGAATGCACTGTCTGCGGTTACATCTACGACCCGGAGAAAGGTGATTCCGATGGCGGCATCGCGCCGGGTACGCCGTTTGAAAAAATCCCGGATACATGGGTATGTCCTGTCTGCGGGGCTGCCAAGAGTGAATTTAAAAAGTTATGAAGTTAGCCCTTCAGCCTTATGTTCGACTTTCTTAAAATTGGTCGAATATTCCTTTGAATAGAAGAAAGAGGTTTACGATGGAAAAAACTA
The DNA here is from genome assembly GCA_003141235.1 of Dehalococcoidia bacterium. Taxonomy (GTDB): domain Bacteria; phylum Chloroflexota; class Dehalococcoidia; order Dehalococcoidales; family RBG-16-60-22; genus Fen-1077. The sequence continues at coordinate 6,298 of PLLL01000021.1, forward strand.
AAATAATTGAACTGCTTAACACTGATCTTAAGGATGAACACGGCGCTATTATTCAATACCTTTCCCACTCTTATGGTATCGGCGAGGGTGAAGTCGCCTGCGAGATTGAATCCTTCGCCAGGGAAGAAATGCGCCACCTGGACTGGCTGGCAGAAACGATTGTATCTCTGGGCGGCCAGCCCAGCCTGGAACGTGGTACGATGAACATGACGGGAACAACTGTACCCGCCTGGATGGCTAATGATGTCGGCCTGGAACAGGGCGCAATTGACCAATATGAACAACATATCAAACTGATTGATGACCCTGATATCAAACGCTTGCTGCAGCGCATTCTGGCGGACGAGAAGTCGCATCGCGGTAAGTTCGAACACCTTGTGGAAAAGACCAGGAAAGAGGGTCTTAAAGATATCCGCGGTGACCGGCAGGACAGTACCGCGAAAACACTTAACTGGGGCATCAGTCACGAATATACCGTCGTTTTGCAATACATGTTCCATTCATACATGACTAAAAAAGCTGAAGCTAAAAAGCAGCTGGAAGACCAGGCCATTAACGAGATGCAGCACATGGGTTGGCTGTCCGAAGAGATGGCCAGCGGCGGCGGCAACCCGAAACTCGAACATACCGAAGTCGACCGTTCTACTAAAACGGCTGACATGCTCAAGGTAGATATGAAAATCGAAAAAGAAGTCGCCGAGAAATATGATATCGCCGCTAAAGAAACTAAAGATACCGGGCTGAAAACCCTTCTTCTGCGTATAAGGGACAACGAGAGATATCATCTTGATGTCTTTAAAGACCTTCTCAAGAAAGAAGAGGAAAAATAACAGGCACCGGCGCTAAAGAGACGCTAAAAGGAGGCTGTATATGGGTACATACGTAAAAGCCGCTAATACCAGCGAAATAGAAAACGGGAGCAAAAAAAAGGTCAACGTGCAGGGGCAGGAAATCATACTGGCTAAGGTCGGGGGTAATTACTATGCGATAGATAATCGCTGCCCCCATATGGGAGCGGAACTATCGGAGGGGAAACTCGAAGGGCTTGTTATCACCTGTCCGCGCCACGGCTCGCAGTTTGATATCACCGACGGACACAATGTCCGCTGGATGAAAGGCTCCGGATTGATGTCAGCGGCGCTTAAAGCCATCAGTTCGTCCAAGCCGGTTAAGTCTTACAAAGTTAAAGTCGAGGGCGATTCCGTAATGGTAGAGTTATAATACAGTCAACCGCCCGGCCATTGTAAAACATCTAAGGAGGCAGGTCATGTCTATCGTCTTCTCCCCCGCCGAATTGATAAATATTGCCATCGGCATTGAAAGAAGCGGCATAACTTTCTACGATATTATGGCCCGGACCACCGATAGCGAAATGGCCAAAGAAGTCTTCGAAGAGTTCGTAGAAATGGAACGCGGGCACCTCAACCTGTTCCGGGACATGCTGTCCGAAACGGGTGATAATGAGCCTGCGGAAACCTTGACCTCCGAGTATTCAGGCTATCTCCAGGCGCTTATCGACGACGCTGTCTTTACCAATGATGCGGTGATGAGTGAAACAGTCACCCAGGCCGATAGCGATATTAAAGCTCTGGAAGTGGGCATCAGCGCCGAAAAAGACTCCATACTGTTTTACCAATCGATTAAAGATGTTATGCCCCGGCGCACCATTCCGGTGCTGGACAGGATAATTTCCGAAGAAATGTCCCATTTACAGCAGTTGACTGCCATCAAGAAAAATCTGGAGGCTGCCTGACAGAATGTCGTAGGGGCGGGTTAATATCCTCCCTTTGCTGTTTTCCAATCTCTTCAATCGTTCGGATCAGTATGTTTTTCCATGCTCCAGGAAAAACCTGACTTTCTTTCTGGAGATTAGCGTTATCCCTAACCGGATTAAAATCACCCGGCCGATGGCCTCGGATATGTGATATAAGGACATTGCAGTTTATATTAATACCCTATTTCAATTAAATATCATATAATAGAATATTATCTCTTTCATAGTTTAAAGCTACAGGCAAATATTAAAATGAAAATTATTGGACTTATCGGAGGCATCGGCAGCGGCAAGAGCACTGTGGCCGGATTTTTGACGGAACTTGGAGCGATGGTCATTGACCTGGACAAAATAGGCCACGAAGCTCTGGAGCCGGATGGCAAGGCCTGGCGGCAGGTGGCGGGTGCTTTCGGTAAAAAGATACTGGCGCCCGGCGGAGAAATCGACCGCGCTAAACTGGGCGATATCGTCTTTAAAGACCCCAAAGCGCTGTTGCGCCTGAACAGCATCACTCACCCCGTCATTGACAGTATCGTAGCCGAGAAAATCGAACAATCCCGCCGTCAGGGAGTTAAAGTGTTGGTAATGGAGGCGGCGGTGATGCTCGAAGCCGGAAAAACATTGCAGGCCGAAGAACTATGGGTTACCGTTTCCTCCGAGGATACCGTGCTTAGCCGCTTAAGTAAAAGATCCGGCTATTCCGAAAAAGAGTCTAAGACAAGAATCAGCGCCCAGCTTTCGAACGAGGAACGCGTTAAGCAGGCCGATGTCGTCATCGATACCGACTGTACGCTTGAAGAGCTAAAATCCAGGGTTAAAGTGGAATGGGATAAACTCCTGAAAAGGATTTAAAATGAAGAACTAGGATGAATTGCTACGCTAAGCAAACCTCAACTAATCATCGCTATATTACTTTATGTTTGACTCTCAGCTTTAAATCTGGTACAATTATTTTTTGTAAGCCTTATTTCCGGACACGTTTATTTTATTAATGTAAGTGAGGCCTAAAATTTACGCTATAATTCAAACAGGTGGCAAACAGTACAAGGTAGCCGAAGGCCAGTCCATAGATGTCGAACTTCTCGGCGTAGCCGAAGGCGGCGCTGTAGAACTGGACAGGGTGCTTCTCATCGGCGATGGTGATAACATCACCTCCGGCAAACCAATTATTGAAGGCGCCCGTGTGCTGGCAACAGTTACGAAAAACGGTAGAGCCAAAAAGATCATCGTCTTTAAATACAAGTCAAAGACGCGCTATCGCCGCAAGAACGGGCACCGCCAGTCTTTCACCACTATCAGCATCGATAAAATATTGGGCCCGGGAGAGGAAGCCCCCAAAGCGGTGAAGAAGACAGTGCACCGTAAGAAAAAAGAGGAGACAGCAGATGGCGCATAAAAAGGGAGGCGGCACCAGCCGTAACGGGCGGGACAGCCAGAGCCAGCGTCGGGGCGTTAAGATATTTGCCGGTCAAACGGTAACTGCCGGGACCATCCTGGTACGTCAGTGCGGCACGGCCATCCATGCCGGTATTAATGTGGGTGTAGGTAAAGACTATACCCTCTATGCCCTTGTAGACGGTATCGTAAAGTACGAGCCGACCAGTCAAGAAAGAAGAAAGGTCAGCGTTCAAGGTAGCTAACGACGATGAAAGAAAAAATTCACCCTCAATATTTTACTGATGCCGAGGTAATCTGTTCCTGCGGCAATAAGTTCACCACCGGCTCCACCAGAAAACAGCTGCGAGTCGAGGTATGCAGCAAATGCCACCCGTTTTTCACGGGTGAACGCAGAATGCTGGATGCCCAGGGGCGCGTGGAACGCTTTAAGAAGCGCTATAAGATTGAAGGCTAAGGCCGATCAAAGGAAAGGCAGGGCCGATTATACATCGGCCCTTTTTCTTTTATAAATATGGCAGATAAGAAAAAGTTCAATTACGGCGGTCAGGCGGTCATCGAAGGTGTCATGATACGCGGGCGCAGCTCCGTGGTTACCGCCATACGCCGTCCCGGCGGCGATATCGCCGTTATCTCCAAGCCGGCGCCATCGATAAATAAAAGCCGCGCAAGACGGATACCGTTTGTCCGGGGCGTCGTTGTCCTCATCGAATCATTGTTGCTCGGTATTAACAGCCTGATGTCTTCAGCCAATATCGCCCTGGAAGAAGAGAAGGAAGAAATTTCCAACAAGGCAATATGGGGGATGGTTGCTTCGGGGGCAGTGCTGGTAGTCGCCGTGTTCTTTATCGCCCCGCTCTTTCTCGCAAAGCTGCTGAATTCACTTTTACCTAACTCGCTCGCTTTTATGGTTGTCGAAGGTATCATCCGCCTGATAATATTTATCGCCTATCTCAAGATAATAGGCTTTATGCCCGATATCAAACGTGTCTTTACCTACCACGGCGCCGAGCATAAAACGGTCAACGCTTACGAAGCCGGCGTGCCGATGGAACCGGAATCCGTCAAAAATTACAGCCGGGCTCATATACGCTGCGGCACCAGTTTCCTTTTCCTGGTACTGGTAGTCGCCATAGTCGTCTTCTCTATCGTAGGACGCCAGGCGCTCTGGTTGATGGTGCTTTACCGTATCGTCCTTATACCGGTTATTATGGGCATCGGCTATGAGATAATCTACTTCGGCGCCAGGCATACTGGCAACTGGTTCATGAAGATAATCCTGGCTCCCGGGCTGTGGCTGCAGTCGCTTACAACGGGCGAACCGGATAACAGTCAGCTTGAAGTAGCCATCGCGGCTATGAACAAAGCAGTGGAAAACGACCAGGCGGAAGAAGCAGCAATCCCGGCTGCTTAAGACTTTTTCTTCTCAAACCCATCAAGATCGCGGTAAAAACATGATTTTCGTCCGGTGTGGCAGGTTGGCCCAACCGGATGCGCCTTTACCAGCAGACTGTTATCCTCACAGTCTTTCGATATAGAAACCAATTTGAGTTTATTCCCGGAAGTCGCCCCTTTGTGCCAGAGCTCCTGCCGGCTACGGCTGAAAAACCAGACCTCGCCACTGGCTAAAGTCCGGCGGAGAGACTCCTCGTTCATATAGCCCAGCATCAGGACATCGCCTGTATCTTCGTCCTGCACGATGGCCGGGATAAGCCCTTTTTCATTATAATTAAGATTATTCAAAGGAATTAACCTTCCCTTATTATTTATTCGAATCTTCTGCCTGGCTAATTTCAGCTATCGCCTGTTTTAAATTAATATCACCGGTGTATAGCGCCTTACCTACGATAGCACCTTCGGCGCCGATCTTGGAGATTATTTTCAGGTGAATCAGCGATGAAATACCCCCGGCAGCTATAACCGGCAGTCCGAGGCTCTCGATCATCTCGCTAATGGCCGGGATATTGGGTTCGGTCAGTGTGCCGTCGCGGGTAATGTCGGTATAGATAAAGCGCTTGACGCCTACCAGTGCCATGGCTTTGGCTAACCCTACTGCGGTTTGTTCGGTATTTGTTAACCATCCCCTTGTGGCTACATATCCCCCGCGGGCATCGATACCGACGATGATTGCATCGTTGAAACGGTGGCAGGCATCGGCAATCAGGGCGGGATTTTCTACAGCTGCGGTTCCCAGAATCACGCGCTCGATGCCTGCTTTGAGCAATAGCTCGATAGTCCCGATATTCCTGATACCCCCGCCAACCTGAACCGGTATCAGCATCGCCCGCGCAATATCGTTAATGATACTCAGGTTATGCATTTCTCCTGTGGCCGCGCCGTCCAGATCTACGACATGCAGGCGGGGCGCTCCCATGGACTGCCATTTAAAGGCAACATCGAGAGGGTCATCGGAAAAAACAGTTTCCCGGTTATAGTTGCCCTGATACAGGCGGACGCACTTGCCGCTTTTTATGTCTATCGAAGGTATAATATCTATTTTCGGCCTCTCTCTATTAAATAGTATGAGGAAATTATAGCATTTAGATAATGCTTAAGACAATTGTGATTTATTCGTGAGCTCTTTTACATTGACAAAGCCAGATGCCAAGCTTATAATGAATATACCATCGACCAGTAGTGGCGGTGAGTTTAGAGTGTTTGACCCTAACAAAATATGTCGCTTGGATCGGTAACGACTGAGACGGCTCAATAAATGCCTTGTTTTTATGCCCTCTCGGTCTATGTCGAGAGGGTTTTTGTTTAGAGGTAACATGCTCAAAGCTGGATTCATCGGAGCCGGAACTGTGGGCACTGCGCTGGCGGTCCTCTTAAACCGCCAGGGCTATAAAGTTGCGGCTGTATTTGACCTGAATCAATCATCTTCTGAAAAATTGGCTAAACGGGTCAAAGGCTGCCATGTGGCCGATACAAGCCAGGCAGTTGCTGATAGCGCCGAGATTATTTTCATCACCACGCCTGATGCTGCCATCGCCGGCGCTGTTTCTAGGGTAAACTGGCGAAAAGGCGCCGCCGTCGTGCACTGTAGCGGTGCTGATTCTACCGATATACTGGAACCGGCCCGCAAATCAGGCGCGATGGTAGGCGGTTTTCATCCTCTCCAGACCTTCGCCGGTGTCGAACAAGCCATCGAAAATATCCCCGGTTCTACTTTCGCTCTTGAAGCCGAAGAACCCCTGCTTAACACCCTCCAGACTATGGCCGCCGCTTTAGGGGGACACTGGATAGAGCTGAAAGCAGACGACAAGGTAGCCTACCACGCCGCCGCTGTCTTTGCGTCAAATTACATGGTAACGCTTGTTAAAATGGCTGCCGACCTCTGGCAGACATTCTCCATTCCCGCTGACCAGGCTACCCGTGCTCTCATCCCTTTAATGCGCGGCACTCTCCACAACATCGAAACTCTTGGTATTCCCCGGTGCCTGACCGGGCCTATAGCCCGTGGCGATAAGGGGACGGTTGATAAACACCTTAAAACTCTTCGTGAAAAGGCTCCGGCCTTGCTCTTTCCTTATAAAGAACTCGGCTTGCAGACTATTCCTATCGCTTTTGCCAAAGGTAAAATCGACCGGGAACAGGCCGACGAGCTGGAATCTATATTAAAAAGGAACTGATAAAATACTTTCAGGAGGTAATGCCATGAGAACCATGCTGAAAAGTAAAATCCACCGGGCCCGCGTCACCGATGCCAATATCGCTTACGAGGGCAGCATTACTATCGATAAAAAGCTGATGACGGCAGCCGATATCCTCCCCTACGAGCAGGTGCACGTGCTCAACGTCAACAACGGCGCCCGCTTCACCACCTACGCCATCGAAGGGAAAGAAGGCAACGGCGATATCTGCCTCAACGGCGCCGCCGCCCGTCTGGGTGTCAAAGGCGATATCGTGATTATCCTCACCTACGCCCAGGTCCGTGAAGAGGAATTGAAAACCTACCGGCCCAAAATCGTCCATGTCAATGAGAATAACGCTATCACTACGAAATTAGACGAAAAAATATTCGCCTGAATTTATTAAGGCGGTAGTAATATGACAGAAATAAATAAGAAAGTAACTTCATCGGTTGGCAAGAAAACGGTAAATAATGATATACCCCCCATGCAGGTTGCCCTGGACTTAATCGACCTCCCACGGGCTCTCCAGATAGCCGAGGAGGCCGTAAAAGGCATTCTTTCGGAAACGGATGATATTTCCAGGGCATGGATTGAGGCGGGTACGCCATTAATTAAATCCGAGGGTATGAACGCTGTCCGCGAACTGCGTAAAAAGTTCCCCGGACACACTATCGTTGCAGACATGAAGACCATGGATGCCGGCGCCGCTGAAATTGAGATTGCCGCCAAAGCCGGTGCCAACGTCGTTTTTATACTGGGTTGCTCGCCCGATTCCTGTATCAGCGAAGCAGTACTGGCCGCTAAAAAATACGGCGTTAAGGTGGGAGCTGACCTTATTTCCTGCGCTGACCCGGCCAAACGCGCCGTAGAACTGGAAAATATGGGCGTGGATATCATCAATATCCATGTCGGCCTTGACCAGCAGGTGCTGGGTATCAAACCCATCGATTTAGTAAAAAAAGTGGCTAAAGCCGTCTCCAGGGCTCAAATATCTGCTGCCGGCGGCATTAACAGCGAAACCGCTATCCAGGCTTATGAGGCCGGAGCCGATATTATCATTGTGGGGGGAGCGCTTTATAAAGCGAAAAGCCCCGAGGAATCAGCCAGGAAAATCGCCCGGTCCTTAAAGCTGGGTAAGCCTCTCGCCACCAAAGAGTTTTTAAAATTCGATGCGTCGCATCTGTTAGAGGCTTTCATGAAAGTAAGCACCGCTAATATCAGCGATGCTATGCACAAAACGGGAGAACTCAGGGGACTGAAACCAGTCTGGGTTGGTAAACCCGGCGAGCTGAAATTCGCCGGTCCGGCGGTCACCGTCAGGACATATAACGGAGATTGGAGCGCCCCTGTACAGGCCATCGACCATGCTAAACCGGGGGACGTTCTCGTTATCGATGCCTGCCAGGGTGAGATTGCCGTCTGGGGCGAACTCGCTACCAATAGTTGTAAAAGCAAGGGCGTGGTGGGGGTTGTCATCGACGGCGCCGTACGCGATATCGATGATATTAGAAACCTTAAATTCCCGCTCTTCGCACGTCACTTTACGCCTACCGCCGGTGAACCGAAAGGCTTTGGTGAAATTAACGCGCCGATAGAAATCTGCGGCCGTAAAGTCGAACCCGGAGACTGGATTATCGGCGATGAAAGCGGCGTGATGGTCGTGCCCAAAAACCTCGCTATGGAGATGGCCAACCGCGCTATTGATGTCAAGGAAAAAGAAAACCGTGTGCGCGAGGAGATTCAACGGGGTTCGACGCTGGGACAAACAGCCTATCTCAAGAAGTGGGACGTTAATAAATAAATTTAATACTCTCTCCCCTTGTGGGAG
>PLLL01000014.1 GCA_003141235.1 Dehalococcoidia bacterium
TTACCACCGATAGCTTTGTCGTTAATCCCATCTTTTTCCCCGGCGGGGACATCGGGAAGCTGGCGGTCTGCGGCACGGTTAACGACCTCGCCATGAGCGGGGCTAAACCGCTTTACCTGAGCCTAGCGCTTATCATTGAAGAAGGTCTGCCTATCGCCGACCTGAAAAAGATAATTATATCCATTAAAAAGACCGCCGCCGAGGCCGGGGTAAAAATCGTCACCGGCGATACGAAAGTGGTCAACCGGGGCAGCGCCGATAAGCTCTTCATCAATACCGCGGGCGTTGGCGCTGTGCCGGAGGGCGTTAATATTTCCGCCGCCAACGCTCAACCCGGCGATAAAATAATTATCAGCGGCACCATCGGCGACCACGGCATCGCTGTTATGAGTAAACGGGAGGGATTGAAATTTGATTTGCCCGTCCCCAGCGATTGCGCCCCGCTTAACGGGCTCACGGCGGACATGCTGGCGGCATCACAGAGTATTCATTGTATGCGCGACCCTACCCGCGGCGGCCTGGCCACCACGCTTAATGACTTCGTCGAAAAGTCGAAAGTCGGTATCATCATTCACGAAGATAAAATTCCCATCAATAAAGCGGTACTGGCCGCCTGTGAACTGCTCGGGCTCGACCCGCTGTATATCGCCAACGAGGGTAAGCTGGTAGCAATTGTACCGCGTGATGACGCCGAATCCGTCCTGGCCGTGATTAAGCGCCATAAGTACGGTAAAGATGCCGCCATCATCGGCGAGGTAGTGACAGCGCACCCCGGCAGAGTCGTGATGAAGACCGTATTAGGAGCATCTCGTATCATCGATATGCCGGTCGGCGAGCTTTTACCGAGGATATGCTGACATTGAAAAGGGGGTGTCAACGCGAAGAGCGCCCTGCTTCTAGAATTACAGCTTTCACGGATGAAAGCGACGTGGCAATCCCCAATTTGAATTAAGTTAAAGATAGAGATTGCCACGCCCCGACGGGTCGGGGCTCGCAATGACAACCATTCATTTATTAGTAGGAGAAAAAGTGGTATCGTTACCGGATAATCCGTCACCCCGCGTCGTCGTTATCGGTGTCGGCAACCTTTTAATGAAGGATGAAGGCATCGGCATTCACGCCCTGGAAGCGCTTCAGGCAATCGCCCTTCCCCCTGATGTCAGGCTGATTGACGGCGGGACCTCGCCGGACCTCATTTCTTACACTCAAGCCGGGGACAAGCTGATTATCATCGATGCCGCCAAAGCCGGCGGCGAACCGGGGGCGATTTACCGCTTCCGCCCTGAAGACCTGGCCGTGGAAAAAGGAGTTCTAACCTCGGCCCATGAGTTGGGCGTGGTGCAAAACCTGAGCCTGATGTCGCTGCTGGGCAATAAACCGGCCGAGACTATCATCATCGGCATCGAACCTAAAGAAATCGACCCCGGATTAGAGCTTTCCCCCGAGCTTCAGCAAAGGTTACCGGCCATAGTCAAAGTAGTCCTGAAGGAAATAGGGCTGCGATAACCCCTCATAGACAAGAGCCTCAGACGCTAGTATAATTAAAAACAATACGGGTAGGAGGTGGTTATTATGCGATTAGGTCCTTTGGAGATAGCTCTCATCCTGGTGATAATTCTTATCGTTTTCGGCGTGGGTAAGCTACCGGAGGTCGGCAGCGCCATCGGCAAGAGCATACACGCTTTCAAGAAGGCACAGTCCGGTGAAGACGAAGAGGAAGAAAAAAAGAAAAAAGAAAAGGCCGCCGCCAGTCAGAAGGATTCTACGGAGAATAAAGCGGAAAAGAGCTAAGTAATACCTACCCCGTCAAAGCGCCCCCATACAACGGCTATTTTTTACCCCTCTTGTATCTAATAACTGCAGGATGAAGGTGACGGATGGATTTTCTCGGTATTGGTCCAGGGGAGTTAATATTAATTCTCGTTATTGCGCTGATTTTCCTCGGTCCCGGGAAAATCGTGGACTTCGCCAGGACACTGGGAAAGTGGGTACACGCCATCCGGAGAGCCGGTACTGATTTCACCACCGTCATCACCCGTGAAATAGAAAAAGCCGAGCACGAACCACCGTCATCACCAAAGACAGAAGAAAAACCCGCTCCACCACAAGTAAGTACCGGCGACGGGGAGAGGCACCCCTGAAATATGGCAGCAGGCGAACAGAAGCTCACTCTCCTCGGTCATATCAACGAACTCCGCAAACGCCTTATCCGGAGCGTCATTGCCGTCAGCGTAGGGATTGTCATTTCGTTTATCTTCTGGAGATGGATATTTTATATCCTCATGCTGCCGGCGCAGAATATCAATCTCATCTTCATCGAGCTAACCGAGATGATCGGCGTGGTGATGAAGGTGTGCCTCGGCGCCGGACTGATTCTCGCTATGCCCTACCTCACCCTCCAGGCGATACTCTTTATCCGCCCGGCGCTTACGAAAAAGGAAAAAAAATACTTATATCTCATACTCCCCTGGGTGGCGCTGATGTTCGTGGGGGGTGTCGCCTTCGGCTACTTTGTCCTGATTCCGCCGGCAATTAATTTTTTATCCACTTTCGGCAGCGATATCGCTACGCCGCAGATAATCATCGGCAACTATATTTCCATCGTCACCCGTCTGCTGCTGACCATTGGACTGATCTTCGAGCTGCCGGTTTTGACCACTTTCCTGGCGCGGATGGGCATCATCAAGCCTGAATGGCTGGCCTCAAAAAGAAAATTGGCCATCATCGGCGCTTTCATCCTGGCCGCTATCATTACTCCCACCCTCGACCCCATCAACCAGACCCTCGTGGCGGTGCCGCTTATCGTGCTGTACGAGATGAGCATCTGGCTGGCAAAGCTGGTCTACCGCCGGAAAAAAGAGCCCGAAAACTCTTGATACCATCCAACCGGGTAAGCTATACTTCCGATTGAGGGAGCGGATGAGTTCCGGTGGGCTTCGCGGACTTCAAATCCGTTGGGGGGCACTTTTAGTGTCTTCGGTGGGTTCGACTCCCATGCGCTCCCGCCATTATGCAATTCCGGTTCCGTTTGCATTTGGTTGCTGATTTGACATTAGTGCTATTTAAAGCTAAAGTGTGCGTAAGAATTAAAAGAGATGTTTTTGGGACAATAAAAGGAGAGTAATGTTAGTCGGATTAAGTAAAGATGAACTACTTCAAATAGCGGCTTTGGGGGAGAATGAAGAGGAGATAAAGAGAAATCTATTTGGTGATAGACATAGTAACAAGATTGGTAATGAAGAATTGGTAGCTGTTTTGATTAATAAGACACTGAATAAAACAACAGAATTAATTTTAGCTAACAATAAACGTATATCTGACCAACTACAGAAAAAGGGAGTTGCATTATCTGAATGACGTTATCTCCTTTTTTGTTGTTTTAATATTTCTTTGACAATTTTCTTTATTTTCATATCCTGCCTCCTGTCCCTTTTTACGTTCAAATATGCGGGATTTTATTTACTGACACCAAATGCAAACGATACCATTTTAAAGCCGACTTGACAATAAATGAAGAGCAATGTATTATCTTACCGTGCTAATATTCTAATACGAATATCACACCCTGAAATTCTCCGCACAAGGAGGTGAACGGTAACCGATAAGAATAAGCATTCTGTATTACTCGGGATAATAATTATAAAGGGGCACATATGATAATAAAGAAATTTCTCTTTTTACTTATAGCCGTAGTTCTGGTAAGTGGACTTTTTATAACCGGTTGTAATTCAACAACCACTTCAGCGCCTGCTTCAGGCCAACCTCTCAAGGTTGGCGTTATAGCCAGTACGAGCGGGTTCTTCGCCGCCATGGGAGAATACATGACAGTCGGGTCCCAGATGGCAATTGACAAAGTGAATGCCTCAGGGGGTGTGATGGGCCGGAATGTGGAAATGGTCGTAAGGGATGACCAGGCCGACCCGAGCGTAGTGACACAGAAAGCGACTGAACTGAAGGCAGCTGGCTGCGTCGCTATCGTCGGGACTTTCATGGATGGCGTAGCCGCCGTGCTCAATCAGTGGGGAGCCGATAACAAGTTCATTATTGGCGATTCAACCAACACGGTATTAGACCAAAGAACTTCAAAATTCAGTAAATATGTCTTCTTCCACCAGAATGTCAGTCTGGCTCTCTCCAACGTATTTTACAAAGAGATATCCAAAATGGACGATGTTAAGTCCATTTATTACCTCTCGGGCGACGTGGTCGTAGCGCATGATATCTATGACTCGTTCTGGAAATCGATGGCTAAGGGTAAGCCATCAGTTACCAACCTGGGCGTGACCTGGGTAAGTTCACAGGAAATGGACTTTTCAAGCGTCATAAATGCAATACTCGCTAAAAACCCCAGCCTGATTATCACCGGTTGCGGCGGCCCGCAGTGGCCCGCATTCATCAAGCAGGCGCAGCAGTTCGGAGTCTTCCAGAAATGCAAAGTTGTCGCGATGTACGGTCTTGACGCGAGCACATCCACACCTCTTGGTAAAGATACGCCGGAAGGAATATACGGGGTAATATCCTGCCCTTTCTGGCTTGACACTCCGGAAATGAAGGCTTTCCAAACGGACTTCGCCGCCAAGGTCAAAGACCAGTACGTAAACGACTTAACTTTGAACTATTATAACGCTACCTTAGCGCTGCTTGAGTCCATAAAGAAAGCTAACAGCCTCGATACGGACAAGATAATCACTGCCTGGGAAGGAATATCAATCAACACACCTGTAGGCACGGTCTCCATGGATGCCTGGGATCATCAGTTGGAAGTGCCGATCTGGTGGGGAACCACAAAGAACGTTTCTAACTACTCGGTTGTTACCGCGAACAACATGGTGAAATACCAGCAGGACGTATATCCCACCAAAGACGATATAAATGCGTATAAGACGTCAAAATAGTAATCCGGGAACTATTTAAGTAAATGAGATAACAGAATCCAAGAAGGGAGCCCCCAATTGGGGTCTCCCTTCTAATAGTAAAAGAGTACTGGAAAAAGGTTAAAAGCCGATGGACTGGGTAGCACTTCTTCGACAATTAATAGTTGGCATCAGCAGCGGGATGATAACATTTTTAGGCGCTGCCGGCGTCTCTCTGGTAGTGAGCGGCATGAGCTTAATGAACTTCGCCCAAGGCGCTTTCATGCTGCTGGGTGCTTATGTTTGCTATACTATAACGCGCGTTATGGGTTTCTGGTGGGCGCTTCTTATTGCGCCGCTCGTGGTGGCTATTGTCGGCGGCATCGTGGAATTGCTGATGCGTCCCCTATACAAAAAGAACATGCTGTTTCAACTTATACTCACCATGGGTATTGCCTTCGTGATGGCGGACGGTATTCAACTTATATGGGGCACACTGGTGAAAACAGTGACTGCTCCGGTTTTTATTTCTAGAACCTTTTCCCTGCTGGGAACGCCTTTTCCCACATATTATGTGCTTATTATCGTAATCGCCTGTTTGTTTGCCATAGGCATGTGGTTAGTATTTGAAAAAACAAAACTGGGGATGATTTTTCGGGCTATTATCAGCGACCGCGAAATGGTAGGGAGCCTGGGGATTAACGTCAACAAGCTATATAGTATTATGTTTATGGTTGGTGTGTGGATGAGCGGTCTGGCCGGGGTATTGATAGCGCCTATAATAGGAATCTCCTCGCAAAAATCCTTTGGCATATTATTTTCGATAATGACGGTCATTGTCATCGGCGGTATAACCAGCATGCGCGGAGTTTTATATGCCGCGCTTATCGTGGGTGTAGCCAATGCCCTCGGTTCCCTCTATTTACCCTGGTTTTACACACTTATCCCGGGATTACTCATGGTTATCGTTCTAATATTGAGGCCAGAGGGACTTTTTGTGCGTTCTGAAGATTGAATTTGAAAGTTGAAGATTTAATGACGCGCATTATTATACGTAATAAACCAATCGGCTTTCTTATAGCCGGGGTAATTATCGTCGCTGTTTTACCTCTGATTATTCCATCCCAGTGGATCCAATTGTTTACCCAGGTTTTAATTATGGCTCTTTTCGCGACCGGGCTTAATATGGAAATGGGTTACGCCGGTATGATGCCGCTCGGCCAGGCGACTTTCCTCGGCCTCGGAGCATACTCCTTCGGCATTCTTATAGTAAAAGCGCACATGTCATTAGCTCCGGCTATCGTATTAGCGCTATTTATCTGTCTAATTGTTAATGCCATAATCGGTTTTCTCTGCCTCCGCGGTAAACCGATGACTTTCGGTCTGTTGCACATGGCTTTCAATATACTTTTTACCACAATCGTCGCGAAGTGGATCCCTATTACCGGTGGAGATGTTGGGCTGTCCGGTATACCCCGTCCTCATATTTTTGCAGGTACTGTACCTTTTTATTATATGGTGCTGGGATTAGTATTAATCTGCTACCTTATTATCAGCACTATTATGAATTCGCCATTTGGCAAGATAGCCCAGGGATTAAGGGAAAATGAGGAACGTTTAATCTTCCTCGGTATTAACACAAAAAGGTATCAACTTATTCTTTTTATCATCAGCGGCTTCTTCGCCGGCGTGGCAGGAATCCTTTTAGCCATGCTGAACCGGGGTGTTTTTTCATCCTATGTTCAAATAATTCTATCAGCACAAGCTATGATGATGTGTCTAATCGGCGGCGCATATTCTTTCTGGGGACCAACCCTCGGCGCGGCTCTGATAGTAATATTCAGCAACACAGTATCTAACTACGTCTTCTACTGGCAAGGGATACTGGGGGTGATAATGATAGTTACCGTTCTTGGCTTCCGCGGCGGCATACTGCGTAAAAGAAGCGTTAAAACAAATGTTCCTGACGTCAGTGTTAATAAATCACCCTCGGGAGGGACAGCCGGGTGATACTAAAGACGGTCGGTCTGAGTAAAGACTTCGGCTCTCTACGGGCGGTAAACGATGTCAGCCTGGAAATTAAAGAGGGGACCATAAGGGCGGTCATCGGTCCTAACGGCGCAGGGAAGACCACTCTTTTTGACCTGATTACTAACCGTACCCATCCCACTTCAGGTAAGGTCTATTTTCAGGGAAAGGACATTACATATTTACCTCCTTATAAAATCGTTAAACTCGGGATTGGCAAATGTTTTCAGATTAGCAAGCTTTTTCCAGAGTTGACCGTATTCGAAAACATCCAGATAGCTTGTATCAGCAGGGCAAGAAAGGTCTTTAACATGTATTCGCCAGGCAATAATGCGATGCGCGATGAAGTGCTTCAGATTATTAATTCTATCGGCCTGACGGTTTTAACAGACGCATCAGCCGGTTATCTTTCTTACGGGGACCAGCGCCGACTGGAAATAGGGATTACTCTCGCCCTGCAACCAACGCTACTTTTGCTGGATGAACCTACGGCTGGCGTGTCACGCGCTGAAGGTTACGAAGTTATGAAGCTTATTAAAAAATTAGCTTCAGAGCGAGCCCTGACCATAGTGTTTATCGAACATGACATGGATATTGTGTTTAACTATGCCGAAGAGATTACCGTAATGCACCAGGGAACGACTATCGCCACAGGCGCGCCGGAAGCAATAAAAAGTAATAAACAGGTACAAAGCTGCTATCTGGGTGAGACGGTATGTTAATGCTCGATGTAGAAAAACTATCAGCAAGTTACGGGGCGAGCCAGATACTATTCGATATTAACCTTAAAGTTGAGGAGGCCGAAACGGTTTGTATCCTGGGCCGCAACGGCGTCGGAAAAACAACCTCTCTTAAAGCGATTAACGGCATTTGCAGGCCGAAAAGCGGAAATATCAAATTTGCCGCTAACAAAATCGCGGGCCTGCCGCCATATAAGATAAGCCGCCTGGGGATTGCCTATGTTCCTCAGGGCAGGCACATTTTTCCCAATCTGACAGCGCGTGAGAACTTATTCATAGCATCTCGCAAAGGCGATAATCCGGAAAGCCAGTGGACGCTACAAAAAATTTATCAATTATTCCCGGTACTGAAGGCCCGGGAGAATTTTAAAGGCAAAAACCTGAGTGGCGGTGAACAGCAGATGCTTACGATAGCCCGTGGGTTAATGCAAAATCCCAAGCTTCTGCTTATGGACGAAATCTGTGAGGGACTTGCTCCATTAATTGTCAAGGAACTTCAGGAAATTGTCCTGGAACTTAAAAAATCAGGGGTATCTATATTGCTGGCGGAACAAAACATCAATTTTGCCTTAGCAGTAAGCAGCCGATGTTATATCATGGAAAAAGGACAAATCGTGTTTAGCGGGAATACTGCGGAGATTTCGCAGGACACTATCCGCAAATATCTTGCAACTCAATAAGCAAAGGATGATGCTCAGATCACCGCCGATTTACGCCTGGATATAATTCCGGTTGGGCTGCCGAATAAGTTTAGCTAAATAGGATAATTTTACAATGAATACATTAGGGTCAATATCTAATTATAGCCTTTGAAACAAGGCGGGCAATGAGAGATCGGCAAACCGATCGAAATTAGTTTGTTAAATAAGCGAACGGAAGGGAGTGATTAACGTTGAAAGTACTCGAAGATAGTTTTGCTTTTAAAGTAGGTGATTTGGATTGTTTGGTCATCAGAGACACGGTATCCCCGATGGACTTAGACCTGCTTTTCCCCAGTATTAAAGGTAAAGAAATGGAAGGTTTGCTCGACAAATACCATGTCCCGAGGGGAAAGGTAATGGACGTGATGTGTTTGCTTATCCGTATCGGTCAACAGATAGTATTGATAGATACGGGTTGGGGAGTCAACAAACAACCAGGTTGGGGGAGACTTATACCTATCCTACGAAACAACGGAATAAAACCGGAAAGAATTAATACGGTAGTTATATCTCACGGACATCCCGACCATATCGGAGGGAATGCCGATGCTAAAGGTAAGCCGCTTTTCCCGGAGGCGCGTTATTTTATGTTTAAAAAAGAGTGGGACTTTTGGACGTCTCTACCGGACCTGAAGCAAATTGAAAAATGGGTACAGCAGGAAATGCACGCTTATGTACGCAATAACCTGATACCCCTTCGGGAACGATTTACGCTGGTAGAAGAAAAGACAGAATTTTTACCCGGCATAAAATTTATTTGGGCACCGGGGCATTCGCCATATCATTGCATACTAAATATTTCATCGGGAGCCGAGCAACTTCTTTACAGTAGTGATTTAATCCACCACCCCCTGCAAATCGCACGCCCTGAATGCAGTGTATTTGGCGATTTCAATCCCGAACAAGCCCGGCGTACCAGGGCTAAAATAATATCCCAGTCTTCTAAAACTAATATGCTGGTCTTTGCCTGTCATTTTCCTTTTCCCGGTTTAGGCCGCATTAACAAGAATGGTGACTTACTGACCTGGCAACCAATAAATACTAATAGCTAGAGTATTAAAATGATCCGTAATACCAGGACAATTTCCTTTGATTAGCCGGTAAGGCTAAACAGTTAGATACCCGGCCTTTTTATTCATGATGGCACTTTTTGAACTGATGCGACCCAACAAATTACTACTTAATGTCCGATGATGAAGCAAGGACATCGGCCTGCCCCGCG
The DNA here is from genome assembly GCA_003141235.1 of Dehalococcoidia bacterium. Lineage (GTDB taxonomy): Bacteria > Chloroflexota > Dehalococcoidia > Dehalococcoidales > RBG-16-60-22 > Fen-1077. The sequence continues at coordinate 9,545 of PLLL01000014.1, forward strand.
AGGAATGTCATCTGGGCTGTTTTCGCATCGGCAATGACGATAAACCTGACGCCGTCCAGGTAGGGTCTGCCACCCCAGTAATCTTCAAAGCAAATATAATCTACAAAAGTATCGGGCACGAAGGCCGAGAATTTGTAGGGGCCGGTGTCGACGGGGTGGGTCTTGGCCCAGTCCGCGCCATTAGCCTGGAACGCGGTCGGAGAGATCTGCAAACCGTTGGTACCTTCCAAACCGTTGAGTATGGTATTCCGGTAAGATTGTGGATTAAATATAGTGGAGCCCCAGAAGATTACATGTTACAAAACTAGCATCGCGTCACCTGTACTGATTATTCCACGGGAATTTGAAAAAACACAGGCTTCACCTTATTCAACGCGATACACTCTTTCCAGTTCATAATTCCGAGCCTATCAGGCTACCCCATAAAAGCTACCTCCCATGATAAAAATAGGGGGTAGGAATCTATCAATTGGTACTATCAACCTACATCCAGACCGGTACCGGCAGGTTAAAATATACCAAGGGCTAACTATAACTACACATGCCTCGTTTGCCGGAGGCGGAATGGATGTTTTCTTATGGCGAAACAGTATACCAGTACTGAACCTAAACAGGACGAGTTTTCTAAAATCTTTAGCGATTACCGCGCCAAGATAGAGGAGATAACGCGCCGGACGGAAAAGAATCTCAACTCGATTGAAGCTAAACCTGTTGAAGTTCAGCCTATTGAAGCTAAGTTTATTGAAAACCAGGCTGATGAAGACGAGCACATCGAGGTAGTGACCGCGCCGCCTCGGCCGGAAGCAGCCATTGACAGCAATATTCAGGCGCAGTTAGAAAACGTGTTTCTTCAAAATATAGAACCTGCCTTCAAACCCGAAGTTGTTGAAAGCGCCGGTGAGATATTTGCAGGAATCACACTGATTCCCCGGAAGGAACCGGCCCAAAAACCCGAGGCCGTTAATACCCTGGTTGATGGCGTGCGGCCTGCCTTCGAGGGATCCGACGAAATTCTTAACCAGGCCAGGCGCGAGGCAAAGCAAATAATTGAAGAAGCGGAAGAAAGCGCAAAAAAGAAAGCCAGGAAAAGGACACAATCGCAGGTAGATAAATTCATCGAAAAAGCCAGGAAAGAGGCTGAAGAGATTATCGCCCGAGCTAACAAGGACGCCGAAACAGTCAGAAAGGACATTATTGCCGAATCAAAACATAAAGCCGATTTATTTATCACGGAAATCACGGATAAATGCCGTCAGGAGACCGAGGCGAAGTCATCTCAGGCTATAGCCGAGGCGCAGGGAAAAGCGGATAATATGCTGGCCGACATCTCCGGCAGCACTATGCAGATAGGAACGCATATTACGGGAATCGTCAATAGAGCCAAGCAAACGATAAACGAACTGGAAACGACTCTACAAACGGAAGTTACCGAACTGAATAAGATTATCACCGAGACGCAGAACAGGCTTGAAGAGGCCAGTAAAGCACTCAAAAAAGAATAACTCTTTTTTTACTTGCCGTCAGCCCGGGCATTGTTTGATTCAGGCTGGTCCGGCGGTCTATCACGGGTTGTCACGAGAAATACCGGCACACGGGCCGCGTGGACTATTTCATCGGCGACACTGCCCCGTATCCAGTGATGAATCCCGGAGAACCCGTGCGTGGCCATGATAATCAGGTCAACATCGCTTTTACCGACATATCCGGCAATGGTTTTAGCCGGCTTGCCAATGGTTACGACCCGTTTTATCTTGATGCGGCTGTCTTTAAACTGAGCGGCGATTTTGTCCAGGTATTTCGCGGCCAGACCGGCAGCGTCCTGCTCGATGTTCTCTTTATCCTCCGGCATCACCTGGGCTTCCAGCCCGCCCGCTATGCGGAAAGGTTCAACCGCACGCAGGAAAATAATCTCAATTACATCGGAGACCTGAATAAACCACTTTACATAGGGAAGCACACATTCAGCCAGCTCCGAGCCATCCAGCGGGACCAGTATCTTCGTGTACATATGGCGTCCTCTCTGCTATTTTACACAATAATCCGGCGTTAATACAGTACCCGGTCATCGCCGACGCGGCGGGTAATTTTCTCTTTATCCATATATTCCAGCAAGGCCTGAGCGTACTTGCGGCTCGTGCCGAACATATCCCTGACCTCACCCAGACCCACCTTGCCGCTTTCTTTGATTTTAACGGTGACTTTGGTCACCATCTCCTGATAAGCAAACGCGGAAAATACGATGCTGTCGCTGACCTTCACCGCTTTGCCCTGCGCCACGAGCATATTGACCAAGTCAGGTTCAGGTATAAATTCACCGGGCGGAGAGTAAGGATTTGCGGTCAAGGATTTTAAAAAGGCATCGATTTTCGCCTGCTGGGCCGGGGTCAGCCGAACTTGATGCGAAGGCAGGCGCAGAATACCGCCTTCTTCAACAATGACACCCTGGCGTTCAAGATTCACCAGCGCCGCGGTAACATGACTCCCCAGCTTCAAGCGGCTGCCGAGTTCTACTTTCGGCATCCCGGAGCGGGCGGGAAATTTTTGATGATATTCCCCGAGCGCGGCCGTGACTTTACCGGCCAGGCGCGACCATCCGGCGGCGGTAAAAAGCAAACGGCGCTCGCCCTCGCCCGGGCCGGTGATTTTCCCTTCTTGAATGAGCGATTCTATAGCAACTTGAGCCTTCTCCGCAGGTAAATTGGAAAGCGTTACCAGGGCGGTAAGCTCCAGCGGCTGTTTGGCCTCAAGTAAAGCCAGGATAGCATCTTCAGAAGTGCCACCTTCCCGCGCTTTCAGGTTCTCGATAATTTCCGGTCGGAAGCGCCGCAGTCTTTTGGCCTGCGCCTCGACAATGACGCCGCCTCCCAATGTCTCCATCGGCGAGCGAATGATATACCGGTCACCTTTGATAGCGGCTACCGGTCTTTCCAGCACGAGCTGCGCCCAGGTAGAGTCGCCGGGATTAAGTTCATCCGCCTCCAGCAAGCGTACTTTAGCCATCGTTTCTGCCGCCAGCGTGTGAAAGCTGACCTCCGTACCGTGCCGCAGGGGGCGCTTGAGATAAGAAATCAGATTAAGCTTCACGGTCATCATCCGCGCCGGTGTCAGCCAGCCCGGAATGGTGACTACATCGCCGCGCTGCAGCTCCCCGGTGTTTATTCCCACCAGATTGGCGGCCACCCGGCTGCCGGGAGCGGCTGTCTCGATTTTCGATTTATGCGTTTGCAGACCGCGGAGGCGGGATTTAAGGCCGGATGGGACGATTTCGACCTCCTGCCCCACCGTTAGCGAACCGTCTATTAAAGTGCCGGTGACTACCGTACCGGCGCCGGACATGGTAAAAATACGGTCGATGGGGAGGCGGGGACGTCCCAGGTCAGGTCTGGGTTCAGTGAGACTGAGCATTTTATCGATGGATGCCACCAGCTCCGGCAGTCCTTCGCCGGTTACTGCGGAAACGGCCATGACGGGCGACTGTGACAGCGCCGTGTCTTTTATCAGCTCCTCGACTTCCATCCTGACCAGACTTAAAATGTCGGCGTCTACCAGGTCTTTTTTGGTAATCGCCACTATCCCCCGCCGCACACCGATTAAGTCGAGAATGGACAGGTGTTCCCGGGTCTGCGGCATGACACCCTCATTAGCGGCGACGATAAGCAGGGCCAGGTCGATGCCGCCCACGCCAGCCAGCATGTTCTTGATAAAGCGTTCGTGCCCGGGGACATCGACGATGCCGACTTCACGCCCGGAGGGGAGCTTAAGCCAGGCAAAACCAAGCTCGATGGTCATGCCCCGCTCTTTCTCTTCACGCAGGCGGTCGGGGTCTATCCCGGTAAGAGCCTGAACCAACAACGATTTGCCGTGGTCGATATGACCGGCCGTACCAAGTACGAACATTTACTTAAATAAATCCCTCTCAATCTCCCTTTTCCAAAGGGAGAAGCTTTACGCTTACCCCTTTTCCCCTGGACTCGAATCCATCGCTCCACCTTTTTTTAAGGGGGACACAGCGTTATTTTGTTAATGGTGGAAAAGCCGCAGGCCGGAGAAGGCCATCACCATGCCGTAAGCGTCACAGGCCTTGATGACGTCTGCGTCCCGTATCGAGCCGCCGGGCTGCACAACATAGCTGACGCCGCTCTCGCAAGCGCGGTCGATAGTATCGCGGAAAGGCACCATGCCGTCAGAGCTTAAAGAAACACCCTTCAGCCCTTTAAGCCATTCCCGCTTCTGCTCGTAAGTAAGCTGGGGCGGGACTTTTTCCAACGCCTCTTGCATGGTTTCTTTCTCGAAGGTGTTTATTCTCTCCTGGAGATACAGGTCAACGGCGTTGTTGCGGTCTGCCCGCGCGACTCCCTTACGCCACTTGAAGCCGAGAATAGTCGGATGCTGGCGCAGGAACCAGCGGTCGGCTTTTTCCGCCGCCAGACGCGTGCAGTGAATGCGCGACTGCTGGCCTGCCCCGATGCCGATGGCCTGGCCGTCTACCGCGAAGCCGATGGTATTGGATTGGGTATACTTGATGGTGGCGGTGCAAATAATAAGGTCGCGCACCGCATCGGCGGGAAATGCCTTCTTTTTAGTGACGACGTTTTTTAAGATATCCGCGGTCGGGATAGCGTTATTGCGTTTCTGCTCCAGCTGGATGCCGAAGACTTCACGCGTTTCCGTCTCTTCCGGCGAGTAATCAGTGTCCATTTCCATCACCAGGTATTTGCCGCCTTTTTTGGCTTTAAGGATATCCAGCGCGGCTTTTTCGTATCCGGGGGCGATAACGCCGTCGGAGACTTCGCGGCTGATTAATTTGGCGGTCGGCACATCAACGATATCGCTTAGCGCCGCCATGTCGCCGTAGGAAGAAACGCGGTCGGCGCCACGCGCGCGGGCATAAGCCGCCATCAGGGGCGAGATTTCCATATCATCCACAAAATAAGCTTTCTTTAGCGTGTCATTCAGCGGCAGGCCAACCGCCGCTCCGGTCGGGCTGACATGCTTAAAAGATGCCGCCGCCGGCAGTTTTAAAACCTGTTTCAACTCCCTGACCAACTGCCACGAGTTGAGAGCATCGAGCATGTTGATATATCCCGGAGCGCCGTTCAGTACTTTGAAAGGCAGCGTGCCCTTTTTGGTATATATCCGGGCAGGTTTCTGATGGGGATTAAATCCGTACCGAAGAACAATCTCTTTTTCGCTCACGTTAATATCTCCTATATTAATAAAGTATTTCTCTTAAAAACGTACTTATTTCTGTTTTATGGCTATTTCTTGAAGTGCTTGAACCACAATCTCGTCTTCTTCCGGCAGCACCGTACGCGGGTCGAGGAGCAGCCTATCTTTATCGATGCGGCCGATAACCGGCACGTCGCGCTGGCGTAATTTCCGGCTGATGGCCTGGATATTCTTACCACCGCTTATAGCTAAAAGCTTCGTGGGAAGACTTCCTCCCGGCAAGCTACCGCCACCTACCATCGTCTCGCCCGGTATTACTTTAGCGCTGCCGCCGAGAGCCTGCGCCCATAAATCAGCCCTGCTCTCAATATCCTTCAGCGGCGCGGCGATCATGCGCCATACGGGGATTTTTGTCGTGGCTTCCCCTTTCAGATAGTGAGTTACGGTAGCTACCAGGCCGGCCAAACGGGTCTTGTCTATCCGCAAGGCCCGCGCCAGCGGATGTTTTTTCAATTTCTCTATGTATTGCTTTTGCCCTACGATTATCCCCGCCTGCGGCCCGCCCACGAGCTTATCGCCGGAGAAAAAGGTTAGCCCTGCGCCGTTGCTAACGCTTACCTGCACCATTGGCTCCGGAGCCAGTCCATAAACGGTCGTGTCCAAAAGACAGCCGCTGCCCACGTCGTCCATAACTATAACATCATGCTTCTTAGCGGTGGTTATCATCTCTTCTAATGTTGCTTCCGACGTAAATCCCACCAGGCGGAAGTTGCTGGAATGCACCCGCATTAAGGCCGCCGTGCGGGGTGTTATCGCCTGCTCGTAGTCGGCGGCATAGGTGCGGTTGGTCGTCCCTACCTCCACCAACTTCGCCCCGCTCTGGCGCATCACGTCCGGAATGCGGAAACCCCCACCTATTTCCACCGCCTGCCCGCGCGAGACAATCACTTCTTTCCTGTTCGCCAGGGCTGTTAGTCCTAAAAGAACAGCCGCGGCGTTGTTGTTAACGACGAGCGCCGCCTCGGCGCCGGTGAGCCGGCATAAAAGACTCTCAATATGGACGTGGCGCGACCCTCTCGTGCCACTTTCCAAATCGAACTCCAGGTCGGCATAGCCCCGGCTGACGGCTTCCATAGCCGCCAGTGCCGCTTCGCTGAGCGGGGCACGGCCCAGGTTGGTATGGATGATAACGCCGGAAGCGTTGACCACACGGCGCAGGCCCGGCTTTTCCAGCATCTCCAGCCAGTCCGTCACCGACGTCACAATATCGTCCAGGGAAGCGCAGGGACGGCCGGCTAATATAGACTCACGTTCCTGCTCCAGGCGCTGTCGAATAATACCTACCAGCAACTCGTGAGGATAGCCCTCAAGGCGGCTGATGCGCTCATCGGAAAGGACTTTGTCCACGGCAGGCAGGTTGCGGAACGAGGTCTTCATCGAGACTATTCTACACAATAAAAGACCGCAGTTCAAAGTTGACATCAAATACAAGCAATGTTAAACTTAATATTGTTTACTACTTTAGTCAACTATATTGTCGAGCAGATAACATACATTATAAAAGAAATAAGGTATAATAGAACACTGGTAATTTAGTGAATCAGGAACAGCTTTGATGTTCAAAACGCTGAGAGAAGACATCCAGACAGTATTTGATAAAGACCCGGCCGCCCGGAGCGTGCTGGAGGTTTTAACCTGCTACCCAGGGCTGCATGCCCTGTGGATGCACCGCAAGGCGCACTGGTTATGGCATCACAACTTGAAGCTGGTAGGCCGTATCCTGTCCCATATCAACCGTTTTCTCACGGGCATTGAAATCCACCCCGGCGCAACAATCGGCCGCCGCTTCTTCATCGATCACGGCGCCGGTGTCCTCATCGGCGAAACGGCGGAGATAGGCAATGACGTCCTGATGTACGGAGGCGTGGTGCTGGGCGGCACTACCCTGGAGAAAAAGAAACGGCACCCTACTCTGGGTAACGGCGTCGAGATGGGCACCGGGGCGATAGCGCTCGGCCCGATTACCATCGGTGATGGGGCCAGAATAGGCGCCGGTTCGGTCGTAATCAAATCGGTACCGCCGGGAGTGACCGTCGTCGGTATACCCGGCCGCATCGTCACCAAAACGGAAAAGCCGTCCATGGACCTGCAACACGGCCGCCTGCCCGATCCGGTGGCCGAGGCCATTCGGCTGGTACTGAAAGACCAGCAGCAACTCGAGGAACGCCTGGAAAGGCTGGAAAAAGCCAGCGGCATACCTATCACCCGCGACGAGTTGGAAGAAGAAAAAAAGGTTGTTGAAAAAGATTTCTCCGAGGGCGAGGAGAAATAAGTAATTTGTAGTTAGTAGTTCGGTGGAATGATTATCCAAATTACAAACTACCCAAACCCACAATAAGTACAAATACCCGGCAATTCGTGCCTGGTAATTTGGGAATTACCTAAGCGCAGAGATTTAACCGAGGATCAGAAAAAAACATGAAAATAATTATCGCCATGAGCGGCGGGGTAGATTCCTCTGTAGCCGCCGCCCTGCTTAAAGAAGAGGGGCATGAGGTCAGCGGCATGACCATGCAGCTCATGCCGCGAAACGAAAGCGCCTGCGGCGGTCTTGATGCTATCGAAGATGCGAAAAAAGTAGCCCATCAACTTGGAATACCCCACTACGTTATCGATTTCCGGGATATCTTTGCCCGCACCGTTATTGACGATTTCTGCCAGGAATACAGCCTGGGCCGGACGCCGAATCCATGTGTCCTGTGCAATAAACTCATTAAGTTCGGGGCGCTGTGGGAAAAGGCGGCGGAGATGGGCGCCGATTTTATCGCCACCGGCCATTACGCCTGTATCGAGCGAAGTGAGAATCAAATATATCTTAAGAAAGGCGTTGATACGAAGAAAGATCAGTCGTATTTTCTCTGCCGTCTAACCCGTGAGCAGTTGAGCCATACGCTATTCCCCATCGGCGGCCTCACCAAGACAAAGGTAAGGCAAATCGCCCGGGAAATGGGACTGCCCACGGCCGCCCGGCCGGAAAGCCAGGAAATCTGCTTTATCCCTGACGATGACTATGCAGGGTTCCTCAAAGGCTATCTAAAGCAGTCATCACAACCGGGCCCGATAATGGATGAGCAAGGAAATATCCTGGGAGAACACCAGGGCATTACGGCTTACACTATCGGACAGCGACATGGACTGGGCATCGCTACCGCGGAACCCTTATACGTGACCGCTATCGCGCCCGACCGCAACGCCGTCATCGTCGGTACGAAAGCGGAGACCTACGGTACAGAGCTGGTGGCCGGGAACCTAAACTGGATAGCATCACAAAAGCCCGACTATACGATTAACGTCAAAGCTAAAGTCAGGTATCGTCACCCGGAGGCTGAAGCCACCATAGCCCCCTTAGATAATAACGAGATTTTTATTAAGTTTACTGCGCCGCAGATGGCCATCACTCCCGGCCAGACCATCGCTTTTTATGATGGCGATACCATCATCGGCGGCGGCACGATAATCAGACAAGGAAGGTAACTATGACCACAGTCATCGCGGTTTGCACGAGTGAAAAAAAGGGCACAACCAAGAAACCCGTGCCTGAAATAAGTTTAAAAGAAGGGTTCGGCGTTGTCGGCGACGCTCATGCCGATTGCGCTACACACCGCCAGGTAAGCCTGCTGGCTGAAGAAAGCATCGATAAAATGCGCGCCAAGGGCTTTGAATTAAAATCGGGCGACTTCGCCGAGAATATTACCACGCGCGGTATCGAGCTTACCTCCCTGCCCATCGGCACGCAGCTACAGGTGGGTAAAGAAGTCATTTTGGAAATGACGCAGATAGGCAAGGAATGCCACGCCGGCTGTGCGATTCGCAACCTGGTGGGCGACTGCATCATGCCGCGGGAAGGCGTTTTTACGCGGGTGATTAAAGGCGGGCGCGTTAAAGCCGGCGATACGATAACCGTAAATAAAGGCAAAGCCGAAAAAACAGCTGGTAAATAAATTTTCTTATGGAAAGTAAAATCCTTAAAAAAGTCGATTTCATTCTGGCTAATTGCGAATTTTTGCGTGCTAGCGAAAGAATCGTTAAAGAGACTACGCTGACGATTAACGTCAACGGAAAGCACTTTGCCATAGCGATGATACTGGCCACGCTGGAAAAAGAGTTCGTCATCGGTAATCTTTATACGCAAGGCATCATCCAGAGCGCCGCTGACATTACCTCGTTGACCGTGAAAAACAATATCGCCGAGGTGACGCTATCAGAAAACAAGCCCCGGAGTGAAAAACAGCAAACTATAGCATCCGGACTTAAAGTACGCCACGAAGATGTTTTTAAATGCGTCCGGGCGATATTAAAATCAGAGGTATTCACCGAAACGGAAGCGGTACACTCCGCAGGGCTGTTTTTCGACGGCAAGGATGCCGTCTGTATCGCCGAAGACCTGGGCCGCCATAATGCCCTGGATAAGGTCATCGGGCGGGGGTTTTTACAGGGTATCGATTTCAGCCGTGCGCTGGCCTCTTCCACGGGCCGGCAGCCTTCCGAGATGATTTATAAGTGCCTCCACGCCGGCATCCCAATTATAGCCACCAAGGGCGTACCCACCACGCTGGCTATAGAAATCGCTGAGAAAGCCGGGATAACCATCGCTGGTCTGGTCAGGGGCAACGCTATGACCGTCTACTCTCATCCGGAGAGGATAGTATAATGCCATCTGCATTTAAATTGGTACCATGCCGAAAGCTGTCCGAGGGACATTTCTCCCGGGCTGAAGCCAGCGTAATTATCGAAAGAGAGCTGCCGGTTTATGTCAATGGACAGCATTTGTTTACTGCATCCATAGCCCCGGGTATGGAAAAGGAATTCGTGGCGGGCTACCTGTTCGGCCAGGGTTTCATTAATGGCGTGCAAGAGATACATTCTTTAGAAATAGAAAATGACGGAGTGAATGTTGTACTCAGAGAAAAGACACTACCCCGAACAATAAAGGCATCTTTCCGCATCGTCTCGGGCGGCGGTAAAACAGCCTATTTCAAAGAATCCAGCCTCCCCAAAATACATAGCAGTCTTAAATTGAATAAAAAAGACGTTTTCCGGGCCATGAACACGCTTTTTGAAAAAGCTTCCCTCTACCGCGAAACGGAAGGCGTCCATGCCGCCGGTCTATTTACAGCGCACGGACTCCCCCTCTGTATCGTGGAAGATATCGGACGGCATAATACCCTGGACAAGGCTATCGGCTACGCCCTGCTGAACAAGATTGACGGCAGTAATGTCTTCCTGGTTTCGACGGGCCGGATGGCCTCGGAGATGGTCACTAAAATCTGCCGCGCCGGTATCCCTTTGGTTGCCACGAAGACCGCTGTGACCGATAAAGGACTGGAAATCGGGATAAAGTGCGGCCTGACTATCATCGGCTTTGTTCGCGATGCGGGGAATAAGATTAATACCGATATGGAAGTAAGGACTTTCGATAAATCTGTGATGAGAATTTACAGCGGAGCGGAAAGGGTGGCCTGATACCTTCTACGTTATTGCGAGCGTAGCGAAGCGATCCTTTGACCAGACTTAAACCAATGATAGAGATTGCCACGCTTGCGCGCCCGTAACGCTACAGCGTGCAGGCACGTCGCTACGCTCCTCGCAATGACGATATGTTTAGGGTACAATACAAATACGAACTGGAATAACCGGAGAACAGCATGACCGCCAACAGTGATAAAACAATAGAAGAGCAAATCCTGGCACTGAAAAAATCCAGGAATGCCGTTATCCTCGCCCATAATTACCAGCGCGGCGAGGTGCAAGACATTGCCGACTTTGTAGGTGATTCGCTGGAGCTGAGTCAGAAAGCGGCGCAGACACAAGCCGATGTAATTGTCTTCTGCGGTGTGCACTTTATGGCGGAGACCGCCTCGATTCTCAATCCTCAAAAAACTGTATTATTGCCGGACGCGCACGCCGGCTGCCCCATGGCCGATATGATTACCGCAGACCAGCTCCGCCGGAAAAAGGCGGAAATGCCCGGCGTGACTGTAGTCACTTATATCAACTCTACCGCCGCAGTCAAGGCGGAATCAGACTACTGCTGCACTTCCGCCAACGGCGTCAGGGTCGTCCAGAGCATTAAAGGCAACAATATCTTATTTGTCCCCGATCAGTACCTGGGCGACTTTATATCTAAAAAGACAGGTAAAAAAATGACGTTGTGGCCCGGCTATTGCCCCACCCACATGCGCATTTTACCGGAGGACATCATCCGGCAAAAGAAAGAGCACCCAAACGCCAGTGTCGTCGTGCATCCGGAATGCCGCCCCGATATTATTGCCCTGGCGGACGAAGCCTTAAGCACCAGCGGTATGGTACGCTATGCCGCCCGCCCGGATGTCCAAGAACTTATCGTAGGCACCGAGGTTGAGCTTCTGCACCGTCTCTATAAAGAGAACCCGGATAAGAAGTTCTACCCGGCTTCCGATAAAGCCGTCTGCCCGAATATGAAGCTGATTACGCTCGAAAAAGTTTTAAAATCCCTGGAAACACTAACGCCAGAGGTTAAAGTACCGGAAGAAATTCGTATCAAGGCTAAAGCGTGCGTCGACCGCATGCTGGCGATAGGATAAGTATGGAACAGCATAGTTACATCGTTATTTTTATCACGACCAGGGACGCTGAAGAAGCGGAGAAGATAAGTAAATCGCTGGTCAAACGGCGTCTAGCGGCCTGCGTCAACACCGTTCCGGAAGTCAGCTCGCGTTTCTGGTGGAAAGACAAATTGGAGACTTCAAAAGAATGTATGCTCATCGTGAAAACGCGGGACACGCTACTGCCGGATATCATTAAAGCGGTCAAGAAGATTCACAGTTATTCCATCCCGGAGATAATCGCCCTGCCTATCATCGGCGGAGACCAGGACTATTTTGACTGGATTGACAGCGAGTTGATTTAAGGGAGCATAAAATGCTTTCCAAAAAGGAACTTAAAAGATACGACCGCCAGATAATGATACCCGGTTTCGGGGCGGCGGGGCAGGAGAAGCTCAAGAAGGCAAAAGTCTTTATTGCCGGGGTTGGCGGGCTCGGCTCGCCGGTAGCCCTATACCTGGCTGCCGCGGGCATCGGCACGCTCAGGATTGCCGACCATGATACCATTGAACTCAGTAATTTAAACCGGCAGGTCCTGTACCGGGAGAAAGACATCGGCGAAGAAAAGGCGGCTTCGGCGGCGGCCAAGCTGAAAAAGTTGAATCCCCAAATCAAGATTGAGACTATCAGCGAAACGATATCCGAAGCTAATGTCGCCAAACTCGTCGGCGATTCCGATATGATTGTCGATGCCATGGACAACCTGCCGACGCGCTACCTGCTCAACAGAACGGCCATACAAAAGAACATCCCGTTTTTCCACGGCGCGGTTTACGGCTTCGAGGGGCGGGCCATGACCGTTATCCCGGGCAAGAGCGCCTGCCTCAACTGCCTCTATCACGGCGTTATCGTCCCGGAGGAAAAGACCCCGGTCATCGGCGTGACGCCGGCGGTTATCGGCTGTATCCAGGCGACGGAGGTCATTAAATATATCCTGGGGATGGGCGAGCTATTGACCGGCAGGCTATTAAATTACGATGGACTGAGGATGAAATTCACCGAGTTCAGTATTAAAAAAGACCCCGGCTGCGCAATATGCGGTAAAGCGCCGGGCAGGTAAGGGAACATGAGTGTTGCGATAGAATTCTCTTCGATTTTCGCGAAATATACCAATAATCAGATGGATATTAAAGCCGAAGGTAAAACCGTGGGAGAATGCCTGCATGACCTGGCCCGGCAATACCCTGAGTTCGGCGAGATAATCCTCGATAAAAACAGGGATTTGCTACCGTCGTTCGATATTTTCGTCAACGGGGAAGACACGTATCCTCACACCATGACCTACCAGGTTAAAGACGGTGATAAAATCAATATCGTACTGATTGTCCACGGCGGATAAACGTCAAGCTAAACCTTGTCCCAATCCATTTCCAGTTTACACTCCGGACAGTCCTTTTTTACCGGCACCTGCGCTCTGCAATGAGGGCAAATGAATTTATCGCCCAGTTTGATGGGATGCTCATGCACCATTTTACCTTTTTTAGCCTTGTCCATTTTCGACCTCCTGGTAATGCTCAATAACTATATTACATATAATGATTATCTAAGCTTAGATTCCGTTAAAAAACGGTCCCAGTCAATATGCTTTTTACATGCGGGACAGTCCTGGTGCATGGGCACTTCGGCCTGGCATTCTTCGCAGACGTACTTGTCCTCGATTTTTTTAATACCGTAGCTCTTTCTCTTTTTATTAAACATATTTTACCTTCCAGTCTTGTACATAATGATAAGTGTCTTTTGATTCTTATTTTAGCAGACGGGAGGTAACAAAAGTCAAACGGGGGTTTAAAAAATGTGACATTTTTATTAAATTACCGGCGGGTTGATAGCCACCGGCGCTTTTGCTCCACCCTGGTTTCTTCATCGGTGGTCTCGTAGCCGGATAGATAATCTTCGCGGAAGGTGATAAAGGTGTCATTTAGAATAGATTCCCTTATCTTCCGCATCAGGTTATTGAGAAAGCGCAGGTTATGGACAGTGGCCAACCGCAGGGACAGAAGCTCACCGCTACGGAAAAGGTGGCTCAGATAAGCGGCGGAAAAGGTGCGGCAGGTATAGCAATCGCAATCGGGGTCGAGGGGGGCGTCCATCGTTTTATAGACCGCGTTGCGGATATTGATACGCCCCTGCGCGGTATATAATGCGCCGTTGCGGGCGACGCGCGTCGGCAGGGCGCAATCGAAAATATCAATGCCCCGCGCCACCCCCTGAATAATATCTTCCGGCGAGCCCACACCCATAAGATAGCGGGGTTTATCCTTGGGTAATAAAACGACCGTTTCGCCGAGCATGGCCAGCATAATTTCTTTAGGCTCGCCGACGCTCAACCCGCCGATAGCGTAGCCGGGGAAATCCAACTGCGTCAGGCACTCCGCCGATTTCCGCCTGAGCTCCGGGAACATTCCCCCCTGGACGATGGCGTAAAGCGCCTGGTCTTTCCTGGTGTGAGCTTTGAGGCACCTTTCCGCCCAGCAGTGCGTCCGCTCCATTGCCTGCTGTACTTTCTCTTTACTATCACCGTAAGCGGTGCATTCATCCAGAACCATAGCGACGTCCGAGCCGAGCTTTTCCTGATATCCCACTGCCAGTTCCGGGGTGATGAAATGCTCGCTGCCGTCGATATGAGAGCGGAAGGTAACGCCTTCGTCGCTGATTTTGCGCAACGGCGCCAGGCTGAACACCTGGTAGCCGCCGCTGTCAGTGAGGATAGCGCCGTCCCAGGCCATGAAGCGGTGCAGGCCGCCCATTTTTTCAATAACATCGATGCCCGGCCTGAGATATAGGTGATAGGTATTGGCCAGTATCATATTATAGCCCAGCCCTTTAATATCATCGGGGGTAAGGGTTTTGACGGTGGCCTGGCTGCCTACCGGCATGAACGCGGGCGTGGGCACGGTGCCGTGGGCGGTTAAAAGCTCGCCGGCGCGGGCGCTGCCGGAGGTCTTTAATAAGTTAAAATGATTTGCGGGCATGAACAATTCCTCTTTAACGGGAAACAACCCAAGGCTAATTCAATATTTCTTTATTGGTTGGTATTACTTTGCCTCACCCTACCCTCTCCAAACGGGTCAATAACCAGACCTAAGATTCATTTGTTTGGAGAGGGTGAATAAGTGAGAGGGGCTAGCGCCCCTCTCGCTACCGCACTCCTTGTTGTATTATTGGCCTTTTCTGTTTCAATGAAGTCTTAAACTAAAATCCTTTACTACCTGTTGCAATACTGTAGGATATGGACAATTTATGTATATAGCGTCAGTAGTTGTTTTTTTGTTCATCACATTTTTACCATTTTGTTGTAATAATCTGATGACTAGTTTTTCAATCTGTAAAGTTTTTCTTCTTGCTATATTATGCTCGTTACGTGATATATGCGTTATAAATGGTTCAAGATGATACGCGAACATTGTTACTTTACTATTTATTAGAAATTCTTCTACTTGTTGTTTAACTTTTTCGGTAAAAGCTATTTTCCTTCCCTCTATTTCAGGACACTTGAGTAGATTGTGAGCTATATACTGATATACCTGATTTTGTGTACTTTTTCTGTCTTCAAGATGCGCAGCTAATCTCCTAAAAACTGGCCTCGCTGTAATTTCTTTTGTATCGCCGGTTTGTCCAACATAATAATATTTTATTTTCTCGTGAGTTAACTGGATAATATAAAGTAAATATTGCCTTCTAAAGTGTTCTCCTGTTAACTCAACAATTAGGGTAGCCAAAACAACATCTCCTTAATATTCTCCAATTATGATTTAATCTCTTGATACACTACCATAGTAATATTATTCTAGATTTCACCCTCACCCACCCTCTCCCCTCAAGCGACAGGAATATTTACCTACTTCCCATTCCCATCTTTACAAAAGAGGGCCGATATCATTTCTTGTATTTTTATTACCCTATCAGTTTGTTGGCGACAATGCTGCGATGCACCTCAGAGATGCCGACGTAAATCTCGGTCATCTTGGCATCGCGGTAGAGCCTTTCCAGAGGCAGCGATTTTATCGTGCCGTAGGAGCCATGCACCTGCATGGCCATGCGCGTTACTTCTACAGCGACCTCAGAGGCAAATACCTTGGCCATGGAAGATTCGTACTGGATGCTCTTACCCTGGTCACGTATAAAAGCGACGCGGTAGACCAGCCAGCGGGCAGCTTCGATTTTCGCGGCCATTTCCGCTAACATCTGCTGGATTACCTGCATCCTGGAGATGGGTTTACCCTGCACTTTTCTCTCCCGTGCATAAGTCAGCGCCAGATCCAGCGCCGCTTGCGCCACCGCCACCCCCTGCATCGCTACACTCATCCGCTCCACGCTGATGGCCTCCAGTAAAATCTCGAAGCCCTGCCCCGGGTTGCCGATAAGATTTTCGGCAGGTACATAAACATCATCCAGATTGACTATTGACGTCCCCAGTCCTCGCATACCCATCGTCTCCAGGACTTCCTGTACGGCAAATCCAGGCGTTTTTGACTCGACGATGAAGGCATTCAACCCCTCCCCTTCATTTTTGGCAAAGAGCAGCACCACGTTTAACACCGGCGCAAGGGACATGAACATTTTTTGGCCGTTAATAATAAAGCCCTTCCCGCTGCGGCGGGCGGTAGTTGTAATCGCTTTAGGGTCAGAGCCGGTTTCGGTCTCGGTAAAGCCGATGCCCCCCAGCCATTTTCCCTGGGCCAGCGGCGTCAGCAGGCGCTTTTTCTGCTCTTCGCTGCCGAATCGAAAAATTCCTTCTTCAGGGACGGTGTTCACCGCCATGATAGCGCCCACGCTCACCGAAGCCTGACAAATCTGCTCCAGCGCCAGCACGAAGCTGACATAGCCGGCACCGCTCCCGCCGTAGGCTACCGGATATGGCAACCCCTGGAAACCGCGTTTGCCTATCTCTTTAGCGAGGTCGGCAGGAAACTGGTTGGTGCGGTCGATTTCCGCCGCCCGCGGCAAGACCTCTTTAGCGGCGAAGTCCTGCGCCATCTTTTGCAGCATTTTTTCCGGTTCGCTCAGATTAAAGTCCATATAACCTCACAGATATAGTTCAATTATACACAATAAAGTAAATAGAGGCCATTCCCCTACCAATGCGAGGCCCCGGAGTGAAGTAATCCCATACCAGTGTTTAAACGATGATAGAGATTGCTTCGCCTCCCCGATTTTATCGGGGATGGTCTCGCAATGACAACTACGTGATTTGTATTTACCTCCCATGGCATATTAAGATAGGGGCGATGATAACAAAGCTTACGAAATTGCTGGCCGCCAGGCAGAAGCAATACATCCATGACCCGGCGCGTAGACCCTCCGCCGTTCTAGTCCCCATTTATCAGGAACAGGGAGAGTACCACATCGTCTTTATCAAGCGCACAGATACCGTAAAGACACACAAGGGACAGATATCCTACCCCGGCGGGGGCCGGGAAAAAGGCGATAAAACGCTGCGGGACACGGCCATCCGCGAAGCCTGCGAGGAAATAGGGCTGCGTCCTGAGGACATCGAAATCCTGGGTGAGATTGATGACGAGATAACAACAACCTCAAACTACGTCGTGACGCCGTTCGTCGGGATGATACCCTGGCCGTATAAGTTCACCATCGAAAAGGCCGAGGTAGCCGAGATAATCACCGTGCCCCTATCAGCTTTACTTGACAGGACAAACCTGAAGATGGATATTGAGACTCTTGACGGGGGCATCATAGTAGACTCATATAACTACCACTACAAGGGAAAAGTAATCTGGGGAGCTACCGCAAGGATATTGCACAAGCTACTGGATATTATTGCAACAATAAATTAAGTCGTCTTTAGCTGCTCGCTACCAGCGTGCATTCTTTGAAAATGATGTTCTTGCCGTAACCTTCGTATTTACCGCGCAGGGCAACCGCCTGCCCTTCGCTGAGACGGCTCATATCTGCTACGCTTTCTTTCTCAAAACTGCACCGGGCACTCCAGATTACCTTCCGTGCGCCGGTAAGGATTAAATAGCGGACATCGATATGGTCCCGGATAAATACCTTATTCACTATACCTTTGACAACCAGAGTTTTATCTTTCATGGCTGTACTTATACCCACACTGTCCGCCCTGAAGAGCGCGTCTATCTGGTCTATGGTTAACTGGGTCCCATCCGTAATCGAATTCAGACTGGGCACCATTATTAGTTCCGGTTTTGGTTCCGGCGGAGTTTCCGGCCTGGGTCTTGCTACAGGCTGCGGCGCAGGTTGCGGCGCGGACTCTTCTTTAGGCAAAAGCACAGGCTCCGGTCGGCTCCGGGGCAATAATTCCGTTAATGGTTGAGGCGCTAACTCCGGTCTGGGCTGCGGCACCGGCTGCGGACTTGTTTGCGCTACCGGTCTTGGCGCAGGTTGAGGCGGCGGTCTATATGACGGCTTTGGCGGGCGTCTTTGCTTCCACAGGGGATCCGGTTTAGGTTCGGGCTCAGGTTCCGGTTCCGGCTCGTATTTTACTTCCGGTTCAGTCTCCGGCTCCTCAGACTTGTAAGAAGGACTTCTCTCTTCCTGAAGTTCTTTATAAGTCTTATCTATCGGCTTGAAACCGCCGTACAAAAGCGGATAACCACACCACTGACAGACCCAGTCTTTAGTGCGGAGAGTGCGACGTCCACAATTAGGACAAGCTGCCATATAAAAAATCCTCTATATATTAGATTACATTTGCAGGGGGTAGCTTGTCAATATGGTAACGATAGATAACAGTTCAACCGGCTCCGGATACTTAACATTACAGCATTAACTTTCCTTATTTTATATTGACACATTACTTAACAAGAATTATAATGAAAGTAAGGTTTTAGGAGTAAAGAAATGGCTAAAGACTATTATGAGCTTCTGGGTGTTAAAAAGGATGCTACCGAGAAAGACATCAAGCAGGCCTATCGGCGCATGGCGCGCAAGTACCATCCGGACGTTAACCCCGGCAACAAAGCCGCCGAGGCCAAGTTCAAGGAGATAAACGCCGCCCACGAAATACTCTCCGACAAAGAGAAACGGGCCAAATACGATAAGTACGGTGATAAATGGCAGTACGCCGACCAGTTTGAAAAAGCCGGGGGAGCCGGTAGGCCGCAGCAGCCGCAGTATCAAGAATACTCCCCGAATGACGAGACAGGTTTTCACTTCGGCGGGGGCAGCGGCGGTATGGACAGCATCTTTGAAGATCTGCTTAGAGGCGGTCGCTCCGGGGGCTTTTCCCGCCGCGCCCAGCCCAAACGCGGACAGGATCTGGAAACAGCCGTTGAGATAACGCTGGAAGAAGCCTACAGCGGCACCAGCCGCACCATCAGCCTCCAGGTAGAAGAGACCTGCGCCACCTGTAAAGGCACAGGGCGGATTCAGAACGTAACCTGCTCGATATGCCGCGGCGCCGGTGTCGCACCAACTATTAAGCGGCTTGAGGTGAAAATCCCCGCCGGTGTCAGCACGGGCTCACGAGTACGTGTCGCCGGCAAAGGGCAGCCCGGTTACGGCGGCGCCAGCGGCGATCTTTACCTGATTGTCACGGTAATGCCTCACCAAGCATTCGATCGGGATGGCGATAATCTTAACACTACTATCGCCGTGCCGCTAACTGTAGCCATGCTGGGCGGTGAAATACAGGTGCCTACCCCGAAAGGGAAACTGTCCCTAAAAATACCGCCGGAAACGCAGAATGGACGCATTTTCCGCCTCGCCGGTCAGGGCATGCCCCATCTGGGGAATATCAACCGAGGCGACATTTTAGCCAAGATAAACGTTATTTTACCAACCGGACTTACGGAAAAAGAAAAGGAGCTTTTCAGGCAGCTGAGTAAGATACGGCCGGCCTGAAGCTAAGTGGGGGTGAACATGAGCAAGGAAAGACATGATACAGAACCACGTTACGTCATCAGCATTGCGGCCAGGATGCTGGATACGCAGACCTATACCCTGCGCTATTATGAAAAAGTCGGTATCATCGCGCCGGGCCGCTCTCGGGGGAACGTCCGCCTGTACTCGGATAGAGACATTGCCGTGCTACAGAGAGTTAAGTCGCTGGTAGATGATATGGGTATTAACCTGCCGGGGGTGGAAGTAATTCTACGCATGATGGAACAGATGGGAGAGATGCAGAAAGAGTTGGAACAAGCGCATGAAGAACTACAGAAGCTGCATCAGGGAGAAGAGATATGAGACAGGAAAGATTTACAGAACAGGCACAGGAAGCTTTACAAACATCCCAGCAAATGGCGATGCAGTTCAAGCACAGCCAGTGGGATGTTGAACATATACTGCTGGCACTGCTCGTACAGCAGCGGGGCCTGGTGGGAGAAATTCTTAAAGAACTCGGCGTTGACGCGGAGGCGACTCGCCGCAAGACGGAAGAAGCCCTGGAAAGGACTCCCAAGATTGCCTACCAGTCGGGTCAACTTTATGCCACGCCGCGTGTCACCGGGTTGATGTCCCGCGCTGAAGAAGAGGCCAAGCGGCTCAAGGACGAATTTATCAGCACGGAGCACCTGCTTATCGCCATAGTTAGCGATGATAAAGGCGATGCGGCAAAAATACTTCACAGCGCCGGCATTACCCAGGAAAAGGTATATGCCGCCCTCCAGAAGCTCCGCGGCGGACACCGCGTGACGGATACGCACGCCGAAAGCAAGTACCGCTCCCTCCAGAAGTATGGCCGCGACCTGACCCAGTTTGCCCGCGAGGGCAAGCTCGACCCGGTTATCGGACGCGATGAAGAAATCAAGCGGGTCATGCAGATACTCACCCGGCGCACCAAGAACAACCCGGTCATCGTCGGAGAGGCAGGCGTCGGCAAGACAGCCATCGCCGAAGGGCTGGCGGAGAAAATAGCCGCCGATGATGTCCCGGACTCCCTGAAAGGGCGCAAGGTAATCGCTCTGGACATGGGGGCGCTGGTGGCCGGCAGCAAGTTCCGCGGCGAGTTCGAGGAGCGGCTTAAGTCGGTCATGGACGAAGTAAGGGAATCCAAGTGAGAAGTAATACTCTTTATTGACGAGATACATACCGTCGTGGGCGCCGGGGCCGCTGAAGGCTCAATCGATGCCAGTAACATGCTCAAACCGGCGCTGGCGCACGGCGAGCTCCAGTGCATCGGCGCGACCACAATCGATGAATATCGCAAACATATCGAAAAAGATAAAGCCCTGGAAAGGCGTTTCCAGCCGGTCTATCTTGACGAGCCCAGTGTGGAGGATACTATCAAGATTCTGCGCGGCCTGCGCCCCCGTTACGAGGCACATCATAAGATAAAGATTACCGATGAAGCTCTGGAAGCGGCGGCCAGGCTCTCCCAGCGCTATATCTCCGACCGCCATTTGCCGGACAAGGCCATCGACCTTATCGATGAGGCCGCCAGCAAACTGCGTATCGATACAGAGAGCGCCTCGCCCGAAGAAAAGGACATGGAACAACGTATCAAGCACCTGGCTAACGAGGAAGAAGCCGCTACACAGCGCCAGGACTACGAACAATCTGCCAAGTTAAAGGCAGACAGGTTAAAGCTAGAGCCTGAATATAAAGAGGCGAAGAAACAACGGCTGCAGAAGGAGAAAATCAGCGAGGAGGTAGGCGCCGAGCAGATTGCCAATCTTGTTTCCAAGTGGACGGGCATACCGGTTTCCCAGATGCTGGAAGGCGAAGCGCAAAAATTGCTCCATATGGAAGAGCGCATCCACGAGCGACTTATCAACCAGGAGGAGGCGGTAGCTGCCATCTCCGAGGCAATAAGGCGGAGCCGGGCCGGACTTAAAGACCCGCGGCGGCCTATCGGCAGTTTCATGTTCCTGGGGCCGACGGGCGTCGGCAAGACCGAACTTGTACGCACCCTGGCCTGGTTCCTGTTCGATGATGAGAACGCCATGGTACGGCTGGATATGTCCGAATACCAGGAGAAGCACACTGTATCGCGGCTCATCGGGGCGCCGCCCGGCTATATCGGTTACGACGAGGGCGGCCAGCTTACTGAGGCCGTGCGCCGGCGTCCTTTCCGCGTTATCCTGCTCGACGAAGTGGAAAAGGCGCACCCGGAGGTCTTCAATACCCTGCTCCAGATTATGGATGACGGGCGGTTGACCGACGGACAGGGACGGACGGTGGACTTTAAGAATACGGTCATCATCATGACCAGCAACGCCGGTGTCGATTTAATCAAGCGCGAGGGGCAACTCGGTTTTTCCACGAAGAAAGAGGACGCCAGGGCAAAGCAAGGCTACGAGTCGATGAAAGAAAAGGTCATGACCGAGGTCAAGAGGCTCTTCCGCCCCGAGTTCCTGAACCGGCTTGACGATATCATCGTTTTCCACGAGCTTAGCGAGGAGCAGCTCGGTAAAATCGTCGACCTCATGGTGAAAGACCTGGAAAAGAGACTCGCCGAGCGTAAGGTTGGCCTTGAGCTGACCAAGAAAGCAAAATCCTGGCTGGCCAGGGAAGGCTACGACCCCGTTTACGGGGCGCGTCCCCTGCGGCGGGTCATCGAGCGCTATGTAGAGAATCCGCTCTCCAGCAAGATGCTCCGCGGCGAGCTTAAGGAAGGCGACACGGTTAAAGTAGGCCTGAACAAAGAAGGCAAAAAATTGACCTTTAAAACCAAGGCGGGGGGAAGTAGCAAATTACAAGTAGCAATTAGCAAGGAAGCTTAAAAGTAACAAGTAACGATGAAGAGGGAATAGAGAAATCTTTCGACTAGCTCAGGGTAAAGGGGGGCGGGTTAGAAACCGACCTCTCCCCCTTTAGTCCCCCTCTCCGTCCCGATTCCCTTGTCATACGGGATGGCGTAACGCCGCCATTGACAGAGAGGGGGAGATGTAAGAGTCCCGACTAAAAACCGGGACTCTTCTTTATCCTCGCGTTTTGGGATAAAAGAGGGAAAAGGGAATAGGGTACAAGGTAGAGGGGATGACGGCTGGATACCGGCTTTCGCCGGTATGGTTTTATTCTTGTAGAGATTCTCACGCCCCGATTGCGCCGGTCGGGCGGGTTAGAAACCCGCCCCTACTGTTTTGTTAATTGAACTGGATTTATCTATACATGTATAATAGAGACACATTATGGTAAAGCAGGCCGCGGAAGAAAAACCAACCGGTACGACCGAGAATAACAGCGTTCCCGAAAAGACCGGTAAAAAATCCGCGAAAGGTGCCTTCATCCTCGGTATCCTCGGTATTGTCATTACGGTACTTATGGCCGTGGCTATCGTTGTCTATAAAGAACAAGTCCAGGAACTCCAGCAATACGGCTACATGGGGGCTTTCTTCATCAGCATCCTGGGCGGAGCCACGATAATTATTCCGGTGCCTATGCTGGCAATAGTTTTTGCGCTGGGGGGCGTCATGCCGTTACCCTGGCTGGTCGGCTTATCAGCCGCGCTGGGAGAAACGGTAGGAGCTTTGTCCATCTATATGACCGGCCACAGCGCCGGCCGGGCTATAAGTGATATTAAACACAGCCGCATTCAGAAAGCCTACGAGAAGATGCTGGACCTGATAGAGCGCCGGGGCACTATCACCTTATTAGCGGTAACATCGGTGGTTAATCCGTTTTTCTATCCCGCCGCCTTTGCCTGCGGCGCGCTGAAATTCGGTCTCAGGAAATATACCATCATTGTCTTCATCGGCAAGATCATCAAGTGCATGACGGTTGTCTACGCCGGTTACTTCGGACTTAAAGGGCTATTCCACCTGATAGGTGTAGACCTGTAGAGCTACTCTTCTTTTATCGTTACTTTTATCAACTTATCGCCGGGCTTTGTTGCGGTGGAAGGGTCGCGCGGGGTTATTTTCTTCAGGACACTCATACTATCCGCAGAAAGCTGCCCAAAGACGGTATGCACACCATCAAGCCAAGGCGTTGCGACATAGGTAATGAAGAACTGCGAACCGTTGGTATTGGCACCGGAGTTGGCCATTGATAACGCGCCGGCGACGTTTTTGTGGGAAGTAAATTCGTCGGCAAATTTATAGCCGGCGTCACCCGCGCCTGTCCCGGTGGGGTCGCCGCCCTGGACCATAAAATCCACGATAACGCGGTGAAAAGTGGTGCCGTCATAGAATCCCTGCCTGGCCAGGAAGACGAAGTTGTTAACCGTATTCGGGACATCTTTAGCGAATAACTCCAGTACCAGGTTCCCCTTTTCCGTTTCCATGGTGGCCGTGTATTTTTTATTGACATCGATTTGCATCTTGGGGGCTGAATTCCATTTCATTATTTTTACCTCCGTTGTAGTTTGAGAAGTTGAAGCAATAGTAGTAGCGGGAGAAGCTGTCGCCTTTTCCCCGCAGGCTATTACCATTAAACCCGCTAAAATTATTACTACGCCTAGAAATACTCTTTGCGATATCTTTCCTAGCATGATTGGTTCCCCCTTACGGATCATGATAATATCTATAATTTTATCTTATTTATATGGAAATGCGCAATAACAAAGTGAAAAACGAAAAGGGGCCGGGCAAATCCTTAAGCTCTTCTAACTCAAGGACTGGCCGGGCCCCTTCTTCTGGGCCTTTATCAAGCTGGGGAACAACTTGATTTAACAATATAAGAATAGCACCGTTAATGTAAACAAAGCATAAACACGGCCAGAACCTTTATAAACAAGCTGTATATTTTTAAGATACCGGCAGGTGCCCTTGCCAGCGGCTTCGCATTTATGCTAAATTAAAGAGGCGTACTTGGGCCCGTAGTTCACTCGGGAGAACGTTTGCCTGGCAGGCAAAAGGTAGGGGGTTCGAATCCCCCCGGGTCCACCAGCAAGCCTAAAATAACTTTCCTAAACTCAGGGAATCCCGGTCAGTACGATTCGATTAGTCCAAATCACTATACGAGCTTAGCTGTTCCGTTATACCATTTGATTGAAGGTTTTCTATTATCCTGCCGGGTAGAAAGAAACGCCTACTGAAGCAATGCTGAGAAGAATTGGTATTGACTTGACAGGTTGAATGAAAACCCGGTGATGCAAATTCATCGCAGTCTGCTGATGAGTAAGCATTAGAGTAAGGAAACGCCATCGATGGTATCCGATTGACACGAATACATAAAGGTAATATCATTATCATGAGTCTGCTTACTCGTAAAGAATTCATGTGGCAAATAATCTGAGGGGAAATACGTGGGGACTAGTTCCAGCCAAACGTCAAAGGTTATCTCAATCCCAATTATTAAAATACGCCCGGTACGCGGTTGGGTACCGGTCAATCTTGGCGAATTGTGGGACTATCGCGAACTGCTGTACTTTCTGGTCTGGCGCGATATTAAAGTTCGCTATAAGCAAACAGCGCTGGGTATTATCTGGGCGGTCATACAACCACTGCTCACGATGGTAGTCTTTTCTCTTTTCTTCGGCACACTGGCAAAAGTTCCTTCTGAAAGTATCCCCTACCCACTTTTTACCTATGCTGCGCTGGTGCCGTGGACATTGTTTGCCAATGGGATAACCCGGGCGTCTGTCAGCCTGGTTCAAGACGCCAACGTCATTCAAAAAGTCTACTTTCCCCGGCTCCTCACGCCATTGGCAAGCATACTTACACCCCTGGTTGATTTTGTGATTTCGCTTGTTATTCTTATCGGCCTGATGTTCTACTACCATTATTCTCCCTCTATAACGATGCTATGGTTACCCCTCTTCCTTTTGCTGGAGCTTATCCTTGCTCTGGGCGTGGGGCTGTGGTTATCCGCCATAAATGTGGAGTACCGCGATGTTGGTTATGCTACTCCATTCTTGATCCAGCTGTGGCTTTTCGCCTCACCGGTTATTTACTCCAGCAATTTTGTCCCTGAGCGCTTTCAGGTGGCCTACGGTCTGCTGAACCCGATGTCCGGAATAATAGAAGGCTTTCGCTGGGCGATACTGGGCACAGAACCACCAAGCTATTTGATAATTGCTTCGGCAGCCATTATTGCCATCATACTTATAACAGGAGTCTTCTATTTCCGGCGCCGCGAAAGAGTTTTTGCTGATGTTGTGTGAGCGAATAAATGCGAGGAAACCGGTGTGAGTGATTTCGCCATACGGGTTGAAAATCTGGGCAAACGCTACCGCATCGGCCAGACGGTGGGGTATAAGACACTGCGTGAGAGCCTGAGCAACGCGGTAACCGCCCCCTTCCGACGCTTGAGGTCCACAGACCGCCGGACTCCGGGGGAGAACCCGCCGATGACCGGAGATAAGCAGGGCTATATCTGGGCACTGAAAGACGTTTCCTTCGATGTGAAGCAAGGTGAAGCGGTAGGTATAATCGGCAGAAACGGCTCAGGGAAGAGCACCTTGCTGAAAATCCTCTCACGCATAACGGCGCCTACCGAAGGCCAGGTTGAAATCCACGGACGTGCCGGGGCACTTCTGGAGGTGGGCACCGGTTTTCATCCAGAGCTTACCGGCCGGGAGAATATATATCTTAACGGCGCTATCCTGGGGCTGAAGAAGGCCGAGATTGAGCGTAAGTTCGACGATATCGTCGCTTTTGCGGAGATAGAGAAGTTTCTGGACACGCCGGTCAAGCGTTATTCCAGCGGTATGTACGTGCGTCTGGCTTTTGCCGTGGCCGCTCACCTGGAGCCTGATATCCTGCTGGTAGACGAGGTGCTGGCGGTAGGCGATACTGCCTTCCAGAAGAAATGCCTGGGGAAGATGGACGAGGTGGCGAAGGGAGGGCGAACGGTGCTGTTCATCAGCCATAATATGGCAGCGGTTAAATCACTGTGTTCCAGATGCATATTGCTAAAAGACGGAGGAATTGAGTTGGCAGGACTAACCTCCGAAGTCACAAACAAATATATGGAGGCATTATTCGGAACACCAACATCGAACGTAACATTCCAAGAAGACCCTAATTTGCGGATCCAATTTTTAAAAGCTAAGCTAATAACGTCCACACCGGGTTCCAATACGGAAGAAACCACCTTGAGATTTGAGTATCTTGTGCGAGAGGAAGTTAAAAGTGTGCTATTATGCGTCGAAGTCAGAAGTCCCGATGATTTATGCATATTCTATTCCAATGATGATTTGCTTAATGATAACCGCAAACATAAGATAGGGAAACACACTATAACCCTTACTATCCCTTCATATCTTCTAGCACCCGGAGAATACCTACTGGCATTTGGTTTTTGGGAACCCGGACACGAACCAGAACATTTTCCAGGTGTGCGTTTGACTTTCCGGAGAGAAGAGCCAAATTCCCGTCTCTCTTCGCATGGCATTCACTGGCCAGGTTTGATTTACTTACCGGTCACATGGCGATATATTGATGAAGACTGTTACTAACTGGAGACATTCGCATGGCCGAACTTAACGAGCTTGAAAGGATAATTTATAACGAAGGGGAGCGCCTTATCCCGGGTTTGACTCATGATTTGGAGGAATTAATTCGGCACTACAGTTCCTATTTGTTCTTCCGTCTGATCATTATGAATGACCTGGCAATAGCTACTAATAACAAAGCTATCGATATCATCGACCTTGGTTGTGGCGTAGGGTGGGGTTGTCGGGTGCTTTCAGAAATAACGCATTCACATATTAGTGGTGTGGATATATCGAGGGACAGTCTGGAATATGCGCACGAGCATTATATGAATACGGATATCCATTATGAGCAAGCAGACCTATTGGAATTTATACCAAGGATGCCAGAATGTGATTACGCAGTATCTCGAAACGCTATAGAGCACATACCGAATGGGCTACGACTGGCAAAGTCAATAAAATGGCGAAGACGGCTAATCTTCGATGTTCCCTACGGAGAACCAGAAGGACGGAATATTTACCATGTTCTTACGGGAATCACTGAAGAAGCGTTTGTTGGATTTGACGGAGTAGAGATCTTCTATCAAGATTTATCCGGTTGTATTTATGACGCACAACATAAACCGGCAAACCCTAATATCATTATTTGTGTTTGCAGTAGTCCTGATCTTCCGAAGCTAAGTGACTGCAAACTGGGATTTGATACGTCAGGCAGGTTGTACCCCATGCACCATATCAAAGAGCAAGATTGTCTGTATTCGCTGTTCCCCCTCGTTTCTATCATAACACCAGCGTACAATCGGGCTGCATACCTTGATGAGACTATACAGAGTGTTCTAGCGCAGAACTACCCGCGAATAGAGTATATAGTCCTGAACGACGGCTCCACAGACAATACGGAAGAGGTGCTGCAAAAATACACCGGACATCTCATCTGGGAGACACACCCAAATATGGGGGAAACGCGGACGGTCAACAAAGGGTTTGGCATGGCGCACGGTGAGATTGTAGCCGTGGTGAATTCAGACGACCCTCTGCTCCCTGGAGCGGTTAGAGCTGCGGTAGCCTTCATGCAGTCATACCCCGATATCCTGGTTGCCTACCCCGACTGGGATTTCATTGACCGCGATTCAATCGTAACGAGACACGTACAGGTTCCCGAGTATAATTATCTGTACAGTCTGAGGCGGCACTATTATATGGTTGGACCGGGAGCATTTATCAGACGGAAAGCCTTTGAGTTGACTGGCATGCGAGACTCCGCTTTCAAATACGCGGGCGATTTTGAGTATTGGCTGCGGCTGGGGCTGTATGGTCAATTCGCCCGTATCCCCAGAACGCTGGCGACCTTCCGGGTTCACCCGGACTCCGCCACGGTATCGCAGAAGGGACATGACATGGCCGACGAGCACATCCGTCTGACTAAGCAGTTTTACTCACGCCCCGGTCTTCCGCCAAGAGTCCTCAAGGTGCACTCCCAGGCACTCGCCTGGGCTTATCTCACCGCCGGAATAGCCTGCGGCCGGGCACGCTGGCTGGCGCTGTGGTATTACCTCCGGGCTGTCCTGTATCACCCGACAATCGTTTTCTCCGTCCTGAGCCTCTGGCTGAGGGTGCGGATATCAAAGCTTCCCCGGCCCATATTCAGGGTTTTACAGTGGGGCTGGCATATGACTTATCCAATATTGGCAAAAGGACGCTGAGTTTTCATGTAAGGCCTCATGCGGCTAATAATAATACGAGTAGGGTAATAAATGAAAATACTTTTACTTTCTGACATCCCGCCCTGCAAGGACTACACGGCCGGCCTGGTCTTAGACCAGCTGTGCAGGTTCCTGCCCCGTGGCTCGATCGCGTGTTTTTGTGTCTCGGTGCCTGAACTTAAAGCCAAGATATCAGCCGATTTGGAGTGGATACCGACTCAGTATCGAAATAGACCTATTGAGGCTGTCCCGCCATTCAAGAGTTACTCACTATCCAAGAGTTACTCGCTATCCAAGAGTTACTCGCTAGTTCACTGGTTACTTAATTTTGGGCTTCATTACTATAACGGGATAGCATTAAGGCGGCTTGTTTCTCAGGCAGTCGAATATGGCCGGAGATTCGGTGCGGATGTCCTTTGGTGCCCTCTCGAGGGAGAAACACAAATCCGCCTGGCATTACCGGTAGCACACAGTTTAGGCATTCCACTCCTTACGGAAGTCTACGATCCGCCGACCTGGATGCTGCGTGGTAATTCAACTCCCAGTTCTCTCCAGGCACAGATTCTGAAAATGTTTAGCAAAGTGATGAGCAGCAGTCGAGTTTGCGCGACCGCTTCATGGCCTATGGCCCGCGAATATCACGAGCGTTTTCATGTAAACACAGTAAGCTTCTTGCCCAGCCTTCATAGCAGCTTGGCCATAGACCCGGCGGACAGAATGAATCCAGGTAATGAATTAGTCATCGGGCTGGCCGGCCAGATGTACGCTACAGAAGAATGGAAAGCTCTGCTTAGGGCTCTAGATACGGTAGGATGGAGATTAGGCAAACGTAACGTGCGAATACGCTTGCTGGGGAGATGGCCAATGCTCACTTCCACGACTCCGCTGAGACTCGAATGGCTCGGCTGGCATACTCAGCAAAACACGGTCAAGCTTTTATCGGAAACAGACATTTTGTATTGTCCGTATTGGTTTGATTCCGTCTTCGAGACTGAAGCCCGCCTGAGTTTCCCTTCCAAATTGACCACTTACTTTGCTGCAGGTCGCCCGGTTCTGTTTCATGGCCCGCAGTATGCTGCTCCAGCAATTTTTATCAAGGACAATGCCGCCGGACTCATATGTGATTCAAATGAAGAGTCGAAAATATTACAGGCGCTGAATACGCTGGCGTCTGACGAAAAATTGTACGGTCAACTCACCCATAACGGGCGCGCTGCTTTTGATAAGTATTTAACGCTGGATAGCCTGCGCACAAGCTTCGCACAGTTTCTGCAGGTTGAAGAGAACTACCTTATTCCAGTAACTTAACTCTAAACGAGACGTTTGACACAAAGGAAGGAGACCCAATGCGTATCCTCTTCGTCGCCTTTCCCAACAGTATTCATACCGCCCGCTGGATAAACCAGCTGGACGGGCAGGGCTGGGACTTGCATCTTTTCCCAAGCGTAGACGTCGGTGAGATAAGTCCCCATTTGAGGGATGTTACCGTCTATCATTCGTTATATGGATATCAGGGGAACCATGACCACCGCACAGTTAAATTGCGTGGGGTACCTGTTATCGTACCTAACATTTCCCGTCACATAGCCTACGTGGCGAGAGCCGCCCTGGGGTACTGGTGGCATGACTATCGCTCGTTCCAGCTAAAACGGCTCATTAAGAAATTGCATCCGGATATCATTCATTCGATGGAAATTCAGGCAGGCGGCTACCTGGTTTCCGACGTGAGAAAGAAGTATCATGGGCAATTCCCTCCATGGATCGTGACGAACTGGGGCAGCGACATCTATCTTTTTGGGCGTCTGGCTGAGCACAAAAGCAAGATTGCTGAAGTCCTTTCGATGTGTGACTACTATTCTTGCGAGTGTCAGCGTGATGTGCAACTAGCTAAACAGATGGGATTTAAGGGTGAGGTGCTCCCGGTGTTACCGAACACGGGCGGATTTAACCTTGTCCGAATTGCTCAGTTTAGACAGCCGGGGCCCACCTCAGCACGGCGGCTGATATTGCTTAAGGGATACCAGCACTGGGCCGGTCGGGCACTGGTTGGCCTGCGCGCACTGGCACTGTGCGCTGATAGTCTGCGAGGCTACCGGGTTGGTGTCTATCTGGCAAACGATGATGTCAAAATTGCGGCGGAACTGGTCTCCCAAACCACAGGGCTTCATATAGAAATGATACCTTTCTGTTCCCATGATGATATGCTGCGGTTGTATGGGCAGGCCCGAATATCCATAGGTTTGAGCATCTCAGACGCTATCAGCACGTCATTGCTTGAGGCAATGGTGATGGGGGCATTCCCCATTCAGTCGTGCACAGCCTGTTGCGATGAATGGATTGTTGATGGAGAGACAGGATTTATTGTCCCGCCTGAGGACCCGGAGCCCATCGCGGCTGCAATCCGAAAAGCGATAACCGATGACCGTCTCGTTGACCGCGCGGCTGAACTTAACGCGAAAGTCGCACGTGAGCGCCTTGACCAATCCGTCATTAAACCGCAGGTAATTGCGATGTATGAGAAGATTGCCTCAGAAGCAGCTAATAAACGAAAAGGGAAATGAAACATGAGTTTACGGTCTCATGCAATCTAAGCTTAAACGCCGTTAGTTCTACTAATCTATTGTTTGGGTTCCACCAGGCTGGTATGATATGATTGTGCGGATATATTAAAACATCGTTCTACTCTCTGAAATAAGGAGACTTTATGTTAACTAACAAAAGAATTGTCGTCACCGGCGGGACCGGCTCGTTGGGCAAGGTATTGGTTCGCCGGTTGCTCACAGGAGAGATTGGCAAACCCAAGAGCATTACAGTATTTTCACGGGACGAGGCTAAACAAAATACAATGCGCCTTTCTTTTCAACGCAAGGAAAGTGCTACCGATGAGATTATCTATCGTAATTTTGAAGAGATATTACAGTTCCAGATAGGTGATGTACGGGACTACCATGCAATTTGTGCGGTACTACGCAACGCCGATGTTGTTTTTAATGCGGCTGCCCTTAAGCAAGTGCCCGCGTGTGAATATTTTCCTTTTGAAGCAGTGCAAACTAATATCATCGGGCCGGAAAACATAGTTCGTGCCATTCGAGAAAACAAACTGCCCGTCGAAACAGTGATTGGAGTGTCGACAGATAAGGCATGCAAGCCGGTCAACGTGATGGGCATGACTAAGGCTATTCAGGAGCGTGTTTTTATTCATGCGAACATGGACTGCCCGAATACAAGGTTCATTTGTGTGCGATATGGTAATGTACTGGCATCACGCGGCTCGGTAATCCCACTCTTTCATGACCAGATACGTAACGGCGGGCCTATTACCATCACTACCACCGATATGACACGTTTTCTTCTTAGCTTAGATAAAGCCGTAGACACAATCTTTGCTGCTTTCGCAAAAGCAAAAAGAGGCGAAACCTATATCCCGCGCGTACCTTCAGCCCGGATGATTGATGTTGCTGATATACTTATCGATAATCGCCCGATTAAAACAGTCGTTACAGGTATTCGACCTGGAGAAAAGATACATGAGATCCTGGTATCAGAGGAAGAAGCACACCGGACTGTGGAGCGAGGGGACTACCTGGCAATTCTGCCTATATTACCTGAGCTCAAGTCACCAGGAGCAGTTGAAAAAACAATCACAGGAGAATATAGTTCAGCCGATAACCTTTTTTCAAAGTCCGAGCTAGCTAAATTACTAAAAAAATACAAGCTTTTAGTCGAGGACAGAACGGTATTTGAGGAAGACGTACTTGCATAAAAGTAATGACTAAACTGAGTGACACACGCTACCGGGGTGCGCGGCACGAACAGTAATAGTTATTAAAATGAGGGGGAAGTGATTAAGGTAATCATTCTAGGCGCATCCGGCATGCTGGGTTCGATGGTGCTGGACTATCTCTCCGGAGATCCAGAATTGCAACTTTCAGCCACTGCGCGCAGTCAAAAACTGGTTCAGAAGTTGCGAAAGCGCGCCGGCAACATCGAATGGCGACTGCTGGACGCTGAACGATGTAATGTCAATGATATCGTAAATGTACTGGTTAATGCTGAATGGGCAATAAACGCCATCGGGGTGATTAAGCCATATATCCATGATGATAACGCCGCCGAGGTAGAGCGAGCGGTAGCCGTCAACGCCCTTTTCCCCCATCTGCTGGCCCACGCCGCCGAGCAAACCGGCTGCCGTGTACTGCAGATAGCTACCGATTGCGCCTACTCCGGACGCAGGGGACTTTATACTGAAAAAGACGAGTTTGATCCACTAGACGTATACGGTAAGACCAAGAGCGTCGGAGAGGTTTTTTCAGCTAGTGTGTACCATTTACGCTGTTCCATCATCGGGCCGGAACCCAAAGGGCATATCTCACTTATGGACTGGTTCCTGGGGCAACCGCCTGACAGCCGCGTTAATGGCTACACCAACCATCAATGGAACGGCGTAACAACACTGCATTTTGCCAAAATTTGCCGGGGTATTATGAAACACGGTTTGAAGATACCTCATATGCAGCATGTGATTCCTGCAGGCACTATTTCCAAGGCGGAGCTGCTGCAATGCTTCGCCCGCGAATACAAGCGGGGCGATATCACCGTCAATCCCGGCAAGGCAAATGTGGTCATCGACCGGACATTAGCCACGATAAATGATTCTCTGAACCGGCAGCTGTGGGAGGCGGCCGGTTATGCCGAGCCGCCAACCGTACCCCAGATGGTGGCCGAACTGGCAAAGTTTAATTACCGTTTTTCACTGGAAGGTGCTGTATGAAATTAATTACAATACTGGGCACGCGGCCTGAAATTATCCGCCTGAGCTGCATTATCGCCAAGTTAGACAAGTTATGCCAGCATGTGCTGGTGCATACCGGCCAGAACTATGACGTCAACTTGAATGATATCTTCTTCCAGCAGCTCAAGGTGCGGCAACCTGACCATTTTCTGGGCGTACGCGGAGCTACCTTTGGCGAGCAGATCGGTAAGATTATTACCGCCATGGAGCAAATCTTTCTCTCTGAAAAGCCGGACAAGTTTCTGGTCCTGGGAGATACCAACAGCGGTCTGGCAGCTATAATTGCCAAACGGATGGGCATTCCCGTCTACCATATGGAGGCCGGGAATCGCTGCTACGATGACCGTGTGCCTGAAGAAATTAACAGACGGATTATTGATTGCAGCAGTGATATCCTCATGCCCTACACCGAACGCAGCCGAGCTAATCTACTGCGTGAAGGTATAGAAGGCCGCCGTATTTATGTTACCGGCAATCCTATCTTCGAGGTAATCCAGCATTATGACACGGCTATTGGTCAATCAGACATCCTGCGCCGCTTGAAACTGGAAACAGGCAAGTATTTCCTCGTTACCATGCACCGTGAAGAAAACGTGGATGTTGAAGAACGCCTCCGCTCCCTGACCGAGGCGCTCGTACAACTTCAAAGGGAATATAAAATGCCGATAATCTGCAGCCTGCATCCGCGCACCGGCAACAGAATGAAACGTTACGGGGTAGACGTGACGAACAAACAGATCAAATTCCATGAGCCTTTTGGCTTCTTCGATTTTATTACCCTGGAGCGGAACGCATTTTGTGTCCTCAGCGACAGCGGTACGGTGCAGGAGGAGTGTTCCATTTTCAGAGTAGCCAATGTGACCATCAGGGACGTTACCGAGCGCCCGGAGACAATCGAGTGCGGGAGCAACATACTCAGCGGCGCCGACCCCGAGACTATTAAGCAATGTGTGCAGGCCGTTCTGTCGCGAAAGGGTAACTGGTCACCACCCCCTGAGTACTTAATCCCCAACGTAAGCGATACGGTTGTGAATATAGTACTTGGTTACCTTTACCGCCATCAGCAAAAGTAAGTCACCGAGGGTAAGGGTGGAAACGGATTCAATTTATTAGTGTTTTGGATTACCGGGGGTATTTCTGTTGAGTGGGTGATAACCTAAAAATCCCTTTAATGTCGTCAGCCTTATTTATCGTGAAACCACCTAATCGTCTCCGCTAATCCGGATTTTAAATCATACCCTGGCTTATAACCAAAGGCTTTAGCCTTAGAAATATCAGCTAAACTGTGTCGTATGTCACCCGCCCTTGGTTCCTGGTGAATTGGTTCAACCCTGTTGCCAACAAGCTCCCTGATAAGCTTAACCAGCTGATTTATGGTGATGCGTTGCCCCTGGCTTATATTGAATACCCCGCAGGCATCACTCAAAGCTGCCAGGATATTCGCCGCCACAGCGTCCTTAACGAAGGTAAAATCTCTGGTTTGTTCGCCATCATCAAAAATGACCGGAGATTTACCCCCGCTAATCTCTTTAATAAACCGTGGGATTACCGCCGCATATTGAGAATCCGGGTCCTGTCCCGGGCCGTAGACGTTAAAGTACCGGAGAGAAACAGCAGGCAGTTTATACACTTCCTGAAAAACACGGCAGTAGTATTCGCCTGCGAGCTTGGCTACGGCATAGGGAGACTTGGGATTAGGCAGCATGTCTTCTCTTTTGGGAAGGGTGGGGGAATCACCGTATACAGAGGCGGAGGATGAATAAATCACCTTCTTTACGCCATTGTCTCTGGCGGCCAGAAGTACGTTCAGAGTCCCGGTTGCGTTCACATTATGAGAAGCCAGGGGATTGGCTATGCTTCGCGGTACGCTGGAGACAGCCGCGAGATGGAAAATATACTCACAGCCTCGAAAAAGCTTCTGAAGCGGCAGCAGCTCAGTAACCGTACCCCGGATGAACTCCACATTGCTATTCTTGAGTAGTAAATCTACGTTTTCCATCTTCCCGGTAGAGAGATCATCATAAATGACAACATGGTAGCTTCGTTTTACCAGCTCTTCGGTAAGATGGGAACCAATAAAGCCGGCACCACCAGTGACAACCACCTTATTGGTCATTCGGTCCTCGCTTCAGATACAGCCAGCGGTTAGTATCGAACTTACGACAAGTTATTTACGAAATCCGTACACCAGTATACCATAGAGTATTATTACGTTCAATTTAGAACTATTGTACCAGTAACCAGAAAAGTGTTTTGTGCATAGAATACCAAACAGGCTCTTCAGGTCACGATATTGTCGATTAAGGGTCTTCACCGGATTACTACCGGCGTGAATTGTAGATAGACTCCAAATATTTATAAAACATTTAGGCTTGCTATCTCTATTTTTACCCTTTGTTAACACAATGAGTAGTAGCTTTGTTTGTAATACCAGGCGGATTATGTGAATCGGAATCTTGAGATGGAACATCGGGTTAGATCTATAGCGACCGAGGACAGGATAGTATGACCAATACTATAAATTTTAAAAAACAGACCAGCTGCAGAATGACCAATTCTATAATTAAGTATTTGGAGTCTGAGGGATATAATGTTGATCCCATAATGGATGGTATCCCCTATTCAAAGGAATATTTATCCGATCCCTTGAACTGGGTCACGTACGAAGTTAGAGAGACCTTATGCCGCAGAGCGGCTGAGCTAACTAAAAATGATGCCATAATGTATGATATCGGGTTATCTATTCCTAAGTTGAACCCTCTTGGTGGTGTTGAATCAATGGTGCGACTATTGGCCGGACCAAAAACAGCCTATAATTTTGTTCCGAGATATGCCAGGCTATTCGACAACATACTCCAGTGTAAGGTTACTTTAAATGGTGATAATAATGCCTGTGTTGAAATGAGTATGAGCGGGGATTTTCTGTGGTCACAGGGAACCTGCTATTACGCCCAGGGTATTTTGGCAGCAATACCGACGGTATGGGGTTTGCCTCCGGCTGAAATACACGAAAAGAAATGTATGTGTCAACCGGACGGAGAACATGCCAGAGGTGGCGTGCAGTATAATGCCGAGGCTTGCGTATTTGAAGTTAATTGGCAATCATTACCTTCATTGCCTGACAAGCTGCGCCACAACATATTTCGGCGAAAAAACAGGGCGTCAACTGATGTAAGTACTCTGGAGAATAATTTTTGGCTACTTGACCAAAAAAACGCTGAGCTGGTTGAAAATAATAAGCAGTTGGCCATCGTCCGGGATATAGCGATTAACGTTGATAAAGTAAAGACGCTTGATGAAGCATTGATTCTGGCCATCGAAAAGGCCAGAGAAATCGAAGGGGTGCGTTTTGCAATTATCCTGAAGACAGATGAATCGGGGTTAAATGTCACTATACCTTATCATTCAAAAATTAAAAACCTATTTGTAGCGAATGCGATTAAAGCGCTAGGTTTCGACCCGGACATTGAATTAGGTTTAAGTTCCGATGACAAGAGGCACCCGCTCTCCCTGTCAAAATTTAAATCGATTCAAGGTTATCTCGCCAATCCCGGAGTTACCATCAGACCGAGTCTTGCTGAAATAGCAGATGGTGTTTTACCGCATGCGTTATGCGATGCTATGCAAAAAATACTGGGTGTTAAAAAGCTTGTACTCGTTCCACTTCTTGTTGACGGTACGCTATGGGGAAGTATGCTTTTCTTTCTCACTCAAGAAGTACCGTCAGATATCCTGGAGATGATCGGCGCACATTGTGCGACAGCTATTAAAAACGTAACTGCTCTGGAAAACCTGGAAAAGCGTAATCGGGAACTTTCCAGTATCAATGCTGTCATCAATGCAACATCGGCGACTCTGAATGTGCCCGAAATGCTCCAAAATGCAATGCGTGAGGTTACGATTGCGCTCAAGGCCGATGCGGGCGCAATTTATTTGCCTAAAAATGACGGGGAAGAGTTATATCTGGCAGCACAAGTCGGTATGCCTGACGAGATAATAAAAAAGAGCGGAACTATCAAAGGGATAAATAGTGCTTTCAGGAAATTCGTTCTTTCTGATGAACAGGTTCGCTGCGGTGATATGTTTGACTTCGCAACTGAATATCCCGAGTTTAACTCACTAACCAGCAAGCGAAACGGTATTCCCTTTGCCACGACACAGCTAAGATTTGATGCCGGAAATCGCGGTCTAATGACCGTGGCTCGTAAAGCCGGGAATCACTTTGATAGTAGCGATATATCAATTCTGAAGTCAATCGCCAAGCAGCTTGCTATAGCGATCGAAAAAGCTATTCTTCATGAAGATGTCGTCGCAAAGACGGAGGAAACGGAAAACGCGAGACAGTTATCCAGAGAGTCGGATGCGAAATCGCGTCTTATCATCGAGTCGGTCGCTGAAGGAGTATTGGTAACTGATCTTAATGGGGTAATCCAGGGGGGCAACAGGCAAGTTGTTGCCATGCATGGTTATTATGCCGAAACTGAAATATTAGGTCTTAGCATCTTCAAGTTATTAGGTGTGAGTGACCGCGTCCGAGTTATTAAAGATCTCCGTAAGGTACTGGATATTGGAAGCAGCGGGCTGCTGGAATACACCTGCCTAAAAAAAGATGGGAGTGAGTTTCCCGGTGAGTTAAATATCAGCTTGATCAGAGATGTAAGCGGCAGGCCGACCGGATTCGTGGCGACATCTCGTGACATGACCAAGAGACAGCAGGCTGAACGGGCTTTAAGGGAGTCTGAGGAAAAATATCGATCTATCTTTGATTCGGCCAATGACATTATTATTGTTCTGGGCCACAAAGGTAATATTCTCGATGTAAATGACAAAATAGTAGATATCGGCGGATATGAGAAAGAAGAATTGATTGGGCACGACTTCAGGAAACTGGCCCAGATCCTGACCAAAAAGAGTTTATTTTTATTGGCAGTTAATTACGCTAAAAGGCTAACCGGTATCGATGTACCCCCATATGAGGTCGAACTTTATAAGAAAAATAGAGAAATCATTAACGTTGAAATAACAGCAGCGCCATTAAAGATTAACGGTAAAATAGTGGGAGACCTGGCCATACTTCGGGACATAACCGAGCAGAAACGTTCCGTCCAGGCATTCAAGGATAGCGAAGAGAAGTTCTCTAAAGCATTCCAGGTTAGTCCCAATGCTTGTTCTATCTCAAGCCTGAAAGACGGTAAATATGTAGAAATTAACGATAGTTTCTCTCAAATAACCGGCTATTCAAAGGAAGAAGTTATCGGATCTACCGCCAGGATACTCAATCTTTGGGCCGATGAAAAAGAGGGTGAAAAGATACGCCCAATCCTCCGAAAACACGGCAGCGTAACCGGTGAAGAGATAACATTTAGAACTAAGTCAGGAGAAATCCGCCGCGGCATATACTCGGGAGAAATAGTAAAGCTGAGCGGCGAGGACTGCGTTCTGGTAACAATCAATGATATCACTGAACGCAAGAGGATGGAAATTGCATTACGGGAGTCGGGAGAAAAGTTCTCGAAAGCTTTCAGCGCCAGCGGCAACGCCATCTGTATTACTTCACTATCGGATGAACATTTTATTGAAGTCAACGAGAGCTACTCCCGTTTTACCGGATATTCCCGTGAAGAGGTAATCGGCCGCACTGCCAGGGAACTCGGACTATGGGTGGATGAAAAAGAGCTGGAAGGATTTCGAAGCAAGATTAAAAGTGCAGGCGGTTTTCAAAACATGGAGATGCGCTCACGCACGAAGTCAGGCGAGATACGCGTGGGTCTAGCTTCAGCCGAGATAATTAATATCGGGGGTGAGCCATGCCGTATCGTGGCGATAACCGAAATTACCGAACGCAAGAAAATGGAGGATGAGTTACGCAACGCCATGATTAAAGCTGATGCAGCTAACCAGGCAAAAGGTGATTTCCTGGCCCGCATGAGCCACGAGATCCGCACGCCTATCCACGGCATCATGGGAACTCTTGATCTATTACGTGACACTGAATTGGCGCAGGAACAACGCCAATATTTAAATATGGCTAGAAACTCGGCCGATACACTTCTTAATGTAATTAACCAAATTTTAGATTTTTCCAAGATTGAGGCAGGTAAGATTAAACTTGAAAATATCAACTTTAACTTGCGTAAAACAGTTGAGGAAGCTTTATCAACTGTCGCGGTACTCGCTCATAAGAAGAGATTGGAGGTCCTGCTACAAGTATCACGCGACATCCCTGTTAAAGTAACCGGCGATGCCGTCCGTCTGCAACAGGTACTGGTAAATTTGCTCGGCAACGCCATTAAATTTACCGAGAAGGGTGAAATAGTCCTGCACGTGGGTATTGAAACCGAAGGCGAAACAGAGGTAGAGCTACACTTTAGTATCAGGGACACCGGAATAGGCATACCCAAGGATAAGGAGGGGCTACTTTTCAATCCCTTTGAGCAGGTTGACGGCTCTAATAGCCGCAAGTACGGCGGCACCGGCCTCGGGCTGTCCATTTGTAAGGAATTAGTCAAACTGATGAACGGACGCATCTGGTTCACCACCAAACCGGGAGAAGGGAGTGTTTTCCAGTTCACAGCGAAGTTCGGTAAACAAGCCGTTGGCGAGTGTAATGAAAGCCTCCCGCAAATACCATCAGACTTGCGCGGATTGCCATTGCTGGTGATTGATGATAACGCAACTTGCCGCTCGATATTGAGAGATACGCTAAAGGAATACGGATTTCAAGTGACCGAAGCGGATAACGTCTCTTCAGGACTTGAAGAATTGGAATTCGCTAAGGGCACCTCCCGCCAATTTATCCTGGTACTGCTGGATAAAACGCTCCCGACAGCAGATGTCTTCGCTGCGGGCGAGCAAATTATGCTTGACACAGCTATGCGACCCGGGCTGGTTATGATGCTGCCCTCTGACAATATTAGCAGCGACTTTGCCATGTGCCAGGAACTCGGTATATCTCACTATCTGAATAAACCTATTAAAGAGTCAGATCTGATAGATGTTATTCTATCGGCACTTGGGCATACCAAGACTAATAAAGAGACGAGCAAACTAGCTACACCAAACACCGTTTTATCAAAACTTCGCATTCTGGTGGCTGAAGATAATATAACATCTCAATTGATTGTGAAAACAAAGCTGGAGAAAGCGGGCCACTCATTGCAGATTGCCAACAACGGGATAGAAGCTATTCGTATGGCAAAAGAGGGAGCATTTGATCTGATTTTAATGGACTTCGAAATGCCGGAAATGAACGGTCTGGAGGCTACGCGGTTAATTCGCAAGACGGAACAGGAATCAGGTCAGCATATACCAATAATTGCCATGACAGCTTATGCCATGAAAGAGGATAAACAAAAATGCTTAGACGCAGGTATGGATGCATATCTTTCCAAGCCGGTGAAACTAGACGAGTTGAACAATGTCGTCAATGATATTGCTTTGAAAATAAATGCGAAATCTGATGTTATAGAGATCAAGAAAGCTAATGATGTTTCTTTAAATAATAATACGAAATCTGATGTTATAGAGATCAAGAAAGCTAATGATGTTTCTTTAAATAATAATACGAAATCTGATGTTATGGATATCAAGGCGGCTTTGGAATTAGTTGAGGGTGATGAAGATATTCTAAAAGAGGTGATAGGCGTTTTCCTGGAACAGGACTATCCTGAGCAGTTAAAACGGCTCAAAGACGGTATCGGTCAGCATGATGCCCCGGCTGTTAGAGTGGCGGCACACTGTATTAAAGGCGCCGTGCGTAGTTTCGGCTGTGCTACCTTTGCCAGTACGGCTCTCCAGCTTGAAGAAATGGGACGAAACGACAATTTAACAGGAGCTACGGAAGCGCTACAGAAATTAGAGGAGGAGGAAAAGCAGTTTTCCGACTTGTTTGCCCAATACAGCCGACAAATAACGTGTAAAGCCGGCAAAAGCTAAACCAATATGAACGGGAGGAAACGATATGAATGAGAAACTGAGAATACTCCTTGTTGATGACAATCGAGCTCTGGTTTTAGCCGCCGAGCGAGTCTTACAGAAGGAGGGTTTCGATGTCCTGACCGCATCAAACGGACAGGATGGTCTGAAAAAAGCTCAAACGGGAAAACCGGATCTCATCGTACTTGATATATTAATGCCCGATATGAACGGATACGAGGTCTGCCGTAAACTACAGGATAACCCGGATACCTGCGGTATTCCGGTGATATTCCTGAGTGTAAAAGGGGTTATCGATGAGAATAAAAGCCCGACTGCCGAAGGTCTCAAAGAGATGGTCGAAGCTTTTGACTTCGGTGGTTCGGAATTTTTAAACAAGCCCGTCAAGGCAAGAGAGTTGATTGACACTATCAATAAGATGCTCTCATTCCGCAAGTTTTTAAGTTCGCAGTAGAGAATCTGGTAGAATAATACAAGATGACATCATTTTCGGGATTGACCCGAGAATCCAGCCCAACTTTTTTCGCTGACTTGCTCACTTAGCTAAGATGAGAAAACAGGAATAATTAAATCTGTAAGATTGAAAACCAGTTAGAAAGTTCTGCCTATTGCTCCCTGGCTACACCTAGTTTTTGTAGCTAATATAAGCCCTTTTGAGATAATCAACCGCCTGTCATCTATCCCCCAGGTTTGACGTTAATCCACAAGTGCAACAACTTCAGGTACGGCTGTGTGCTTTCATTTTATTAGAGATAGGATTCGAGCCTTTGATTATCGCCAACTGTGTCAGGATAATAATTATCAGCAGTTCATTTAATACCTTTATTCTTACATCGCCGTAGAATCCCGTGCCGAAATATTGACCTAACTACAATACCAGAATATTGACAACAGACAAGCTAACGGACAACTGTCACAAGCAGCATACCTGATAGCTGGCAGATATGGTAAAATGGTGATATTCGTCATTGAGCAACCGGGCAGAAAACGGAGCCGGTATGAAAATCCTGCAGGTTATCGACATGTTTTCTCCTTCAGCGGGAGGGTCGGCCGATGTCGCCAGCCGCCTTTCACAGGCTTTGAGCCGGCGCGGGCACGAGGTCACGATATTTACCAGCAACTACCGGCTTGAGCAAGGGTATACCAAAACCCTGCCCGGCGTCAAAGTTTACGCCGCCCATAATTACCTCAGTCCGGGTGGGAAACCGCTGCTGATGCCGGGAATACTGACGACGTCGAAAAGAGAGCTCCGGGACTTCGATATTATCCACCTGCATAACTACCCGACGATACCTAACATCATGGTGCACCGCTACGCGCGGCAGTACCATATCCCCTATGTTTTACAGGCTCACGGTTCACTGGCGACCTACTTTCAGAAAGGAACTCTGAAAAGGGTCTATGACCGGCTCCGGGGTCAAGAGATTTTAAAGGACGCCGCCAAAGTTATCGCGGTAGCCCCGGCAGAAGCGGAAACCTACCGAAGTATGGGCGTGGCTGGAGACAAAATCGAGATTATCCCTAACGGCGTCGATGCTTCCGAATTCGAGAGTTTGCCTCCGCGAGGCGAGTTCAGGAAAAAACACGGACTGCAAAATCAGAAGGTAATATTCTATCTCGGCAGAATACACGCCACCAAAGGCCTGCATCTCCTGGCCGGAGCCTTTGCCGCCCTGCTCCGGGAAAAGGGCGATGCCCGATTGATTATTGCCGGGCCGGATGACGGCTACCTGACGGAACTGAAGAAGCTGATAAAAAGACTACAGATTGAGGAAAAGACCCTTTTCACCGGGCCGCTTTACGGTCAGGATAAAATACAGGCCATTGTTGACGCCGATGTTTTCGTTATGCCTTCGGCCTATGAAATATTCGGCATCGCCGTCCTGGAAGCCTGTGTCTGCGGTACGCCGGTCATCGTAACCGACCGCTGCGGTATCGCCCCGGAAATTACCGGCGATATGGGGCAGGTCATCGGGTACGATGAAAGCGCACTCCAGGGCGCCCTGCTTAAAGCGCTGG
The DNA here is from genome assembly GCA_003141235.1 of Dehalococcoidia bacterium. GTDB lineage: Bacteria > Chloroflexota > Dehalococcoidia > Dehalococcoidales > RBG-16-60-22 > Fen-1077. The sequence continues at coordinate 53,048 of PLLL01000014.1, forward strand.
CCGCGCCGCCGCCGGATGAAGCATCGAAAGAAAAAGGGAGACAGGCGCTTTTGGCCAGGTTTTCCTGGCAAAAACTAGCAGTAGAGATTGAAAATATCTATCGCGGCATCGTTGCGGGCAAAGAAAGCCGGAAGCCTGCTTGAAGATGCGTCCAATACCGCCACAACAAAAGCAATACCATATCGAAGATAATCTTATCCTGGCTTAGTACGAATATTATCGAGCAGTTCCGCCTCAAGCCGGCGGGCTATCTTCGACTGCTCATGCGCTTGCAGGACATATTTCAGTCCGGCCTGCCCCAGCCTCTGCCGCCGTTTATCGGACTCTAATAAGTCGGTGACACTGATCGCCATCTCTTCGGGCGTAGCGGCATAAACTATACCTTGGGACTCGCCCGGTACCAGGCTGGTGATACCCAGCAGGGGCGTCGCGACCGTGGCCCGGCCACAGGCCAGGTACTGGATTATCTTACCAGGGAAGATGTCCCTGGTCGCGGGTGTGTTAAGAAAGGGGTTGACGCAAACATCGGCCAGGTTGATGTACTGCGGCATGGTCCGGTAAGGCTGGAAGCCGGTGATGATAACACTCTTTTCCAGTTTCAGTTCAGCGATAATGCGCTCCAGAACAGGACGCTGAGGGCCGTCGCCCACGATAAGCAGTTTAGCCTCCGGTATCCTGGTGGTGACGCGGGGAAACTGCCGGATGAATCCATCGAGTCCCGTGAAGGGAAACAGTGTGCCGATGAAGACGACCACACGGTCTTTGTCATCAATCCCCCACTTTTGCCTGACTTCTAAATAATCGTCCGAGGGATGGAAGATACTCGTGTCTATGGGCATGAGAAGTGATTTTACTTTGCTCTCCGCGGCTCCCAAGCTAATGACATACCGCATGTGGTTGGGGGTTATGGCTAATATTGCATTAACACTTGAATATACCTTTTTTTCCAGCAGCCTGGTGATATGGCGCAACGGCGCATGCGGTACCAGTTTGTAGAGAATATCGATAGAGCGGAAGACCACGGGAATGCCGTATTTCCTTGCCGCGGAGATAGCCTGCAATCCGTTGGTCGGGACAGAATACAATATAACGATATCGATGTCCTTTTCTTTTATCGTTTTCTGAATCTCCCGGTAATGAGTCAGACCGGCGGAGAGGCGGCTCAATCCGGGTATCTTGATAAATCCGGGGCGCCGCAGAGTTACAGAGGCGCCGGGAAGAGCGCGGGAAACGCCTCCAGTCTCTTTTGTCTTTAAGCTGCCCAGGTCCCAGAAGCCGTTTTTCCGCCAGGTATTTTCGTAATCAATGACATAGACACGGTGGCCGAGCGAAGAAAGACTCTCTGCCAGGTTGTGAATCTCAAACACAACTTTCTTTAACCAGTCTACTTCATGGATGAACAGTATATTCATTTCTCTTGAACCGTTCCGTTGCACACATTATATATTAGGAATCACTTCAAGTGAAACATAATTTAAGAAAATATTTATCAGGATTTTAAGTAAATACAGTGACAATCCCCGGTTCTCTCACCAGAGTTAAGAATATCCTATTGAGTTCAGCATTCTTATGGCTTATACGGCAGACTCGATAACCGGCAGGTCGATATATGACGAGTAGGCAGCCTCATGATAGATACTCTGTAAGGCCGGGATACCCCGGGCGTCCTCGCCGACAGCGTGACCGGTATTCATGTTACGGTCATATTCGGGGAAACAGCTGCTGGAAACATCAATGCGGATGCGGTGCCCTTTACGGAAGAGCTGACTGACGGCTTCAAGGTTGACAATATATTCGTTGACTTCTCCGGGGTTCACCAGCTCCGGCGCGAAAAGCGATTTGCGGTAGCGCGCCCGGGTAATGCCGTCGCAGACCACATTATATGCGCGCCCGTCGGGATAGACATCGACCAGCTTGGCGGTGAAATCGGTGTCCCGGGCGGAGGTAGCGGCGAAGAGGTGCAGCAGCAGCGGCCCGGTGACCTCTAAATCTTCCTTGAGCTCAGGGGTGGTGTAGCAAAGGACATCATCACGGCGTTCGACCAGCGATTGTTCCTGGGGCGATGGGGCGAACATTATTAATTGCTGGTGGCCGCGGCAGCCGGTGGTGGGCACCGGGAAGTGCGGATTATAGATGTAAATATCAGGAAGCTCAGAGCCCGGCTCATCCCGGCTCAAAAGCCCATCCCCGGCGGCGCCGTTGGCATGTCCCCGGCTATGAAGAAAATAACGCTGGAATTTCATCTGGGGCGGCGGCCAGGTTTCCGCGGTGCGCCAGACATTTTTACCCATGACAAAGTAGCGGACGGCGGGCAGGTCCGCTTTCTTACCACGCAGGAACTTATCGAAGAAAGCCAGGGTGTGCGCCCCGACCCCGCTACCCAGTTTGGAAGCTAAAAGCCCAAATCCAAGCGCTCCCGCATCACCGTCCGAGGTCGGCCCAGGGTGCAGCCACGGACCCATCATAATATACTGGTTCTTCCGGGCGAGTTCCGAGCCGCCTTTTTCCCGCATGTTCGTAAAATGGCTTAAAGTGCCTGAGGGATAAAAATCGTACCAGCCTGATACGTGCATGCACGGCGCCATCACTTTTTCGTAAGGCGTGCGGGTCTGTTCGAAATATTCGGGTGTTTCGCGGTCGCTGGCGAGTACCCGTCCCNNGGGACGTCTTTGAGCGGCAGGTATTCATAAACGAGCTGCGGGCTGGCCGCCGCCTGCGCCAGCATTCTGCGCGCCGCGGTAACGTCCTTACCGTCTTTTTCCTGCTTATTTATCGCCTCCACCGTCATGTTGAGCAGCCAGTTCAGGGCTACGCCCAGGTTTACGATGCCGTTATGACGGGAGGGTTCTTCCCCACCCGACCCCGATACCCACGGCGCTATAGCCTTGAGGTGGGGCGGATTCCCCCGCGCCGTTATCCACTGGAGAAGGCCCATGTAAGAGCCACCACAGGTCCCTACATTCCCGTCGCACCACTTCTGGGCCGCTATCCATTCCACAGTGTCGTAGCCGTCCGCGCCTTCGCCTGTCAGCCGCATATCACCGAGCCCGCTCTGCCCACCTGAATCAAAACAACCCCTCAAGCTCTGGATTATTACCACATAGCCCGCCGCGACGGCCTCGAAGTAAGGCAGGTAAGAGGAGTTGAAATCGAAGGCTCCCTGCCGATGGTACGGCGTGCGCGTTAGCAACGCAGGGTGCTTCTCTTTATCATCCGGCCGGTAGATATCACCCCGTAATACCGTACCATCCCTCACCTCGATGGGTACACTTTTGTCGATACGTATGGAGTAAGTCATAATGAATCCGTCCTTTCTTATAAATTGTTATTTCTTACCCGCCGATAACTGCCGTCAGCCCCAAAGACTCAACCAACCGGCGGAGCTCTTCCATATGCGCTTCGGTGGGCGGTGTTATTTTAAGCGTTCCGGGCTTTTCCAGTCTTTCGTATTTTGTCTCGCCCAGCCGGTGATACGGCAGGAGGTGAACTTTAATCGGTTTGCCCAACTCTTTAATAAATTGCGCTGTGCGGCTGATGTTTTCTTTATCATCGTTACAAGAAGGAACGACAGGAATCCGGGCTACAAAAGTGATTCCAGGAAATTCCCGGGTGATTCTGCCGGCGTTTTCCAGTATAAGCTCATTAGAGACGCCGGTCAATTCCCAGTGCGCCCCTATGTCAAGGTGCTTAAAGTCATAGAGCACCACATCAACATATGGCAAGAGGCTTTTAAATATATCCCATTTAGCGTGGCCGCAGGTATCCAGCGCGGTGGCTAAACCGGCTTCCTTACAAAGTCTAAAAATAGCGCGCGTAAAATCAGGCTGCGCCAGCGGCTCGCCGCCGGAGATGGTGACACCGCCGCCCGATCTTTTGTAAAAAACAGCGTCGGCATTTACGTCTTTAAAGACTTCGCCGGCAGTCATCTGTTTACCCATGATATTTCTGGCTTCGTTGGGGCAGACGGCGGCGCATTGCCCCGCCCCTTTGCAAAGAAGGCGGTTGGTTCTAGATTTACCGTCAGCTATTGTGATAGCGTTCTCAGGGCAGACAGCTGCGCAGGCACCGCATCCGGTACATTTTTCACTCGTAAAAAATAGCTGCGGCGCTATCGACTGCGATTCGGGATTCTGACACCAGACACAGCTTAATGGGCATCCTTTGGTAAACACCGTGGTGCGGATGCCAGGGCCGTCATGGATGCTGTAGTGCTGGATATTAAAGACAAACCCCTGGATATTCTCCGCGGGCTTCACGTTTTTCTTTCGACTAGGCTGTTTTTGCATATTCTGTACGCCCGATAATTTCATCCTGGACAGCTTTACCCAGGGAAATAAAGTAAGCGCTGTAACCAGCCACGCGGACAATCAAATCGCGGTGCTTTTCCGGGTGCTTTTGGGCTTCTACCAGCATGTCGCGGTCGACCACGTTAAACTGGATATGTTTACCGCCGAACTCGAAGTAGGTCTTAATCAAGGCGGACAATTTCTTCAAGTCCTCGGTCGTCCCGAGCGCCGAAGGGTGGAATTTTACGTTGAGCAGGGTGGACTGGAAGGGTATCTGGTCGATGGTGAACGCGCTGCGGATGAGCGCGGTAGGGCCGTTAGTATCGCGCCCCTGCGCGGCGGACATCGTGCCGTCAGCCAGGGTTTCACCGGCACATCTGCCGTCGGGCGTCGCGCCGGTATAAGAACCCGCCGGCACGTGCGAAGTAATGGAGATACCGGCCGGCTTCATCGTCCCGCCCCAGGCGGTCGGGAAGGTTACGGCGATATCTGTCCAGTACTGATAGACTTCCCTGGCTATCGTGTCGGCGTAGCTATCGCCATTGCCGTATTTGGGCGCGGCCAGGCACATTTTACGGATTTGCTGGTATCTGTCTCCCTGCCAATCTGCATCAAGAGCGGCTTTCATCTCTTTTTTAGCTACCTTTTTATCGTCAAAAACGAGTTTCTTGATGGCGGTCATAGCGTCAGCCACATTTATCATGCCGATGGGATTTAACATCGAGCCGTTTTCAAACGGCATCGTCCGGTCGAGAACATCTTTGCCTTCTTTTATAGCGTTATCCATGAGGCAGGAGTGAAAGGCGTCAGGAAAAAGCTCGGTCTGGGCTCTTAAAAGAATGTTGTGCTCCTCCGCCGCCAGGCTCATAAAATAGGCCAACTGCTCCCTGAAGGCCTTCATTACGTCCGCAAAGGCGCGGAAGCTCTCGAACTCCCCAGTTTTAGGCCCAAGCTGGCGGCCGGTACGCCAGTCTACACCGTTATTCATCGTAATTTCGAATACCAACGGGACGATGAACATGCCGATGGCGCTGATGCGCGACTTGCCGGCCAGATTAAGGTCGAGGCAACCGGCGAGCGCATAATCGCGGGCTTCGCGCAGGGATACGCCGTGATTCATCAGATATTGTATATAAGATTTATCCCCGATGAACGCCGGCATGCCGATGCCGGTTTTAACTACCTCCAACGCCTTTAGCATCAGTGCTTCGGGGGTTTTTTCATGGACTCTGACGGTGATAGTATGGTGAGGCGTCCGGCAGTCTTTAGCGGCTTCTAAAATGAGGTAGGAAAGCTCATTGGTTACATCTTCGCCGTCGGCGTTCACGCCGCCGATGACCCAGTTGTGCCACCGGGCCATGCCCGCCCATTTATTCCGCTGCATTTTACCGCCGCCCACAAAGTTATACTGCATCACCTTGATACGGAGACATTCCAGCAATTCCAGGACATCTTCATCGTTAAGACGGGCTTCTTGCTTGTCTTTTGTATAAAAAGGATACATAAACTGGTCGAACCTGCCCCCCGGCGTGGTGCCCTGCGCAATCATGCACCAGGTAAACCAGAAAGACTGCATCGCCTCGCGGAATGTTCTGGCGGGCTCACCGGGTACGCGGTGGCATATCTCAGCTATCATTTTCAGTTCGTTTTTACGGGTTGCGTCGGTTTCTTTTCGCGCCATATCCCCGGCCAAATCAGCGTAGCGGCGGGACAGGCGCACCAGGGCTTCATTAATGATAATTACCGACCGGAGAAAATCTGCCTTTTTAATGTCCTCCGAACTGAAGTATCTCAGGGTTTTTAGTTCGCTGGCGGCGTCTCTGGTTATTTGGTTGAGTCCGTAATTCATGACTAAGGCATAATCGACAATAATCAGGCTTTGCCCTACCCCCAGACCCCAGCCGACACCGGCGGCTCCGAGCCCGCGGCCTTCGTACTTATTCTGCCAGGGCGGACAAAGTATCCCGGACTGAATAAACGGCCAGAGCCTTTCATCATCGTAAAACTGCCCCTGTCTTTCTTCGAGGATTCTGCCTTTGCCTTTCCAGTAATCGTCCATCGACCGTAACAGGGTCTCGTCTTCATCGGAAAGAGTCAGTCCCTGTTTACGGAGCTCATCCAGGTTTTCTTTATCCCAGGTCGGGCCCAGGGAACCGGCTTCCAGTCCCAGCGGCTTACAAGCAAAGTTACCCACAATCAATTCATCATCTTCTATGAAAATCGTTTTATGGTCCAGATAATGGGCGGTGGCTTTAGCTCTTCTAAGAATGGCCGGGTCACCCTCAGACTGCCGGTAGGCTTCCATGACGAGACAGGCTTTTTCCACGCATATCGGGTATACATCAGTATCAAGGCGCTGCTTCAATCGCTGTATTCTGCGGTTCATCACAACCTCCCGATAAAAGGCTACTTTACATCAATCTTCTTACCTTTACCTTAAAGGATTCAGGGAAAGAGGTCAAGCATGGCGGTGACATCTGGCACGGTATATTTGCATACGTGTGACATGTGGTATATAATGAATATGTTCGTGTTTAGGTTATTGCAAGCTTTCTAGAAGCCTCGCAAAAGGATTTCTCTCAAGCATTGGATGACCCAAACTCTAACTAATCTTTAAGAGAGGAGGTCGTCCAATGGCTTTTACAGACAAAACCCTAACCTGTTCTGATTGCGGCGCTACATTCACTTTTAGCGCTGAAGATCAGGAGTTCTTCCGTTCCAAGGGCTACACCAACGAACCCAAGCGCTGTCCGGAATGTCGCCAGACAAGAAAGACAGAGCGCCAGGGCAGCACTGGCGGCGGCGGCGGCAGCTATGGAGCCCCGCGTCAGATGTTCCCCGCAACCTGCGCCCAGTGCGGCAAAGCCACCGAAGTTCCCTTCCAACCCCGCGGTGACAAGCCGGTTTATTGCAGCGATTGCTACCGAAAAACCCGCCCCAGCAGATAAGTGAATTAAGCCATGAGTCGCGTCCGGAAAGGGCAACCCTCCCGGGCGCGACCCGGGCTAGTCTTGGTGTATCATTGAGAGTATCCTTATTTAAAAAGTATCCCGTTATTGTCTATTGGTATAAGGAAGGGAATAAAAGATGAAGATTTATGTAGGTAATCTGTCCTACGAAATGACCGAGGATGAACTGGCGGCGGAGTTCGGAGCTTTTGGCAAGGTAGAATCCGTAGCCGTTCCTTCTGATAAATTCAGCGGACGGCCCAGGGGTTTTGCCTTCGTGGAAATGCCCACCAAAGCCGAGGCCGAAGCGGCCATTGCCGGCCTTAACGGTAAGACATTAAAAGAGCGCACCATCGTGGTTAATGAGTCAAAGCCACGCCCGGATAACCGGGGCGGCGGCGGCTACGGCGGCGGCCGGTCCGGGGGCGGGGGCGGTAGACCAAAAAGATATTAAACCATCCTTAACTTGAAATACATCCCGCCACCTTGTACACTATGGGTGTTTCACTCGCCATCGATGAGAGTGACATGGCCCATTCGATAAAGGGGGATATATGAATATCTATGTGGGCAACTTACCGCTGGAAATGACCGAGGAGGATTTACGCGGGGAGTTTACGTTTTTTGGCGAAGTAACTTCTGTTACTATCATGAATGATAAATATATCGGCAGCGGCCAACCCAGATGCTATGGATTTGTCGAGATGTCTTTAAAGGCCGAAGGCACCACGGCCATCAACAACCTCAACGGGAAAAAGGTGAGGGACCGGGTAGTCGATGTCGTTGAAGCCCTGCCTCTTTCTGATAAGAGGGGTCTCGAACACCTAGAAATTAAAACTAAGAACCGTTCCAATAAAAGCCGGCAGAGAAAATACCAGGTAATCTAATCTGTTCGGCGTTAACGCAACATCAAGCACAGCTAATTTCTCCTGATAGTCATTACTATCTAACCTCACCCCATTTATCCCTTGAGCGTGAACCTCTATCTCCTGCACTCCTTATAACATTATTTATCTTTCTCCTAAAATGAGCTAGACTAAAAGAAAGACCTTTTTAATATATCCCAAGGAGTCGCATGAAAAGTCCCAGGTATTACCACCGTCGCACTAAAATAGTCTGCACCATCGGTCCGGCCACCGGTTCGGCGGCCATGATACAGCGGCTGATAAGGGCAGGCATGGACGTCGCCCGTCTCAATCTTTCCCACGGCACCTTCAGCGAACATGCCGGTTATATCAAGACCATCCGACAAATGAGCCGGCGCATAGGCACTGACGTGGCCATACTTATCGATCTGCCTGGGCCAAAGTACCGTATCGGAAGGTTAAAAGACGGCCAGGTCATACTGAAAAAAGGCAGCCCGGTCAGACTTACCACCGCAGATGTAGAAGGCAACGGCGCTGTAATCCCGGTGACCCTGCCCAACCTGGCCCGGGATATTAAAACCGGAGATAGCGTTATCCTGGACGACGGGGCAATGCAACTGAGAGTACTTTCCATCGCCGGAACCGAGGTGCTGTGCCGGGTTACGGCCGGCGGGCTGCTCCGGCAGGGGCGGGGTCTGGTCGTCCCGGGCATGCGTATCTCGGTACCATTCATCACTGAAAAGCTGCGCGAGGCCATTATCTTCGCTATCAAGCAGCAGCCTGATTTCCTGGCGTTTTCCTTCGTAACCGAGGCCAAAGATATTACCGATGTCAGGGCGATACTGGTGGAAAACGGGGCCGCTATACCCCTCATTTCTAAAATAGAGCGCGGCGAGGCGGTCGCTAATTTCAGCACTATTCTGGCGGCCAGCGACGGCATCATGGTGGCGCGGGGCGACCTGGGCGTCGAGCTGCCGCTGGAAAGGGTGCCGCTGATACAAAAGGACATCATCCGGAGATGCAACCGGGTCGGCAAGCCCGTGATTACCGCCACGGAGATGCTGGAGTCCATGATTGAGAACGCCCGCCCGACGCGCGCCGAGACCACCGACGTCGCCAACGCTATTCTCGACGGCAGCGACGCCGTTATGCTCTCCGCCGAGACAGCGATAGGCAAATACCCTGTGCCGGCCGTGAAGATGATGGCTAGCATCGCCCGTGTAACAGAGAAAAAACTGGCCTATGAGCAGATACTGGCGGAAAGACGCAGATGGCTGGGACGCGAGACCGACGAGCTTATCAGCTACAGCGCCTGCCAGACGGCGCACTGGCTGCGGGCAGCCGCTATCGTGGCCTTTACACAGTCAGGCAGCACGGCGATACGGGTCTCAAAATATCGCCCCGGCGTGCCCGTCCTGGCGCTTACCCCGAGCCAGACCGTCGCGGGGAAGCTGCTGCTTTACTGGGGTGTCCACCCTTACCTCAGCACCGAGCCATCATCCGTCGACGAGATATTCGCCCTCGGAGCCAGGTTGGCCGGAGAGCTGGGCTACGCCAAGCCGGGTGAGTCGATAATCATCACGGCCGGTATACCCATCGGTGAAGCCGGCACCACCAACATGCTCAAGGTGGAGAAAGTCAGCGGATAACCTGAACTGGATTTCACCTTATCAGTAGTTTTATAATAGATAATAGTGGTCTTTGGTGACATTTACACTCCACGCGGGGTTTGCCACGATAATATTCAGTATGAGAAAGAGCCTGCCGGCTTAACTCATTTAGATAGGAAGATAGAATGAAAAAGTTTCTACAAGAGGTATTTACATATTTCTGGATACCCTTAATATTGGCGCTTGTTTCATATGTTTTTTTTCAGTTGCACGATGTTATACTGGGAATAATAATTTTAATTGCCTTAAGCGCTATCTATACGATAGTGCGGCTCTATTTCCTCCATAAGAAATGGTGGCTGCTCATTATTCTCGTGGTCGTAATCGGCGCTGCCACGGGTTACTTCTTTGCCCGCTCCCCGGCTTCGGCTCTTACCATCGACAACACCACGGTGACAGGCTCCAGCGTAAGCCTGACCGGAGGCTCGGTAGCGATATCGCCCAGCCCCCAGGTCAACGGCAAATATACCAAGGGCACCAAAGTGACCCTCACCGTCAGCCCGGCGGCGGGTTACGATTGGAAAGGCTGGACAGGCACCGATAGCGACACATCCAACCCCACCACGGTAATTATGAACGGTAATAAACATGTGACGGTGACTCTGGAATCACGACCTTCGCTCATTATTAATAATCTGCTGGTTATCGGCTCGGTGGTGAGTTTCACTGAAGGCACAGTAGCGATAAACCCCGTTCCCGGGAGCGATGGTAAATATACCAAGGATACCAAAGTGACCCTTACCGCCAACCCCACCGATGGCTACGATTGGAAAAGCTGGTCTGGTACTGAGAGCGATACGTCCAATCCTGCCACGGTGACACTGAGCAGCAACAAACAAATTACGGCAACATTCGAACCACGTATCTCACTTACCATCAGCAATCAGCTGGTCATCGGCTCCAGTGTGAGCTTTGCGGAAGGCTCGGTAACAGTAAGTCCTGCCCCCGGAGACGATGACAAATACGCCAAGGGAACTAAAGTTACGCTGACCGCCAATCCGATAACGGGCTACGGCTGGAAAAGCTGGTCAGGCACCGGCAGCGATGCCTCCAACCCGTCCACGGTAACTCTGAGCAGTGATAAACACGTCACGGTGATTTTTGAACAAAGATACCTGCTGATGGTCAACAATCTGGTGGTAACCGGCCCCAGTACCAATATAACCGGAGGCTCGGTGACACTGAATCCCGCCCCCGGGGCTGATGGCAGATACACCAAGGATGCCACTATTACGCTCACGGCCATCCCGGCGGCCGGCTACCGCTTCGACCGCTGGAGCGGCGATTTCTCCAGCATTGTCACTTCCGTTACTATATCGATAAATACCAACAAGAACCTATCGGCCTCATTTATGAGGATTTACGCTCTGACCGCCGCGGTTAGCCCCGCAGGAGGCGGCGCTATCTCTCCCTCCAGCGGCACTTACGATGAAGGCAGCAACGTTATACTTACAGCCACCCCGGCTTCGGGCTACCGTTTCGACCACTGGAGCGGCGACGCTTCCGGTAATATCAACCCCCTTACAATCAATATGAATACCGGCAAGAGCGTTACCGCCGCGTTCGTCAAGGTCTATAGCCTCACCGCGCTGGTAAGTCCTGCGGGCAGCGGCTCGGTTACACCTGCCGGCGGCACTTACGATGAGAGCGCTAACGTTACCCTTATCACAATACCGGCTTCGGGCTACCGCTTCGACCGATGGAGCGGCGATGTCTCCGGTAATACCACCTCGGTCAACGTCATCATGAACGGCAACAAGAACGTTACCGCCAACTTTATCAAAGTATATACCCTGACCGTTGCGGTGAGCCCCGCGGGAGGAGGTTCCGTATCTTCCACGGGCAGCATTTACGATACAGGAGCCAGCGTCACCATTACCGCTATCCCGGCTACAGGCTATGTTTTCGACCACTGGGGCGGCGATGTCTCCGGTAATACCACTGCCGTGACAATTACCATGACTGCCGATAAGAATGTTACGGCCGTGTTTAAAATCAAACCCTGACATCCTTAGAAAGATACTTAAAGCAATTACCCCCCGGTAAGCCCGGGGGGTTCTTTTTTGCTCATCTTCTTCCTATTACGCTCAAGGGCAGCTTTATGCTAACATATTATCAGGACTGACTTTATGCGTATTTTTTCACGGATTACCGCGCTATTCTGGAAATATAAGCGGCTGGCGGCGCTGGCTTATCTCTCCCTTTTCGCCGGGGCGGCGCTATCAATAGCTATACCCAAGCTCACCGGCCGGGCCATCGACCTGGCTTTAGGTTCGAGCCAGGTAAACCTGCTGGTGCTCACCGCAGTAGCCATTGGCGCGGCAGGCATCCTGCGGGGGATACTCAATTACTGTCAGACCTACCTGGCCGAGGCGCTTTCACAGCGGGTCGCCTATGACCTGCGCAATATGCTCTATGACCGGCTCCAGAAGCTGAGCTATGCCTTCCACGACCGCTCGCAGACCGGCCAGTTGATGTCCCGCGCTACCTCGGATGTTGAAGGGGTGCGCATGTTCGTCGGTTTCGCTTTACTCCGCGGCGTCTATTTCCTGGTGCTGCTGGTGGCTATCGCCGTCGTGCTTTTCCTGCTCAACTGGAAACTGGCACTTATCAGTCTTTGTGTTGTTCCATTCGTCTCGTTCCAGACCATTTTTTTTAGTCAGAAACTCCGCGGTATCTACGTAAAACTCCAGCAAGGGCTGGGGGTGATGGGAACATTTATCCAGGAAAGCCTGGTCGGCGCCAAGGTGGTGCGCGCTTTTGCCCGTGAGGACTTTGAGATAGAGCGATACACCCGTCAGGCCGGGGAGAATTACAATCTGGAAACTAAAGCCATTAAGCTGCTGGCTATCAACAGCCCGGTAATGAGCTTCGCCCTGCTGCTGTCCATGGCCGGTATTTTATGGTACGGGGGCAGGCTGGTCGTTACCGGCGTCATTACCCAGGGACAAATGGCCGAGTTCCTGCTTTACGTGGTGATGCTCAACGCGCCGGTGCGCATGCTGGGCTGGCTGACAACGCTTTATTCGAGGGCTTTGGCTTCCGGGCGCCGCGTCTTTGAGGTACTGGACGAGGCGTCCGCCGTCACAGAGCGCCCTGACGCCAGAGAACTTAACAATGTCAAAGGACAGGTGCGTTTTGAAAACGTCTCCTTCAGCTACGATTCCCAGCAGGACACGCTGAAAGACATCAGCTTCGAGGCTGCACCGGGGCAGATTATAGCCCTCGTCGGTTCGAGCGGCAGCGGCAAATCGACGGTGGCCAATCTGCTGCCGCGTTTTTATGACGTGACGTCCGGCCGAATTACCATCGACGGTGTTGATATACGCGATGTAACGCTGGCCTCGCTGCGCCGTAACGTGGGCATCGTACACCAGGACACATTTCTCTTTTCCGCCTCCATCCGGGAAAACATCAGCTACGGCAAACCGGACGCCACTTTAGAAGAAATTACGGCAGCCGCTAAAGTTGCCCAGCTTCATGATTTCATCATGAGCCTGCCCGAGGGCTATGATACCTGGGTTGGCGAGAGGGGGATTACGCTCTCCGGCGGCCAGAAACAGCGGCTGGCGATTGCCCGCACCATCCTGCTAAATCCCCGCATCATTATCATGGATGACGTCACTTCCAGCGTGGACATGGAGACCGAATATCTCCTGCGTCAGGCACTTAACGCGCTGCTGGCCGGGCGCACTACTTTTATCATCGCCCAGCGGCTGCGCTCGGTGCAGATGGCCGACCTTATCCTGGTGCTGGAGGACGGTAAAGTCGTCGAGCGGGGCACCCAGCGCGAGCTTATCGCCCGCGACGGTTACTACAGCCGTCTGTACAGCCTCCAGTTCCAGTACCAGGAGGGCTGGCGTCCCGAAGAAATCGAAGCTGCCCCACCCGAAGAAACTGCCGCTCCCCTTCCCGCGAAAGAACAAGCTGTTATTCCGGCGGCGGCAAGCGGCCGCTCGAAAAGCCGCCTCAGCGATACTGATGATATTGTCTTCGGCAAGCCCTATGATTCGCGCATCATAGGACGCATGGCCGGATATTTCGCGTATCATAAAACGGCGGTGATATTGACGCTTATAGCAACTATTTTCTTTACCGCTACCGTCGTGGCCAGCCCCTACCTTGTAGGCGTGGCCATCAACAAATATATCACCCTGGGTGACCTCACCGGACTCAACCTGGCCATCCTGTTTTTCCTCGGTAACGCCATCCTCAACCTCGCGGCATACTACGGGCAGATACGCGCCGAGGCGGCGATAGGCCTGGGCATCCTGCTCCGGCTGCGGCGCCAGGTATTCAGCCATTTACAGCGCCTCTCCATCAGCTTCTTTGATCATAATGAAGCGGGGCGGGTAATGTCCCGCGCCCAGGATGACGTCGGCGAGATAGGCGATTTCCTCGATTCCGGGGCTTTCTGGGTCGTCGGTGAGGTCGTCAGTCTGATAACCATCATCATCGTCATGCTGGGTATGAATCTTAAATTAGGCCTGATAACGCTATCGGTAACGCCCTTCGTGATAATTTTTGTCTTCCTCTGGCAGAATAAAGCCCGCCACTCTTTCATCGCCGCGCGGCAGGCGCTGTCCGCCGTAAACTCCTCTTTGCAGGAAAATATCACCGGCATCCGCATTATCCAGAGTCTGTCCCGGGAAAAAGTGAACACAGAGCATTTCGATAAGGTTAACCGGGAAAACCTGCGAACCAACCTGAAAGCGGCACGGCTTTCGGCAGTAACGATGCCCGTGGTAGAAACTCTGGCCGCCCTGGCCACAGCGTTCGCCATCATCTTCGGCAGTCTGAGCGTCCTGGATGGGACTTTACTGGTGGGCACACTGGTGGCTTTCACCCTTTATATCCAGCAATTTTTCGACCCCATCCGGACACTGACTTTTGAATACGCCCAGCTCCAGCGGGCGATGGCTTCCGGGGCGCGTATCTTCGAACTGCTGGATGTTAAGCCGGAAATCGCTGATTGCCCTGATAGCCTCAAACCGGCCGCGCTCAAGGGAGATATTCAATTTGAAGATGTCAGCTTCCGCTATGAAACGGGGACGGAGGTTATTCATGGTGTAAATCTCAATATCGCCGCCGGGGAGACGGTGGCGCTGGTGGGGCCGACCGGCGCCGGCAAGAGCACGCTGGTGAGCCTGGTAGCCCGCTTCTATGATGTCACCGGCGGACGGATACTAGTGGATGGACATGATATACGCAGCCTGGAGCAAATCTCTTACCGGGGCCACCTCGGGCTGGTGCTGCAGGACCCGTTCCTTTTCTCCGGGACGATACGGGAAAATATCCGCTACGGGAACGGTCAGGCTACCGACGCGGAGGTCATCGAGGCCGCCAAAACTGTAGGCGCTCACAACTTTATCATGAAGCTGGAAAAGGGCTATGATACCTGGCTCCAGGAACGGGGGCAGAACCTGAGCATGGGACAGCGCCAGCTCATCAGCTTCGCGCGGGCGCTTATCGCCAACCCGTCCATCCTGCTGCTGGATGAGGCTACCGCCAATATGGACTCTTACAGCGAGCAGGTGCTCCAGGAAGCGCTTAAGCACCTGCTACAGGGAAGAACTGCCATTGTCATCGCACACCGCCTCTCGACAGTGCGTCACGCCGACCGCATTATAGTGCTGGACGACGGGCGCATTAGCGAGGAGGGCCGCCACGACGACCTGATAGCGCACGGAGGGCTCTATGCCCGCCTTTATGAAATGACGTATGCTGGTGGTATGATAGAAAATTCCTAAACTCTTAGCACTAAATTCTAAACAATTTGGTAATTTGGATTTGTTTATTATTTAGACATTAGAATTTATAATTTTGAAAAGCTGGGAAGATAGTTCAATTCTTCCGGATTCCGGGCATGATTATTTGATGGCGTACAGTTTGCCATCGTGTGAGCCGAAGTAGATGACACCGTTTACCAATGCCGGAGACGAGGTAATCTGGCCGCCGGTAGTGATGTCCCAGAGCTTATTTCCGGTAGCTCTATCCACAGCGTAGAACCGGCCATCCTGGCTGCCGACGTATACCGCTTTATCCGTCACCGACGGTGATGAAGAAACAACATCCTTGGTGATGAACGACCAACCCGGCTTCTGAGTATTTATATCCAGTGAAAAAAGGTTATTGCCCGCACCAAGGTATAGTATATCTCCAAAAAGGGCCGGAGATGAGGTGAGCTTTGCTTTAGTCCCCATCTTATATTCCCAGATGTACCCGGAAGAGACCAGCGGTTTGGGCGCCGTGCCGTAGAAGTAGAGCGCTTCCCAGTATACTTTAATGCTGTTTTCCAGAGGCCAGTTTCGTGCCTGAATATCCACGGCAAAGATATTACCTGAAGAATCAGTGAAATAGCCCACGCCATTATTCACCACCGGAGATGAGTTAACGTTCGAGTGCGTTTCGAATCGGAGGCGCGGGCGGCCGTTCCCGGCATTCAAAGTGTAACATACACCTTCCGCCGAACCGACGACTACAACTCCATTGGAAATAACCGGCGACGAGGTTACCTGGGTGCCTATCTCATATTTCCAGATCAATTTTCCGGTCATCGCATCCAGCGCATAAAACCAATAGTCATCGGAGCCGAAATACACAATACCGTCAGCTACCGCCGCCGTAGACCTGATACCATAGATTGTCCCGAAAGACCAGCGTTCTTTACCCGTTTGCGCATCCAGGGCGTAAATAAAACCATCATTCGAGCCGATGTAGAGNNTGATTCTACCCAGCTGCCGGTTTTAAACGTCCAGAGCTTCTCACCGGTATCCGCTTTGAGGGCATAAACATAACTATCTGTGGAGCCGACATAAACAACTCCGTCAACGACCGCCGGAGAAGAATTGATAGCGCCATCAGTAGTAAACGTCCACTTGATGTCTCCCTGAGGCAGGACATCACCCGGATTAAAGCTGCCGGTGTGGCTCATATCACGGCGGAACATCACCCAGTCACCACTCTCAGATGATGATTGCAGGTCAGTTGATGGTCGCAGTATTACATCCGTGAACTGATATAATACGAAAAAAACGAGCAGCAGCAAGACAACGCCGAGCGAGATAAACGTGATTAGCCGGCGGTGTTTGATATTTTTAAACCTGGTGCGGTTTAGTTCTTCGCTTGTAAAAACCATAATTTACTCTTGTTAAGACTAATATTAGTGTTTGCTCACCCGTATGTCAATCTGAGACTATCATAGGGATTTGCTGAGCGCAGCCACATCCAGATTATGCTCCCAGGGACTCCTGGAGACGTGCATGACAACAAAGGTGCTCGTCCGGGTTATTTCCGGTATTTTAGCGATAACGTTCTTAACAAATTCGTCAAATTCCGCAGGGGCATGAAACAAGAACACACCAATGATGTCATAAGTGCCGGTACATCCGCACAAATAATATACGTTGGGACTTTTAATCAACTTTTGCTCTACATTTTCTGCAGTGCCGACTTTAACTTCGATGCATACGACACACATGAAGTTCAACCCCAGTTTACCAGGATTAGGCAGAGCGCTTATTTTCATCGTATTGCTCGTCACGAGCGACCTGACCCTGTTGCGCACCGTACCTTCAGATACTTTCAACTTCCGCCCTATTTCCCGGAAACTCTGGCGGGCATCTTCCTGCAATTCCTTGACTATTTCCTGAGCGAGTTCATCCAGCATGGCTCACCTCCCTGAATAATACCGAGTGGACAACCTCTATAATTATACGCAATTTTGTAATGAAAAGCAAATATTGATATTGGTTGCGCAATATCTTTAATTATTGGCTATTAATGTCTGAGACTCGCGCGCTTACCGACGCCGCAGGGACGATTCCCGGTCGTTAAGTATAAGTTCAGGATTTAATCATCACCAGCATCATTTTAAACCTGTTAACAGCGCGTAAGGCGTGGGGAGCATTGGCCGGCATAATTATTATTTCGCCTTTTTTCACCAGCAGAGGCTTGCCTGAGATAGTGATTTCTACTTCGCCATCGAGCACCTGCACGAGGGCATCGAAAGGCGCCGTATGCTCGCTAAGACCCTGACCTTTGTCAAAAGCGAATAGCGTTAAAGTGCCTGAAGTTTTATCAATTACCGTCCTGCTGACAATAGAGCCCGCCTGGTAATCCACCATCGTAATCAGGCTCAGCGCTTTTCCAGCTATGTTTTCAGTATTCATCGTAATTTCATCCTTTATTTTTCCTCATTATATCTTAAACAAAGAATTATCGGTAACTCGTCCCGATTGCCTGTTTGACCGCACGGAATTTTTAGGACTATAATCACGTAATCAGCCAAATTCAACTAACAGGAGAAGTGAAAATGCCGGAACTTAAGTACGCTAAATATATCATTACGGAAGACCTTGCCAGGACACCACCCGCCGGATTTCTAAAAAGGCGGGAGGAACAGCATAAATCAGGTAACTACCTTGAAGCCACACACATGCTTTCATTGAGCGACGCCATCGCTAAAGGGGCTCTATACTGCGACACCGTCTGGCTCTGGGATAAAAAGGGAACCAAGAGCGTGGCCACCGAGATAGCCCATTCCCACGATTTTGATGAAATACTGGGCTTTATGGGAAGCCGGAAGGAAAACCCGAAGGAGCTAAATGCAGAAATCGAGTTCTGGCTGGGAGACGAGCAGTACATCATCACCAAAAGCTGCCTGATATTCGCGCCCCGGAACATAACGCACTGTCCGCTGGTTTTCCGGAGGATAGACAGCCCCATTTTATTCTTCACCGTGGGAAACGGCACCAACTATGGCCGGGCAACCGGAAGCGAAGCGTAATATAAAATCAGGCCTTTCTCCGACCGGCTATCTGCGCCACCACGCCGCCGACGCCGAGCGCGGTGAAGATGCCGAAGCCCACTCTCGCGCTCACTAGTAACTGGGGATAATACTGGCGCGTTATCTCCACCTGCCCGATGTAGACGGCGAAGATAATCATCGTGATGCCCATGCTCAACATCATCCCGCTGGTGCGCATCGTCCCGTTGGTGCCGGAAGCTACCCCCAGCATCCTTTTATCCACCGACCCCATGATGGCGTTGGTATTGGGTGATGAAAAAAGGCCAATGCCTGTACCATAAAGTACCAATGCGAGTTTTATATACCAGATAGGGGTAGAATTACTTAAGAAAATCAGCAGCACTAGCGCTACGCACCCTATCGCCAGGCCGGTGGACGCCACCAGCCTCGGCTCGATTCTATCCGAAAGCCGCCCGGCCAGCGGTGTAAAAATCACCATAGGTATTGAAGACCAAATCAATATTATGCCGGTATTATATGGCGTTAATTCTTTAATATACTGGAGATAGAGGCTTAAAAGATATGTCAACGCGTAAGTAGCCAGGTAGTTGGAAAGTGTGGCAATGTTCGAGAACAGGAAAATCCGGTTGCTTTTAAAAAGACGAAAATCAAGTATGGGATGAGAAGATTTTAACTCCCGTCTGACGAAATAGACCAGGCCAATCATGCCTGCAAATAAAAAGGCGATGGCCGGCAATGAAGGTAACGAGGAAAAACCATACATAAACAGCGCGATTGACACGGCATAGATGACTGAGCCGGAACCATCGAATTTTTCACCCCTGGCATCGCGCCATTCGCTTTTAATGAACAGAAAAGTCAGCACCAGCAGCAATGCTCCGAAGCAGGCGCTCACGATAAAGATGCTCGGCCACCCAAACCGCCCGGTCAAATAACCACCGATAAGCGGCCCGAAGATAAGCCCGACATAAGTTCCCGTCATGCTGATGCCCAACGCCTTACCCCGCGTCTCAGAAGGATATACCGAGGTCAAAACCGCGATAATAACATTAGACATCATGCCGGCTCCGAAGCCCTGAAAAGCCCGGCTGACCAACAACATCCCTGCCGACTGGGCCTGCGTCCCGGTCAGAGCCGCCGCGGTAGATATCGCTACCCCCAGTATAAAAATTTTCCGGCGCCCGTATATATCGGCGAGACGTCCCATGGGCACCTGTGCCATGGCAAGCGCCAGGAAATAAATTGTGTTTACCCAGGTCATGACCACAGCTTCCATGTGGAACTGAATGGCCATTTTCGGCAGGGCGACATTGATAGAGGACACCAGAAACGGCACGATGAACGCTGATATCGTGGCGATGATAAGAACGATATTTTTCTTCGTGCCGTCAGCGGGGTTATTCGTCATAGCAGCTCCCAGCCACTTTATTTATGTACGTCAGGCGGACACGGGGGCGGCGTAATCTGGTACCGGAAACCGCACTGGAAACAGCGCTTGCCCTCGGCGACGGCTTCATCGTTATAAAGGCCGAGCTCAACCTCGGTAAAGTTATCTTTCACTTTTTCCGGCGGCAGGCAAGGCATCTTGACCCGTTTCCAGGAGGTAAAATCGTCCGGAGTTCTCCCGGCGCACGTACCGATTTTTCTTTCGCGGGTCAACTCTTCTTCTATATTGCCGCTGCCGCCGAGAAACTTATCGATGTTGCCGGCCGCTATACGTCCGGCGGCAATCGCCCCGATGACTGAAGCCGGCCCGGTCACGGCATCACCGCCCGCCCAGACGCCCTGGCGGCTGGTAGCCAGCGTTTTAGAATCCGTCTGGATGGTATTGCCCCGGGCGGTCTTTACCTTGAACCCGGCGGGAATATCCGGCGCCTGGCCGATAGCGCCGATGATTATGTCGTAATTGGTATCGTACTCGCTGCCTTTAATCGGGACCGGCCGCCGCCGCCCGCTGGCGTCCGGCTCGCCGAGTTCCATGCGGTTACAGGTTAAAACAAGATGACCGTCTTTCCGGCTCACTTTGACATGTCCGGTAAGGAAGTCGATTTTTATTCCCTCCTCCAGTGCCGCCTCTACCTCTTCGGCGCTGGCAGGCATTTCCGCCCGGGTGCGGCGGTAGAGGATGCGCACATCTTTAGCGCCAAGGCGCAGGGCGACACGCGCGCCATCGATAGCGACGTTGCCGCCGCCGATGACCGCTACCCGCTGGCCGACATCTACCTTGACGCCGAGGTTGGCGTCTCTTAAAAAGGACGCACCGTCATAAACGCCGGGATTTTTGTCGCCCTCCACCCCCAAAGCGGTGCCGATATGCGCCCCCGGGGCCAGGAAAACGGCTTGATAACCCTGTTCTAAAAGACTATCTACAGATTCAATCCTGCTGTTAAGTTTTATGTCAACTCCTGCGCTCTTAATTTCCTCTATTTCACGGTCGAGCACTTCNNGCCGACGCGCATCATGCCACCCGCTTTAGAGAACTGTTCGAAAACGGTCACGGTATGGCCGGCTTTAGCCAGGTAGTAACCGGCGGTCAGCCCGGCCGGGCCTGAGCCGATAATCGCCGCTTTCTTGCCGGTCGGCGGCGATTTACGCGCGTAGTGTTTCCAGAAACCGGCATCGCGGTCGGCCACGAAGCGTTTTAAGAACTTGATAGAGATGGCCTCGTTCATAGCGCCGCGGCGGCAGGCCTCTTCACAAGGGTGGATGCAGACGCGCCCCAGCACGCCGGGAAAAGGCACTTTCTCCCTGATGATAGCCAGCGCTTCCTGGTACTTGCCTTCTCCGATTAAATAGACATAGAGCGGCACGTTGATGCCCGCCGGGCAGGCGTGCCGGCACGGGACTGCTACTTCTTCCCAGCCTTTCTCAGGCTTATAAGCAGCCTCGGTATCTACCAGAGCGCCGGTGGGACATACCTCGACACAGGCGCCGCAGAAACGGCAGTTAGAGTCCTGCAGCGGCCGGTCGAAGGCGGTGCTGACCACAGTATCAAAGCCCCGCTTGGCGAAGCTGATAGCCCCTATACCTCTTACATCCGCGCACATCTGTACACAGCGTCCGCAGAGGATACAGAGATTATAGTCGCGCCGTATAAGAGGCTCGCGGTCATAGTCCACGGGTAACTTTTTATAATTATAAGGTAACGGGAATTCTTTTACGCCGAGGTAATCCACCAGGTTCCGCAGATCGCAATGCCCGTTAGCGGGGCAGGTGACACAGCGTTCATTTACAGCCACGTTACGCAGGCAGATATCATTTGGCATACAGCGCTCAAGGCGCTCGCAGTTCAAGCAGGCGTGAGGGTGCTCGGTCAGCATAAGCTGTAAATAGGAAACCCTCAAATTTTTCAGCTGTTCCGTGTTCGTTTTCACCACCATACCGACAGCAACCGGCGTCGTGCAGGAGGTGGGGAGACCGCGCATGTTTTCAATCTCAACGATGCACAGGCGGCAGCCTCCATAAGGCTGCAGGTCAGGATGATAGCACAGGGTGGGGATATAGACTCCGGCGCTCTGGGCCGCCTGAAGTACCGTGGCATCTTTCTCAACCTCTATTTCTTTACCATCGATTGTCAACTTGATTTTGTCAGCCATAGACGTAAAAAAAGCTACCCCTGAAAAAGGGTAGCTACCTCCTGGTTCCAGCTTTGAATATTGGTATTTGCACCGTATAAACTTTAACACGAAATCAGATATGAATTCAAGGCCGAGAGTAGAGCGGAAAACTCTTGTCACTTCTAGAAAAGGTTGACACGAAAACTCTTCCTACGTATGATATACCTATTATGTACGGGAGAATAAACAGAGATATTACGCTGACCGATGATAAAGTAATGCTGCGGCCTTACCGCCTCAGCGATGCTGATAGTCTGTATCGAGCTGCCCGGGAATCCCTGAAAGAGCTAATGGTCTGGATGCCGTGGGCGCACCAGGAATATTCAAAAAAAGAAAGCCGGGACTGGCTAAAGGAAAGACCCGGGAAATGGAAGAAAGGCATCTCTTACGATTTCGCTATTTTCAATGCGGCGGACGGCTCTTACATGGGCGGGTGCGGTATCAACGACATTGACCATGCGTACAGGAAAGCTAACCTCGGCTATTGGGTGAGGACGAGCTACACGGGGCAGGGAGTGGCTACAGCAGTTACCTTACTACTGGCCAAGTGGGGCTTTAAGGAATTGAAACTAAACAGGATTGAAATAGTCGTCGCCACAAACAATAAACGCAGCCTGCGGGTGGCGGAAAAGGCGGGGGCGAAACGTGAAGGGATTTTAAGGAACAGACTCATTGTGAATAATAGCGCCTGTGACGCCGTAATGCACTCACTGATACCCGGTGAAGTTTTATAAACCTGATCAATGTCATTGACGGATAAAAAGAAAGAGGGGCTTTCGCCCCTTTTTAAATTTCTCTCCCGGATAAACTCGGTCTACCAGAGCCGGCTCCAGTCCAGTATCGTGCTGGGCTTGGGGGTGTTAGCAAGCGTTTCTTCCAGGTCATCAACCATCGTGGTGCATTCATCCAGTAAGACGCCGCACTTTTCGAGGCTTTCGAGGGCGGCTTTACCATGTCCGTTGTCTTCATCCCGGATAAACCAGAGTTTCTGAGAGTGGTAGATTTGTAATATGCTTTTTTCGGGGTCGGAATCATCAGCGTCCAACGCCTCTTTATCTTCATTTTGCAGGTTCCTGAGGTAGGCTTTCCATCTGGCGGCGTGAAACAATTAGTATACCCCTTTCGCAATCGCAATATTTATGTCATTATGCTCTATTATAGTTAAATAGTCAAGTCACTTTCGACGGCATAATGCTTTTATGGCGAGGTAAGCCCAACAACCAAATGCAAACGATACCATTTTTAACGGGCTTGAATTCCGTTATGCCAAATGTTATCCTGTTGGTATCTGTTTTTATCGGGGGGAAAAGGTGAGGAGGCAATAAACAAATGAAAGATATATTAAAGATACTGGAAAATGATGCCCGCGTCTCCAACGAGCGGTTAGCTACGATGACCGGCATGCCCGCCGCTGAAGTGAAGAAAACCATCGAGCAGGCGGAGAAAGACCGCGTCATCCTGAAATACAAGACGGTCATTAACTGGGAAAAGGCAGGGGACGAACAGGTATGGGCATTAATCGAAGTAAGGGTGGCTCCTCAGAAAGACGTGGGGTTTGATGCCATCGCGGAGCGCATCCAGCGTTTTCCCCAGACGCGTTCGGTCTACCTGATTTCCGGGACTTATGACCTTCATGTGCTGGCGGTCGGCAAAACAAACCGCGAGATAGCCGATTTCGTCTCGCAGCAGCTTTCCCATATCGAAGGGGTGCAGGAAACAGTCACGCAGTTCGTGCTCAAACGCTATAAGGAAGACGGCGAGTTGATGGAGGGCGGGGAGGCGGCCAAGCGGCAATCGGTCATACTCTAAACCGCTTCTTGAACGAGGTGTCATATGTCTGCTGAAAAACCAATCC
>PLLL01000092.1:0-71439 GCA_003141235.1 Dehalococcoidia bacterium
GATTACGCCATGAGCGTTATCGTCTCCCGCGCCCTGCCGGATGTGCGTGACGGCCTTAAGCCTGTTCAGCGCCGCATCCTCTTTTCCATGCAGGATATGAGCCTTTTCCATAATACTCAGCATAGAAAAAGCGCCCGCATCGTGGGCGACGTTCTGGGTAAATATCATCCGCATGGCGATACCTCGGTCTATGATGCCATGGTGCGTATGGCGCAGGACTTCTCCATGCGCTATCCGCTGGTTGACGGCCAGGGTAACTTTGGTAGTGTTGATAATGACCCTCCCGCCGCTATGCGGTATACCGAAGCGCGCCTGGCGAAGATATCTCAAGAAATGCTGGTTGACATCGAGAAAGAGGCCGTAGACTTCATTCCCAACTTCGATGACAGCCAACAGGAGCCTACCGTGCTTCCCGCCAGGCTGCCGAACCTGATTGTGAACGGCAGTTCCGGCATCGCCGTAGGCATGGCTACCAATATCCCTCCGCACAATCTCAGCGAGGTCTGTGATGCTATCGACCATCTCATCGATAATCCCAACGCTACCGTTGAAGATCTCGGCCAGTTCGTTAAAGGGCCGGACTTCCCTACGGCCGGCATCATCCAGGGACGCGAAGGTATCCGCAACGCTTATGCTACGGGCCACGGAAAAATCGTGGTACGGGCCAAAGCCCATATTGCCAGCGCTACCGCGACAACCGGGCGCCGACAGATAATCGTCAGCGAGCTGCCTTACCAGACGAATAAGGCGGGCCTTATCGAGGACATCGCCGAGCTGGTTAAGGTCAAGAAAATCGATGGCATCAGCGACCTGCGCGATGAGTCAGACCGGCAGGGTATGCGCGTCGTCATCGAGCTGAAAAGAGAAGCCGAACCACAGAAGGTCCTTAACAGCCTGTTTAAACATACCGCCATGCAGTCTTCATTCTTCGTCAATATGCTGGCCCTGGTGGACGGTCAGCCCAGGGTCCTCAGCCTGAAGGAAGTGCTGCAGTATTATATCGAATTCCGCCATATTGTAATAACCCGGCGCTCTAAATATGATTTGAAAAACGCCAAGGCCAGGGCCCATATCCTGGAAGGCCTCCGCATCGCTTTGGATAATCTTGATGCCATCATCAAGACCATTCGTAATTCGGAGACAGCTGAAGCCGCCCGAAAGAACCTCATGACCGGCTTTGGTCTCAGCCAGCTACAGTCCCAGGCCATACTCGATATGCAGTTGCGCCGTCTGGCTGGTCTGGAAAGACAGAAGATACAGGATGAATACGCCGAGGTTGTGAAAACCATCGCCTACCTGGAAGACCTGCTGGCCAACCCCAGGCGGATTCTTGCCTTGATAAAGCAGGATGTGGCAGACCTGAAGGCCAAATACGGGGACGAACGCCGCACCTCTATCCTCGAACAGGGCGCTTTAGAGTTTACCGAGGAAGACCTCATCCCGCATGAGAGAGTAGTCGTTACACTTAGCAGCCGCGGCTTTATCAAGCGGGTGGCCTCCAAAAACTACTCAGAGCAGCACCGCGGCGGCAAGGGCATCATCGCCCATTTGCCCCGCGAGCTCGATGCCGTGATGCGGCTTACCGTAGCCGATACGCACGACGACCTGTTTTTCTTCACCGACCGCGGCAAGGTGTTTTACCTGAAATGCCACGAAATACCATCCGGGAGCTCCCGGATTTCCAAAGGCCTGGCGATTATCAATCTGCTTTCGATTATCGAGGGCGAAAAGGTTACTGCCCTTGTGTCTACTACCGGTTTTCCGGCGGGTTCCTTTATGGTAATGGCCACCAAGCTGGGAGAAATAAAGAAAACGGCAGTGGAAAACTTCAGCGTGGTGCGGAGCAGCGGACTTATCGCTATGGACCTGGCGCCGAAAGATGAGCTGGTTTCCGTCTGTCTGGCCACCGATAAAGATGATGTTATCCTGGTAACGCGTAAGGGGCAGTCAATCTGCTTTGGCGTCTCCAGTCTCAGGGCCGCCTCACGGACAAGTGGTGGTGTGCGCGGCATGCGCCTATCCGAAGGCGATTCCATCATCAGCATGGACCGGATTGACCCGGAGAGTAACCTGCTGGTGGTTTCCGAGAAAGGCTACGGCAAAATTACGCCGCTATCTGAATACCCGCGGCAGCACCGCGGCGGCGGCGGCGTGAGAACCTTCAAAATCGTTGATAAAACTGGTGCCGTAACTGCCGCCAGGGTTGTCAATGAAAAAATGCAGGTGATGCTGGTCTCCGCCGAGGGCATGATTACCCTGACCCCGATTAAGGAAAAGGACCCGCGGCAGGGCATCACTACCCAGGGCCGGAGCACGCAGGGCGTCCGGGTCATGGCGCTCGATGAAGGCGATAGACTGGTAGCTATTACCACCCTGGTAGCTATTACCGCCTTTGAAGAGTAAACCGCTTCACATCAGGTTGATGAAATCCCTCTCCCACGGTGGGGAGAGGAGAGTAGCGGATTGTCTTTCAGGAGAACATTTGCTTGCCTGCTGCGTAAAGCTGGGGTGATACTATGACCATAAAAGACTTGGGTAGATGGGAAAGTCTGGAAATGGTGCAGAGATATACGAGGTCGGTTAGTTTTCAGGATAGCTTGAAGTTTTATAAAGCACCTTTGGGGGCATCTTTTCCTGACGTATTAGCTGCCACAAGAGGTAGAATCCAATAAACCAAAAGAAAACTGAAACAAAACCAGGGAATAAATTACTGCGAATTAATTCAAGGACGCTACTTGGTAGTTCAGGAGAGATTCGGCTCACGTCTGGGTCGTCTGGCAAGTACTTCACCTCGACTGGATAGGGCTGTGTAAGTGTAAGAGAGCGGAGCTCTTGTTTTAATAGTCTATCACCTTCCAGTGTTCCGGCAAATTCTCGACCATCGGAAAGCTGATATGTATATGACCCACCATATAGCCAATGCAAGCCTCCGCTATCCATAGGTTCAACATCTTCCCATGTGTCGGTGATATAGCCTACGGTAGTTTCGCCTCTATATATAAGTTTGAACTCGTCCCACACATTGACCACTCCAAAATAAAAGAGGTAGCTGCCTATACCAAGCAGAACAAATATAGCGACAACTAATTTCCACCGAGCGAGAAGTCTGCTCCTAGTAGGTCGTTTCTCAACCGCATTATTAACAGCAGTTTTGGTCATGTCGTGTTTGATTCCTTGCTTTTAACGTTACTCGACAAGAATAACATACTCAGTCCAAAGATTAGGGCACAAGCCAAATCAATAGGCTTCCAGATTTCTTTCGTGAGGTATATAGGAACAATCGGGTTGAATAATACTGCAATAGAAGCAAACAACCATGTTGCCCATGCTTTGCCCCAGCGATAGGCACTAACGGCTGTAAATATTCCTGTCCCACACACGACCCAGCGTAAAAATTGATAATAACCGTAGGGCAAAGATGCTACAGCACTAAGTAACATTATCGCAACAATCAGATTTGGTATCAGATGCGGTTTATGTCTCATATACCAGCACGCTTGCCCCTCTTGTTGTCAAATTCTATCCTTCGCTTAGCATTGAGTCAAGTACCCCCACGAACCCCATGAGAGCAACTGGCATGGGAAGATAAAGATGGGTGTTTAAATTTGAAAAAGTGCCTTCAGCTTACTAAAACTACGCTTCTGTATTCTCCCTAAATCTTTGCATAATTCTAGGTTCCGAAAGCAATTCTTTTGGAGTGTTCACCAATGGTCGCCTATCAGACACGAAGCTTTCTACCATTTGCTCACAGTTATTATAGAAATCCGCGTTTGTCGCCCATGCATACTTAGGAGAAATCTTTAAACCATGCGATATCCAAAATGGCGCTTGTTGTTCGTAATAAATTCGTTCCATGTCTGATGCCTTCTCTGCTTCTTTTGGATAGAGTAATCCCCAAATGAGTCCTTGTGCAAACGCCCCTGTGTAGTGAGGGGCTAATCTAGGATCACCCAGAGATTGCCACGGAATAGATTCCCGGCCCATGTCTGCCAAAGAAGGTGGCGCAATTGCTTGACATGGTCGCTTATTACAATTGGTTACAATGCGTTGGTTCGGGTCAATAGAGTTGAGAAGCTTAGTAGCACTATCTCCTGACCAGTCACGCAATTGAAAACTATCGGCAAGTGCGTGTACTGCTAAAGCTGGCCGTCCAACTCCGAGACCGATACCAATCTGAATTAAAATCTGTACTGCAGAGTCTACCGCCCTTGTATTAACTTCTGCTTTTTTCCCGAACTTTTTTTGAGGAAAACCCATATTCCGCAATAACTGTGCTAAGATGAATTGTGCCAAGACGTATAGAGATGTGATTGAAGCGTGTTCATTTTTGATGTCTGATACCATAACGACCTCTTCAGATACTTAAATCTACAACTCGACTGTAGTGTTGTCAAGTACCCCCACGAACCCCATGAGAGTTTCCCCAGAAGGATATATTACAGGGTATCTTCTAATTTGAAAAAAAGGCGTTAAATCGGTTTGTTTTTGTAGCTAAATTGATGCCTTTGAAACGTGAGTTTTGAACCTAAAAGTGGGGCTTTGCCCTCGCAATGACGGTGTTTTTATCCCCGTCGCTTATTCAGGCAACTTTCTGTTTGCTCCAGGCCGCAGGTGTTACAGGCGCTTATACGGCAATCGGGAGTATCCCGTTCTTCTAAAGCGCGCCGGAGTTCCTGTTTCAAGAATGCTTCACTTACTCCCGCATCGATATGAGACCAGGGGAGTACTTCGTCCGTGGAACGTTCGCGGTAAGCGTAGAAACCGGGTTCCAGTCCGGCATCCGCAAAGGCTTGCAGCCATTTTTCGTGGTTATAGTGTTCCGTCCACGCATCGAACCTGCACCCCAGTTCCCAGGCGCGGTATATCGCTTTACCGGTGCGCCGGTCGCCTCGTGACAGGGCGGCCTCCAGCAGGCCGATTCTGGGGTCATGCCAGGAAAACTTGACGCCTTTGATGTTAAGTCCCTGGCGTAGTATTTCCAGCCTGGGATGTAACGCCTGCTCATCCAGACGGGCGGCCCACTGGAAGGGTGTGTGTGGCTTGGGGACAAACGTGGATACGCTTACTCTTATCATCGGTTTTTTGCCGCTGGCCTTTTTACCCTCGGCGCGCACCTTATCCACCAGGGCGACGATGCTCTGGACGTCCTCGAGGGTCTCGGTGGGCAGGCCAATCATAAAATAGAGCTTGAGGCTGGTCCAGCCGCGCGTGAAGGCGGTGGCGGCTGTTTTTAAAAGACTTTCGTCCGTGATGTTTTTATTGATGACGCGCCGCAGTCTCTCGCTGCCCGCTTCGGGGGCGAAGGTAAGCCCGGTGCGGCTGCGCGTTGGGAGCGACTCGACGAGCTTGATGGAGAAATCATCTAATCGCAGGCTTGGCAAAGACAGGGTTAAATTCGGATAGCGCTGGTTCATTTTGGCCACGAGCTTATCGATATCGGCGTAATCCGTGGTATTCAGTGAGACCAGCGAGACCTCGTCATAGCCGCAGTTGGCAACAAGCTCGCCGGATGCGTCGATTACCTCATCATGGGGACGCTCGCGCACCGGGCGGTAAATCATACCGGCCTGGCAGAAGCGGCAGCCGCGACTGCACCCGCGCTGGACCTCGATGGCGGCGCGGTCGTGGACGACCTCGATAAAAGGCACAACCGGCCGCGTTGGGGGCGGCGGCAGTTTGGTGACGATGCGCTTTTGTATGCGCGGGCTGGCCTCGGAAACGGTGGGGGTAACGCTTTTAATCAGACCGTCTGAATGATATTCGACTTGATACAGGGAGGGGACATAGACGCCGGGAATCGCCGCCAGCTTTTTAAGAAGTTGTTGCTTCGCTACGCCTTTTCCCTCGCGGTAGGCATCGAGGAACTCAATCAGGACTTCCTCTCCATCGCCGATAACGAAGGCATCGATGAAGTCGGACATAGGTTCGGGGTTATGACAGCTGCTGCCTCCGGCGATTATCAGGGGGTGGGAGTCGTCCCTATCTACAGCGCGGACGGGTATTCCGGCCAGGTCGAGCATGTTGAGGACATTGGTGTAGGAAAGCTCGTAGCCGAGCGAGAAACCGATGATATCGAAGTCTTTGAGGGGGCGCTGGTTTTCCAGGCTGAAGAGGGGAATGCCGCGCTGTCGCATTAAGGCTTCCATGTCCACCCAGGGAGTGTAAACCCTCTCGGCGAGAGTGTCCGGCTGGCGGTTGAGGATATCGTAAAGGATGGGGACGGCCATGTTAGACATGCCGATTTCGTACGTGTCCGGGTAGGCGAGGGCTATCCTGACGGGGGTTTTAGCCCAGTCTTTGACGATGCTGTTCCACTCGCCGCCGGTATAGCGGGCGGGACGGTTGACCTGGTGAAGTATCTCGTTGTTGAGCAAAGTGCGCCTCCAAACCTTTTAAGTATAGGGGGAAAAGCAGCTAGTGACAAGTATCAAGCAATAAGGGAAAAAGCCGTTTACAGGAAACGAATCCGTAGCCAGTTGAATGTGAATCGTTTTTAGGGTTATGTTAAATAACTATGACGTTATGTAAAGGTTTGAGGCTAGAGGGATGACAAATAACCAGACATAATATTATAAAACAAATAGAGGGAAGGATGGGAAGGGGATTTTGGCGGGGAACCTCTCCCCCTGTGTCCCTCTAGGGGTGGAAGCATGATTACACAGAAGCACGTAATTGCGTAAGAAAAAAAGGAGTATGATATTATTCCCGAAGCATGGACTTTATGCGCGGTGCTATTTGGTTACTAGCTAATACACCATTTCTTAGGGTATCTACTAACTTAGGGTCCATCTCAGGCTTAATCAATAACTCATTACTTTCATATTTTTTCATGATTAAATCAATACTTTTCCTGAATATGTTATTGCAGTTGAATATTGAGGGGACGCGAAAACCACTATATTCTTCTGGTTTGATGATAACCAAAGTTTTAGCGAAGCAATTTTTATAGATTAATTTAACATGAGCAATTTGAGACGAAGCACAAACTAGAAGTATAATTTCATCTGTGTGTGGGTTTCTATTAATTACTACAAAATAGTGTTTTTCGGTTGATTGGATGTTCTCTTCGCGAAAGTAATATACAGAGCCGGGTTTTATGCTTGCTTTGATAATCTCCGGAGGAATACGGGACAAATCTACCTCCAGAGCGCTTCAAGGTGGGTGAGTTCATCCAATTGTTTAAGACGAAGCTCACGTTCTTCGTCGTTTAATTCGTAACATTTGTCGACGGTTTCATTTTCAGGGTCTTCAAAGAAATCTGCTAATATAATATTCTCGACTTTGGAACCTGAACGTAACGATTCTTCATGTTTTTTCCATTCAGGATAGTGGTGAGTGAAGTCTGAGAGTGACCATTTCTGGTAGTGCCCGAAATTATCCCACGCAAAATTGAGAGCTTCGATGTCGGAATCGGAAAAATAGCTGTAATCGACTGGGTGAACTGACTCTAAACGGAGGCCTCCATCTAATGCTTTGATAAATCTAGAGGCATAGTCTTTGAAAGTATCGTTTAAATATTCATCGGATTCAGCAATATCCATAATAGTGGAAGGGACTGGTCCCAATTTCATCGCGACATAACAATCGTCAGATACGAGTCGACAATATTTTCTTAAATGGTAGCGGTCAGAAAGAAAGATCAGCTTGAGAGCTTTCATTTTATTGATTTTACCACCGGCTTTTATAGAAAAAAAATTGAGGATTTGAGTTGCTTTTTTGTGGTCAAAATTGAAAGGATTACGCGGCACTTTTCAACTCCCCTGGCCCTTATTTTATGTAAGGAAGTTAATATCATTATATAATGTGTGTCAACAATAAGCAATCAAAACTTGACGTAATCATGTTATTGACGGCTTATCACCGATGTATAATGGGAAAAGGAAGAGGGAGGGGCTGCTGACCACCCCTCCCTGAGATTCTTCGGTCGTCCCGATTGTATTGGGACTCCCTCCAGAATGACAGGAAGGGGAAAAGAAAGAGGGGGGCTTTAACCCCCCCTCCCGAATCAAACCAAATAAAAAGTTTAGTTTAGTAAAGTATAGAACTACACCTCGCGGAACTCGCCTTCCACGGTGCCTTCGTCTTTAGGGGCTTCGCCGCCCTGGCCGCCCTCGCCTCCCGGTGGGGGAGGAGGAGCCTGCTCGCCGCCGGGCGGAGGTGGCGGTGGCTGCTGCTTGCTGTAAATGGCTTGCCCAATCTTCTGCATGGACTCGTTCAGGGCCTGTGTCGCGCTCTTGATAGCGCCAGTGTCCGCGCCCTTTAAAGCTTCCTTGACCGCGGCAACCTTGCTTTCTACTTCACTGTTAAGGTCGGCGGGAATTTTATCCTTGTTTTCGCGCAGGGTCTTTTCCGCCTGGTAGGACATCGTGTCGGCCGTGTTCTTGGACTCGATATCATCCTTGCGTTTGACGTCTTCCGACGCGTGCAGTTCCGCCTCTTTCTGCATCTTGTTTACTTCTTCTTTGGAGAGGCCGCTGGAGGCGGTAATCGTTATCTTCTGCTCCTTGCCGGTGCCTTTGTCCTGGGCGCGCACATTAAGAATGCCGTTGGCATCGAGGTCGAAAGTGACCTCGATTTGCGGCACACCGCGCGGCGCCGGTAAGATACCGTCGAGCATAAAGCGCCCGAGCGTCCTATTATCATTGGCCATAGGCCGTTCGCCCTGGAGCACATGGATTTCCACACCCGGCTGGCTATCTGCCGCCGTGCTGAAAATCTGGCTCTTGGCGGTGGGGATGGTAGTATTGCGCGGGATAAGCGGCGTGGCTACCCCGCCGAGCGTCTCGATGCCCAGGGTCAGCGGCGTCACATCGAGCAACAGCACGTCCTTGACCTCGCCCTTGAGCACGCCACCCTGAATAGCGGCGCCGATGGCTACCACTTCGTCCGGGTTGACGCTCTTGTTCGGCTCTTTGCCGAAGAACTGTTTCACTTTATCCTGCACGATCGGCATACGGGTCTGTCCGCCCACGAGGATGACCTCGTCAATCTGGGCGGTCGTCTTACCGGCATCGGTCAGCGCCTGCTTGCACGGCCCCAGGGACTTTTCCACCAGGTCCAGCACCAGCTGCTCCAGCTTGGCGCGGGTCAGATTGATATTGAGATGTTTAGGGCCGCTGGCGTCGGCGGTGATAAAGGGGAGGTTGACATCCGTCTGCTGGACGCTGGAAAGCTCAATCTTGGCTTTCTCGGCGGCCTCTTTAATGCGCTGTAAGGCCATTTTATCTTTGCTGAGGTCGATGCCCTGGTCTTTCCTGAACTCGGCAATCAGCCAGTCCATAATCCTCTGGTCAAAGTCGTCGCCGCCCAGGTGGGTATCGCCGTTGGTGGACTTCACCTGGAAAGTGCCTTCGCCCAGTTCGAGCACAGATATATCGAAAGTACCGCCGCCGAGGTCGTAGACAGCGACGGTTTCGTCCTTCCTCTTATCGAGTCCGTAGGCCAGCGCCGCCGCTGTGGGCTCGTTGATAATGCGCAGCACGTTCAGTCCGGCGATGGCTCCGGCGTCTTTAGTGGCCTGGCGCTGGGCGTCGTTAAAGTAGGCCGGCACGGTAATGACGGCGTCAGTCACCTTTTCCCCAAGATAAGCCTCGGCATCGGTCTTGAGCTTTTGCAGAATCATCGCCGAGATTTCCGGCGGGCTGTATTCCTTACCGCCCATCAGCACTTTGACTTCATTGTTGCCGCCTTTGGTCACTTTATAGGTCTTGCGCCGGGCGTCTTCCTCAACGGGCAGCTCGCGTCCGGCGGGCTCGCCCCATTTGCGTCCCATAAAGCGTTTGATACTATAGATGGTGTTTTCCGGGTTGGTGATGGCCTGCCGCTTGGCTATCTGGCCCACCAGCCGTTCGCCGTTTTTACTGACGGCCACTACCGAAGGGAAAAGGCGGCTGCCTTCGGAGCTGGTAATAACGACCGGCTCGCCTCCCTCCAGAATTGCCACCTCGCTGAAAGTAGTACCTAAATCAATTCCAACTGTCTTTCCCATTTAATCTGCCTCCTTTGGCTCATCCATGAATAATATAGAACAAAAATCTTAATAAAGATGTGACAAATATCTAAAATAAACGAAATTATTTCTTATTAACTTGTTCATCCCCGTTGCCGACCACCACTTTGGCGGCACGGAGAAGTTTATCGTTTAAGGTATAGCCTTTTTGAAATTCCTGAACTACCGTGCCCTCCGGCCCTTTATCCTGCTTGATTGCTTCGTGAAAATTGGGGTCGAAGGCCATTCCCAGCGTTAACATCGGCTTGACGCCCTGTGCTTCTAGGCTGGACTTGAACTTGCGCTCCACCAGCTTGACGCCTTTCACCCAGTCGTGGCCGTCGAACTTGGGCGGAATCGAGGCGAGCGCCCGATCCAGGTCGTCGAGGACGGGTAAAAGACTGAGAAGCAAATTGGCGTTGGCGTACTTGTTGAACTCCAGCCTTTCCTGCTCCGAGCGCCGTTTGTAGTTAATAAAGTCGGCCTGCGACCGCTGCCAACTGGCAAGGTATTCTTCAGTTTTCTTCTTTTCCGCAGCGAGAGCCTGCTCTATTTCTGATGTTTCCGGAGCGCCTGCGGCTTCCGGTGTCTCGGGTAAAGGCTCGCCGTTATTCAAATTATCGCTATCATTTGGCATATAAAAATAGATTTTCCTTTGAAGTTAGTTTGTCTTGGGGTAGATATCATGGCCGTACAGTCCGGCGACGAGCTGGCTCAGCACGGAAGACAAATAATATACCGTGGGGATAGTGCGCGAGTAGGGCATGCGCGTGGGGCCGACCACGGCGATGGTGCCGTTGGCCTGGTCGGGGACGCCGTAATGGCAAATGACCACGCTGCAGTTCTGGATGGCCTCGTCCTGGTTCTCTTTACCAATAATGACATGGACGCCCTGCTGGCTTAATTTACCCGGCACGATGACTTTCAGCAGGCCGCGCCGCTCGACAAGCTCCATGAGGACACGCGCTGTTTCGCTCCGGGCGAACTCCGGCTGGTTTAACATAAAATGCCAGCCTTCGAGGTACGGCTCCTGGTACTCTTTGCTGTCCTCGGCCTGCATTATCGTCACCAGGTAATCGGTCGCCTGCTTTTCCAGCGGGGAAAGCTCGATTTGTTTGGCGGCAATTTGCCCGCTGGTCAGGCCGTTATAAAGGCTGTTTAACCTGGTGCTGAGGACCGTCAGGGACGGCTGGTTGACCGCCTCGCTGAAGGTAAACAGCTTTTCTTTGACGACGGCCCCTTCAAGGACGACGACTACCAGCGCGCGGGAATCCTGCAGGGCGATAAGCTCCAGGTGCTTTAGTTTGGAGTCCGTCGATGTGGGCAGGCTGACCACGGCCACGTTCTGCGCCAGCCGGGCGAGGATAGTGGCGGTGAGGCTCACCCATGCCTCGACCTCTTTTTCCACCTGGTGAAAAGTATGGCTGATGAGGCGCTGTTCATCCCGGGGAAGCCTGACATCTTCAATCGCCTCCACATAATGGCGGTAGCCCTTATCCGAGGGGATGCAGCCCGCCGAGGTATGCGGACGGATAAGATAGCCCTCTTTTTCCAGAAGCGCCATCTCGTTGCGGATGGTGGCCGGGCTTATGCCCATCTCGGCGTTATCGGCGATAATCTGGGAGGGCACGGGCGCCGCCCGGGTGATGTACTCCCCGACGATATAATTGAGTATTAAACTGCTTCGGGCAGTTATCATTCAGCCTCCGTTAGCACTCTAAAGCCCCGACTGCTAACAATAAATTTTACCTTGAAATGGGCTTTTTGTCAAGAGTTAGCAGGGTCAAAGGATTGCTAAGCCTATAGCATTTTTGGTAGTGTATCAATTTGAAATTAATGAATGAAGATAATTAGTTGGGGTTTGCTCAACTTTACTTGGCAGAAGTGGGGAGGTAAATAGATGATGACAAATATATTTTGGAATTGAATTGTTATTAAGTAGTAACTGGTGGAACGATTGGTAAATTAAGGCTGACAATTTTGGCATCAATAACATGGCATATATTTGGAGGAATAGATTTCCGATTTAAAAAATCTGATAATAATCGTTTTTCATCATAATAAGCAAAACAATCCGCACTACCTTTTAAATAAGCAGAAAGGTATTCTATTCTTGGAGGAACACCCTTCGCTAGTGAAAATTGATAAACATATTTAAGGTGGTCTTTAAGATATTTTACTGCGGGGATATAATCAGCATCGCCACTTATAAGAATAGCTACATCGTAATTATCCATTTTTGAAATCATATCTACTGCGATACCGATATCTACACCTTTTTCTCCTTGTTGGAGCCCTAAATAACTTATTTTCCCATGTGAATCAACTTCAATTCTAAATACTCGATACGGATGGATGACATATTGACCAACATACTTAAATTCAAGGAAGCCTGTTTCCCGTTGAATGTCCTCGAAAGTTCGCTCTCTTAATTTTTGAAAGTAATTCCGTTCTTGTTCATGCCAGTTTTTTGCTAGTTGAGTCACTTGAGGTACTGTTAGAGCTATTTTACCTTTATATTCATCAACAATTTTTTGAGCAAGTTTAGGATTTTCAATCCAAGGAGAGATTGAAGCAGAGTAATACCAGTATACACGGATTAATTGGTGTTGCCAATGAGTTATCTTGTCGAATTCTTCAAGAACACACTGAAAAAATTTCTTCCAAAGAAAATGTTGTTCTTCAAGACGATATTCGCCCTTTGCAGGGTCTGACACAAATGCGAAATGACGAAGATTATTGCGGAAATTTTCGCCGTCAATAAAGATTACTGTTTTTAATGATGCCATAAAATTTTATGGGGGTTCCACAGGAACCCCCAGTCTCCCATAATGGGAATACTTCCAATTGGCTAAATATCTTAGCCGGTTAGATAATATACGTTAAAAGTATCTTTTGTCAATACCCCCTTACTAAATTCCTATCCTTAACAAATCAATAATTTCTTCAAATGTCCAAATATGATTAGCTATTCCAGATGCCATAGCTGGTGTTCTAGGATAGGGGTTAGCTAGTGTCCAACAATGTTTTTCCTTGACCTTTAAAGCTAAACTGTGCTAAATTATATACGTGGATATTACCTGGTTGGGGCTTGCCTGCTTCCGTATCCGGGGCAATCAGGCCGTCGTTATTACGGACCCTTTCCCGCCGGACTCGGGCTATACCCTCGGCAAACAGACCGCGGACATCGTCACGGTCAGCCATCAGCACCCCTCGCACTCTTATGTCCAGGGCGTCAGCGGGGCGCGCATAGTCAAAGGCCCCGGCGAATACGAAATCAGCAGCGTGCTGATTATCGGGTTGACCGCTTATCATGACGCCGTGAAGGGGCAGTCACGCGGTAAGAACACCGTTTATCTCATGGAAATCGACGGCGTGACGATCTGCCACCTCGGCGATATCGGGCACGTTATCGACGACAAATTGCTGGAAGAAATAGGTAAAATCGATATTCTGATGCTGCCGGTAGGTGGGGTCACCTCGATTACCCCCGCTATGGCCGCCGAGACCATCCGCAAGATGGAGCCGAAGATAGTGCTCCCCATGCATTATAAAACGCCCGCCACCAGCCGCGAGCTGGAACCGGTGGAAAGTTTCCTCAAAGAGATGGGACAGAGCACGATAGAACCGAAACCCAAGCTCAACATCAATAAAAACAACCTGCCGCTCACCATGCAGGTCGTCATCCTCAGCATCTAACATCTTTTCTATTTTAGCTAACGGATAGCTAACGCCTGAAAGCCGATTTAATTATCGCCCATCTTTCCTTTAATGATAGCGAATGGTGGGATTTGCTATCTTTTTCTTCGGGTACCTGACCAGGCTTAGTGGCCAGCAGACTTGGGTCGAGCCGATTGATCTGAGTGATTACCTCATGGAGTTGGGATGCGAGGTCGCTAACCTTCTGCAAATGCGGAGCGACCTCTGCGCTAATATTCCCGCGAGTCTTGGTGAGATTGTCGGCGTTTTTAGCGAGAGGGGCGAGTAAGTCATCTAAAGTGAGTTTGACGTCATATCGCTTCACCGGAATCATAATAATTTTGGAAGTATCTTTTGTGTCCATCTGCGCTCTCCTTTAGGCAACATTGAACGAAGGTATCGTCATGGTATTTATTCCAATATCGGACAGTTTGAGATTCAAGACATCATACGGAAGAGTTACGTTATGAAGCGCGACATTTCCGACTGTGGCGCTCGCGTTGGCATTAGTGATTTCCAAGTGACTGATATGCATAAGCGCCGACGGGGTCAAGTGTACATACAGACTCAGGATGCCAGCGTCGAAGCCGGGACTCTGCGTTGGCAATATAGCAGGAATATTGAGCGGGGCTGAGCTGCTTACGCTAGGTATTTGCGCAGCCGCCATATTCAGATTACCTAGCGAGAAAGCCGGGATTTGCACAGAAGCGCCATGTAGATGGCCGATTGTTGCCTGATCCATCTTCGCAGCAGGAACGCCAAGGCCGCTGCCATTGACTGAGGCGAGCGCCATACCGGCGAGTGAAAATCCTTGCGAGGGCAATGTAAAATTAGTCGCATTGATATTATCTGCGATCGCATTATTTAATTGTATGGTCACGGGACTGCTAGGCGCTATGGATATTTGTTGAGCGGTCAGACTCGGAATATGTAGATGGATGTTGTTGAGTCCCGGTATCACAACGTTGCCCAGGTTAATCGGCCCGAAGCCAATCGAGCCGAGATCATACGTGTCTCCGAAGCTAATGTCATCGAATGGCCATGGAAGCCCGATAAAAACGCTCCACTCAACCGAAATATGAATAGAAATACTAATACTTGCGTCAGTTAACACACCATTGGCAGCCGATATAGTGAAGTCAGCGTTGCTGAGCACCAGATTGCCAACGGTTATAGGTCCAATCACGACCTGTCCGATATCAATGGTTTGGATGCTTGCCTGCTGGACATTCAGTGCAGGAGCTTTTAATTTCATATAGTATAACCTCCTTTTTAAAAGACACACTATCCCGCTCAGCACCTAGCCGCGCGCGCTTTGTCTCACGTATTTAGTGATTAGTAATATGACACCAGTTCTTCCCGCTATAATCTTCTGTCTACCTCATCTAATCGATACACCAAATTGTGCTAAATGTCCCATATATATAGCATGTATTGTGCTTTATGTCAATATAATATGTAAAATATTTTCATATATTTTTGATGATTATACATAATACAACTTATGGCCAGTATAAGACCACACAGAGACAGGAAGACAGTTATTGTGCATGTAATGATATTTCATCATGTGTGAGAAATACTACGGTTAAAAATGACCTGCCTCCGCAGGAATTACAGGTAGTTATCTCAGCATATAGAGCGTCTTTAAGAGCTTTCAGACGTCAGCTATCAGCCCTCCCCCAGCTGAGATTCTTCCCCTTCACTACGTTCGAGGGTCAGAATGACAGGTCTTTTCAATCCCGGCTCAGGAAATCCAGCAGCAAACTATTCAAGGCCTCACTGTGAAGACTATCGATGCCCGCCAGGCTGTTTTCAGTCATTTGTAACGCCAATTTGCGCCGCCTCCAGCCGGATGAATATGATATAATTTGCCGGGAATATTCTATGACATCCTGCGCAAATCATCACGAGAGTGTATAAGAGGTGAAACATGACAGCTAAAGTTATCCTGATACAATCCGAGGGGCTGGGCAGGGGCGACGACGCGCTGGGCGGGATGCTCATGGCCAATTTCCTGCGCGTACTCGGAGGGAACCCGGACAAGCCGCAGACCATCGTGTTCTGGAACGGCGGCGTGCGCTTATTATGCGAAGGCTCCGAGGTGCTGGAACACATCAAAAAACTGGAGGGGCAGGGAGTCGAGATACTGGGCTGCACCACCTGCCTGGAATATTTCGACCTGGCGGACAAGCTGAAAGCGGGCAAGCCGACCACGATGGTTAAGTCGGTGCAGGCGATGATGGATGCGGACATGGTCTGCCTGTGAAATTTGCCGCCTTTATTTTACGGTGTTACTCAACGAGTAGTAGAATATAGCCGGGAGAAAAATGAGCAAAGAAAAGAAATTGCGCCTTACCGAGACAGTTCACGGCGCGGGTTGAGCTTGCAAGATAGGTCCGGGTGACCTCTCCAAAGCGCTGGCCGGCCTGAAATTCCAGTCCGACCCGCATATCATCGCGGGCATGGAACGGGCCGAGGATGCCGGCATCTATAAGCTCAACGCTGACCTGGCCATCGTCCAGACGGTGGACTTCTTTACGCCGATAGTCGACGACCCGTTCGACTTCGGGCGCATCGCTGCGGCCAACGCGCTGAGCGATGTCTACGCTATGGGCGGCAAACCCCTGACGGCGCTCAATGTCGTCTGCTTCCCTAAAGACACCATGGATTTCAGCATATTGAGAGAGGTCCTCAAGGGCGGCCTGGACATGATGCATGAGGCGGGGGTGATTCTGCTCGGCGGGCATACCGTAGACGACCCGGAGCTCAAGTACGGACTCGCGGTTACCGGCACCATCCACCCGGATAAAGTGGTGCATAACCACGGCGCCAAACCGGGCGACCGCCTTATTTTAACCAAGCCGCTGGGCACGGGCATCATCAGCACGGCCATCAAGCGCGGCGCGGCCAGTCCAGAAGCTATCGCCGCCATTGTTAAATCTATGACGACGCTTAATAAAGCGGCTTCCGAGGCAATGCTGGCGGTGGGCGTGAACGCCTGCAAGGACATTACCGGCTTCGGCCTGCTCGGCCATACTGCCGAAATGGTTGAAGGGACGGATGTCGGCTTTATCATCGAGGCGGCAGCCGTGCCCATTTTCCCCGCGGCTAAAGCGCTGGCGGAAGCGGGCATGGTCCCCGGCGGCACACAGCGCAACCGGGATTACCGCCAGGACATGGTTGATATAGACAAAAAAGTGCCGCAATACCTGCAGGACATTCTTTTTGACCCGCAGACCTCCGGCGGCCTGCTGATAGCCGTACCGGCGAAGAAAGCGCAAAAACTCCTTAAAAGGCTGCATGAAGAAGGCATTACTGCGGCGGCTATCATCGGGGAGGTGGTGGCGGAGAAAAAGGGGAGGATAAGGGTGGGGTAGAGGGGAAAGGCAAAAATACTAATTAATTTCACTTAATATTTAATGATACAAAAAACCTGCCTTTTTACAGGTTCTCTATTGTTCTATTATTCTTTTATTGAATTAATTTTTTACTATTTCTAAGTTTTCTTCTTTCTCTATTGTTGGAAGTCCAATCCTACTTATATAGTATGCAAACCTTTGTGATAGCGCTTCCCTAAAAAGCTCATTTATAGATGCAATATAGTGGTCTTTTCGCGATGAATACAAATAGCTTCTTGGTATTGAAAAATAATGTTTAAAATCTATCGTTAGTTCTGGTACTTGCAAGTCAATGTCAGCTAAAAGATAATGGTATCTTTCGTTCTTGTTATCCAGAATTATACCCCACCTTGCATGGTCGTATTTCTCCATCGTAAGATTAAATCCAGTGCCATTTAGATGCGTTCCTAACCGCAAATTATCTGCCAGATACGCCGGACACACCAATATTGAATTCAAGAATTTATCCTGAGTTTTTTGCTCTTCAGATTTTTGATTTCGGTTTCTATAATCACTTTCTAAATCACAATCTTGACTTATAACTATCAAATAAGAAAGAGTTATCGTATCTTTCGCTAATGTACCATTTTTATCCTTATAAATTCTATAATCATATTCTAAGTCACGAAAGATGTCACCCTGACAGATTCTGTCTTCATCGTTATTAACTTTATATCTTGAATCAATCTTTGATTTCATAATGAATAGTTTGTATTTTAATCAGGCTTTTTTTATAAGCGTCAGTAGAAATTGAAAAATCCTTTATTTTTTTGTTTTCTTTTGTTATTTTT
Source organism: Dehalococcoidia bacterium (assembly GCA_003141235.1). Lineage (GTDB taxonomy): Bacteria > Chloroflexota > Dehalococcoidia > Dehalococcoidales > RBG-16-60-22 > Fen-1077. Next base: position 17,880 of record PLLL01000092.1, read on the forward strand.
CTACTATGAACATCTTTTTGAAAATATTCTTTATTACCCGTTGAATCTGTTGAAAAGTAGTTTTTATTCATTTTTCACCTTTCCCATAATTTCTCTCAACGATTCTCCTATACTTCTTTCAAACCATGAACTTATAATAGTATTAAATTCCCTTGCTTTATCATAAATCTCGTTTATCTCAATATCTTCTTTTAGAGAACAATCATAGTCCAGAACAAATTCCTTCCTTGCGATCGAATTCGGATATTCACTATTATACAATCCGAATTGAAACTTTAAATCGTATCCTTCACCCTTTACTTCTAACATGTGCATTGATTTCTTGATATTTTGTTTATTCTCTATAAAACTACTTTCTATTTGCACTAAGTCATCATTAATGAGATTTTTCCAGTCAAACGGATTCCCCTTATCAATCTTTATTTCATTAATATATCGTAATCCAATCCTATTTGAGATTTTTACAACATTATAAAGAGTGAAGAATTTCCTTAATACTTTCTCATATCCTTCGGAATAATCATTGAAATCTTTGTACTTTAAATACTCAATAGTTACTGAGTTCTGATCTACTTCTACAACCTTTGTTTTTCCCTTATCGGAAAAAGCCCACTTCACTACCTCAGTTTCAGAAAGCCTAGCCGGTTCATCTTTATCTATCTTGAATTCTAAGAATTTTCCACTGATAGTTTCTAAATTGGGGAATTCTTCTTTGATTTCATCTTGTAACTTTACTGGTGGATTAGCTTTATCCAAACTTAATATTGGAGGGAAATCCACTTTAAAGACTACATGAGATAAAAAATTCGAAATGTATTTACTCATAAATAATTTCTCTTTATAACCCTTAAGAATTATAATATTTCTACTCTTTATTCTATCATCTTGTCAAGTGAATTCAAAAATAAATTTTATATTGTTAGTATATAATGCTAACATTTTTGCTAACGGACTTTTCACAACCATAAATACGGGTCCGGCGCTTCATTAAAACCCCTCCCAAACCTCCCAGAATCAAAAAATAAGCACTTCTCAGGCGTAACAGATGAAATCCTATGGTATCGGGTAAATTGCTTACTGCCGCACCTCAGCCGACACCCGGTTTAAAAGTTCCTGTTCATCATTAACGCCGCGCACGTCGAGGTTGGTCTTACGGAAAGCCCGCACCATCGCCTCAATGAGCTTCGTCTTTGAAAGCTTCTTGCCCCCGCTGAACTTGGCCGTCGAAGCCAGGTTTTCCAGGTAAGCGTCCTCTTCCCGGTTGAGAAAGACAGACAGCTTAATCATATTCGATTTCGGCAAAACGGGAGTCGCCGGGACGGCCGGCTTTGGTTCGGGAGTCACCACCGGGCGGTCGCTGCCGGTAAGGCGGTCCAGCGCAGACCCGTAAGCAAGCTCCTCGGTTATTTTAGCTCTTTTCATGCAGCACCTCTTCAGTAAATAATCGGTAGGCGTCGGCCCCTTCGGATTTGGGGGCATAGGTGAGTATGGATTCCCCGGCGGCCGGGGCTTCTTTAAAGCGCACGCTGATGGGGATGGTCGTCTCGAAAACCCTGATTTTATCGCCGAAAGCCCGCTTGGTAACCTCGATAACTTCGCGGCTGTGCAGGGTGCGGGAGTTGGTCATGGTAAACAGGATACCCAGAATCTCCAGAGAAGGATTGATTTTCTCCTGCACGCGGATGACGGTGTTTAAAAGCATGGCCAGTCCCTTCATCGCCAGGAAATCGGCCTGTAAAGGTATGAGGACGCTATCGGAAGCGGAAAGCGCGTTGATGGTCAGCAGCCCCAGGCTGGGCAGGCAGTCGATGAGGACATAATCGTACTCTTTCCGTACCGTCTTGAGCATTTCCTTCAGCATCAGCTCGCGGGTAAAAGCGTTGACCAGGTCAAGCTGCGCCTGTGAAAGCTCGACGTTGGCCGGGACGAGGTCGATGCCGGGGATGCCGGTGGGGATAATGGCATCGCGCATGGAGACCTTGCCGCTGTTCCTGATGACACTCGTTAAAACATCGTAGCCCGTAACCTTGAGCGTCTCCGGATTTATCCCCAGGCTGATAGTAAGGCTGGCCTGCGGGTCCCAGTCCAACAGGAGCACGCGCTTCTTGTGCTCGCTCAAGCCATGGGCGAGGGCCACGGCGGTAGTCGTCTTGCCGACGCCGCCTTTTTGATTAGCGATACAAATAACCGGCATGGTTGAAACTCCCGAACGATTATAGAGGAATTGCGTAACTGCGTCAATTTTATATAGAGGGTATAGGGTAGAGGGAGAAAAAATGGGGGAAAGGAAAAAGGGACGAGGCAGCGGGCTGGATACCGGCTTTCGCCGGTATGGTTTTCACTATTACCCCCCGCCCTGAGATGCTTCGCTTCGCTCCAGCATGACAAGATGAGTAAGGGGAGAGGAAACCGGAAGGGCGGTTATTACCTCACCCTAAAACGGAACGCAGGAGAAATCGTGTGCTATTTTGTTTGGAGAGGGGGGATTATTGTTAAGAGGGGTGCAGTGACCTGCCCCTTTGAAATAGGGGGGCATACGGGAATTTTGCTCTTGCATTCCTTGCCAAAGTAGGCACAAACCTTTATACTGTTCCCAATCCATTAAAACACAGGAGGTCCAGCCATGACGCCTAGCGTATACCCCAGGGGCACCACCATCTACTATCCGGATAAATGCTGGAATGGCTTCACCCTTTTCCAGGCCACCCTTTTCCAGAAAAACGATGTCGGCGCTGTCCTGATAGACATGAACGGCGGCGTGGTCAACCGGTGGCGCGGGCTGGATGGCATGCCCAATAAAATGCTTCCCGGCGGCTCGGTTATGGGCAGCACCGGCTGTAGAAACCCTAAATACGGTTACCAGGACATGCTTGACCTCGTCGAAGTGGACTGGGAAGGCCGCATCGTCTGGCAGTTCGATAGGTACGAGCGCGTCAAAGACCCCAGCCAGCCGCCGCGCTGGATGGCCCGCCAGCACCACGATTATCAGCGCGAGGGTAATCCAGTCGGCTATTACGTCCCCGGCATGGAGCCACGATCTTATCGGGACGGTAAGACGCTTATCCTCTGCCATAAAAACCTCACCGACCTGCGCATCAGCGGACATCCGCTGGTGGACGACACGATGATTGAGGTGGATGAAAAGGGTAAAATTATCTGGGAGTGGACTTGCAGCGAGCACTTCGACGAGTTGGGCTTCGACGAAGCAGCGAAAAATACCCTTTCGCGCAACCCCGACCTGGTATTAAACAGTAGCGCGGGCGACTGGATGCACATTAATTCGATGTCCACCCTGGGGACAAACCGCTGGTATGACGCCGGTGATACCCGTTTCCACCCGGATAATATCATCTGGGACAGCCGCCAGGCGAACATCATCGCCATCATTGATAAAAAGACGGGTAAAATCATCTGGCAATTAGGCCCCTATTTCACCGCTACGGAAGCCCTCCGTAAGTTGGGCCAGATAATCGGCCAGCACCACGCCCACATGATTCCCCGCGGTCTCCCCGGCGAAGGCAATATCCTGGTTTTCGATAACGGCGGCCGGGCCGGCTACGGCGCTCCCAACCCCGGCGCTCCCACTGGTCTTAGCAACGCTATCAGGGACCACTCGCGCGTGCTCGAGTTTAACCCGCTGACGCTGGAAATCGCCTGGCAGTACCCGCCCCGCGGGTCCGGCTCTTTATACAGCAGCTTTGTAAGCTCGGCGCAGCGCCTCCCCAACGGCAACACCCTCATTACTGAGGGTCAAGGCGGCCGCCTTCTTGAGGTCACGCCGCAGGGTGAAATAGTCTGGGAATACCTCAGCCCATACACACAAAAGAAGCGCCCCATGAACATGGTTTACCGCGCCTACCGCGTGCCTTACGATTGGGTCCCGCAGGTTGAAAGACCGCTGGAAACCGCTGTGCCGCGTTTGGATAATAATATATTCAGAGTGCCCGGATCTACGCTTAAAAAGCCGTTAAAAGTGACGAAAGTAAGCAAAAGGTAGCTTCATAACATTGGTTACTATGGCAGAGGGGGCAGGTCAGATACCCCTCTCCGCAGGCTATTCCCCGGAAAAACGTTCATAACGGATAACAGCAACGTAAACTCATTATTATAGCGCGTAAGATGCGCTCGGGGATAAAGGGAGGGAAAATAGAGGGGTGGGGTATAAGCATTTTGGTCAGCCGGATATTAATCTCACGATAAAATAAATCAGCAGGCCGAGCCAGGCTAATCCCAGTAGAACAGCTACCGCGAGGGAAAATATCGTCCAGAGTATAATCCGCTTAACGCTTGTCTGCGCCCTGGCTCTCTTCCCCACGATGTCAAAGCCCGGGGTAAATACCCTTATCAGAGCCAGCCCGAGCGGAACAACAATGATATCGTCCAGCCAGCCCGCGAAAGGAATGAAGTCCGGGATTATGTCGAACGGGCTGATTACATAGGCGAGGATAACGGCCAGCCCGATGACCGCGCGCCATTTCACCGAACGCGGTATGGCCGGGTCTTTAAGAACGAGGTAAATGGTATACGGTGTGGTTAGCCAGTCTGTAATCTGAGAAATAAAGCGCATGAGATAATAAACCTCTCAAAATTATATTACCACGAAGTAAATGGACCTGACCTGATAAAGAGGCCTGTATATTAACGATTTTTGATAAAATCCTTAAGAAAATCAATTTATTTAAACCATTTTCTAAAAATAATTGAGAAAGGTATTGACAATATCAATATGCGGCATTATAATATGTTAAGAAAATTAAGTCGGACATTAATAAAGTTAAGGTTGATGCAAAATGGCTAAAGAGTGGCAGGAACTAACCAAGATGACCCAGGGCAAAGCGATAACGGTAGAGCGCGTCCGCCTGGTGGATACCGATATCGCCATTGAGGGGAGCTTCACGCTGCCGCCCCTGGCCAATCTCTCCGCCGAGGACCAGTTCTTCGTGATGGCGTTTGTCCGCTGTCGCGGCTCCATTAAAGAAATGGAAGAGATGTTCGGCATCAGCTATCCCACGGTGAAAAATCGGATTAACCGCATCGCCGGGCAGTTTGAGTTCGTTGAGAATGTAAAAGTCACGCCGCAGGAAGAAGTCCTTTCCGAGCTTGAGCGCGGTGAAATAAACGCCGCTGAGGCGATAAGGAGGCTGCAAAAATGACCTGGCCCCCCATGTTGATGAAAATCCATGTCAAAAATGAAACCCACGATTTCGGGTTCTGGCTGCCGATATTCCTGGTGCTGCCGGTGGCGCTGGTGGTTTTGATTATCTTGTTGCCACTAATAATTGTCGGCATGATTATCTTCTGGGATAGCTGGGGAGTGTGGGCGCTTAAAGTCCTGTGGGCCGCTATCGTGTCCTACTGGTCGCTGCACGGTCTTGAGGTAGATGTTCAAAACGGCAATAAATACGTCTATGTTTCCGTGGTATAAACGGGTATAGGAGGCAAATATAATGAGTGAGAGTCAGAAAAAAATACTGGAGATGCTGGCCGAGAACAAAATCAGCGTCGATGATGCCCACCGGTTACTTAGCGCCCTTGGCGCCGAGGAGGGAGCGCATACCGGGAACAAGAATACCGGGCAGGATGCGGCCGGGAATCTGGTAAACAAGGTTTTAAGCAGCCGCAAATACCTGCGCGTCACCGTTACGCCGCCCGAAGGGGGGACCGATGATAAAGGGAACCCGTTCCATGACGGCAATGTGGGGCGGGTAAATGTCCGCATACCGATGTCTTTAGTGCGCGCCGGCATCAAATTAACCTCTCTGATACCCGCCGACGCTCTGGATAAGGCCAACAGCGCCCTGAGGGAAAAAGGCATCAAATTCGATGTGCGCAACATCAAGCAGGAAGATATCGAAGAGCTCATCGACGCGCTGGGGGACATGCAAATCGACGTAGAGGGCGGCAAAGGCGAAAAAGTAAAAGTATTCGTAGAATAAAGAATTAACGAGGAGGAACAAAATGGGTTACTTTAGAATTCTGGCAGCCATTCCGGGTTTTTTCCTGAGCGCTTTTTTACTAATGCTCATCTGGGGGTGGCTGATTACGCCCGAATTTGGTCTGGCCACTATCAGTTATGTGCATTCGATGCTGATTACGATTGTCCTCTGGATAACCGTCGCGCCCCTGGCCGCAGGCGGACGATGGCATCATCATCATTAAAGAAGTTAACGCGGGGCTGGTGAAGACAGGTTTACTTTGCCAGTCCCTGCTTTTGCAGGTCGGCGGCGATATCGCCGAGCTGCAGCTCTTCCAATCTGGCTTTGGTCGGCAGGCCGTTTACATCCCAGCCGCGTAACGCGTAATATTCATCCTTCATCTTTTCAAAAGCTTCCCGTTCGACGGTCTTTCCCTCGCGGGAAAGCACTTCTCCATCGCGTCCCGGCGTCAGGCAATCCCTGGAAATGAACAGCTCGCCCTTGCGCAGGGGCACTTCAAAAAGATAATCCAGCAGGCGGTCGTCTTTGCGCCCCGCCCATCCCTGGCGGAGCTGTATCGCCCTCTGGAGATTGAAGATTTTTTCACCGATTTTAATGAAACCGGCTTCGTCCGTTTCTTTTCCCGTAATCGCCGTATAAATCTGGTTTTCCAGGGTGGGGTCGCCGACATGCCCGCCTTCGTATTTTGCCCAAATCATCGGCCACCTGAAATCACACAGGACGAGGCTTTCCTTGGTGTAAGTGCGGTCCTGGATTTTTTTGGCTGCCAGGGCTTTGCCGGCGTAGGTCGAGAAGTCAGCCGCCAGTTCGCTGCCCCAATACCTTTTGGCGGCCTCGCGGAAATCAGCGGTAGTGAAAAAAGCGTTTTGCTGCTTCCCCAGCCAGCCGAGCCACATCCTTAAAATATTGCTTTGCTCATGCAGCTGCTGTATCGGCCTTCTCGACTCGGTGGCATAGAGCAGCCCCGAGGTAATAAAAAGCCTCGGGTCGTAGTCCTTGGTCTCGCTCCCACGTGTGGCGACGAACTCGCTTAAAAGTTTTTGCGCGCCTTCGCCGAGGGATGCTGCCGTAGCAATAGTGCCCCGAGCCAGCGTATCCCCGAAACCTTCACGGAAAGCTATCTTTCCGGTCAGCGACTCAATAAACTCTGCGCTACCGAACTTCGACAGCGGCAGGCAGGCTGCCTCTTCACTTAAAATGCCTTCGCGGTAACACGCGCCGACTAAATCGATAAGGCCCTGCATCACGGCGGAATCGAGTCCGTAAGCGTCGCAAAGTTGAGTGGCCAGCTGCTGCACCTCTATTTTGGGGCCGGAGTAAGCCTTGACCGGTTGTTCGTAGAGGATAGTCGCCTGGCACAGCGACTTGTAGCTGCGTCCATCTTTACCGGAATACACCTGGCGGTCACACCCGAGGCCGCACCCGTAGCAGGCCTGGGGCCTGGTCACTCCCGGGATTTCCCACGGCCTGGGACCAGCTTTGTAATCCCGCATCTTCCGGACATGGTCGGCGAGAAGTCTCAGCGCGGCCGGGTCGGCGGCGGACGGCTTTTTTTCACCGGCTACCACGATAGCTTTCAGGTTTTTCGAACCCATAGTGCTGCCGATGCCGCCGGAGCCGGAAGCACCCTGTTCCGCGAAAATGGTAGCAAAAGCGATACCGTTCTCCGCGGCGGGGCCGATAGTCAGCACGCTGGCGCTTTTGCCGAGTTCCGCTTTCAAGAGGTCAACCGTTTCAAAGGTGGTCTTGCCCCACAGGTGAGAAGCATCTTTAATTTCTACAGCGCCGTCATGTATCCAGAGATATACAGGTTTCTCCGCTTTACCCTGCACGGCGATGCCGTCATAGCCGGCGTATTTGAGCCGGACGCCCCACCCTCCGCCCAGGTTGCTGTAGGTAAAAGCTTCCTGGTCTAATAGGGCCGATTTACCGCAGGCAACCCAGCGGCCGCCGGCAAACCCGGGAAAACCGGCTACGGGGCCGCTGGCGCAGATAAAGCAGTTCTCCGGGTCGGCCACTTTAGCGTTGGGCGGCACCATTTCCCAGTAGAGCCGGGCGGCGATACCGCGCCCGCCGATATACTTATCCGCATAATTGGAGGTAGGTAATTTTGTTATTTTACCATCGGACAGGTCAACTTTTAATATCTCTCCGGCGTAGCCGAAATCAGGCATAAACGGTTATCTCCCCCTCGATTCAAGCATTGGTTTAAAGCAGCGAGTGAGATTGCCACGTCGCTCGCATTTATTGAAAACGTGTTCTGTAAAAGGGACGCTCCTCGCAATGACAGACCCATGTTATATCCTTTACACCATCACGCTGCCGCCGTTGACCACGATGTATTGCCCGGTGACAAAATCAGAGTCCGCCGAAGCTAAAAATACCGCCGTGCCCGGCAGGTCGGCGGGTTCTTCACGGCGCTTAATGGCCTGCGCCTCTATCGTAGCTTTGGTGGTGTTTGCGTTGCTGCCCTGTCCCAGGCTCGCCTCCGTAGCAGTGTACCCCGGGGCGATGCTGTTGACGTTGATGCCGGAAGGCCCCAGCGCCCGGGCCAGGCATTGCGTCAGCGTATAGACGGCGGACTTGCTGCAGGCGTACGGCAGGAAATTAAAGCCCCCGGCCACTTTAAAGACATCCGAGGCGATATTAATTATTTTGCCTTTGCCCGCCTTGACCATGAGGGGCGCGATAGCTTTACAGCACAGCCAAGTCCCGCGCACATTCACCTCGAACATGTGGTCCCATTCTTCTATAGACCAGGCGTCCCAGTCTTTATGTTCAATTCCATAGTAGATGGCGGCGTTATTGAGGAGGATATCCACCCGCCCGTATAATTTTTGAACTTCGGCGGCTATTTTTTGCGTGTCTTTTTCGCTGGAGATATCGGCCAGCATAGCGGCTGCCTGACCGCCTTTAGCTTTAATTTCTTTCGCGGTGGCCTCGGCGCGCTCCAGGCTGATATCGGGGAGTAGCAGTTTTGCCCCTTCCGCGGCGAACCGCAGCGCGAAGGCTTTGCCCAGGCCGCGTCCGGCCCCGGTAATGATAGCGACCTTATCCTTCAATACGGGTGACATATGGGCCTCCTCGGAAGTATTTAAAAGTACTCTGTAATCGTGATTCTACAACTATACCGTTATATCGTCAATGTACATATTGACAATCAGAGAATCCCATTGTAATCTTATATTGCTCGCAATACAACGTATTTATAGCTAAGGAGGCGCACATGGCACATGGTTTCATGGGTAAAATTCTCTGGGTAGACCTTACTAAAAAGAAAATCAAGGAAGAAGAGCTTGACGAGAAGATGTGGCGGGATTATCTGGGCGGCTACGGCCTGGGCGCAAGGATTCTGTTCGACCGGCAGAAACCCGGCGTCGACCCGCTGGGGAAGGATAATATCCTGGGACTGGTGACGGGCGTGCTGACCGGCACTCCGGCGCTCGGCGGTTCACGCTATATCATGGTCGGAAAATCGCCGCTGACCGGCGGCTGGGGCGATGCCAACTCCGGCGGCAATGTCGGGCCTGCCCTGAAATTCGCCGGCTACGATGCGGTTTTCTTCACCGGTAAATCGGATAAACCGGTCTATCTCTTTATTAATAACGGCAAGGCCGAGATAAAAGACGCCGCTAAAATCTGGGGCAAAGACACCTTCGAGACCGAAGATATTTTAAGGGCTGAACTGGGTAAAGACGTCGAAATCGCCTGCATCGGCCCGTCGGGTGAAAAGCTGGCCCTCACCGCCGCGGTCATGAACAATAAAGGCCGCGCCGCCGCGCGTTCCGGCCTGGCCGCGGTCATGGGTTCCAAGAAGCTCAAGGCCATCGCCTTAAAAGGCAACATGAAAATACCCATGCCTGATGAGCAAAAGGCCAGCGAAATGAGGAAAAACCTCATCGCGAATATGAGACCAAGCGCAAAATTCGTGAGCGATTTCGGCACGCCGGGCATTTTCAATCCGTGTGTTGAATCCGATGACGCCCCGTGCAAGAACTGGGCCGGTGTAACTACCATCGACTTCCCACAGTATAAGGACATCGGCGGCCAGCCGACGATTGCTAAACAGGAAAAGAAATACGGCTGCTGGCATTGCCCCATCGCCTGCGGCGGGCACATGAAAGCCAGCACCGGCGAATACAAATATGAAGCCGGCGCCCATAAGCCCGAGTACGAAACGCTCGCCATGTTCGGCAGCAACCTCCTTAACGATAACCTGGAATCGATTATCAAGCTCAACGATATCTGCAACCGCTACGGCCTGGATACCATTTCGGCGGGCGCATGTATCGCCTTCACCATCGAATGCTACGAGAATGGCATTCTCACGAAGAAAGACACCGATGGACTGGAGATGAAGTGGGGCAATACCAAAGCCATCGTGGCCATGACAGAAAAGCTGGCCAAACGAGAAGGTTTCGGCAATATTCTGGCTGACGGCGTTAAAATCGCCGCCAAGAAAATCGGCAAAGGCTCGGAAAAGTATGCCATGCATGTCGGCGGCGAAGAGATTGCAGCCCACGATACAAGAGGAGGCCCCGGCTTTGCCATCGGCTACGGCGCGGAGCCGACCCCGGGGCGGCATACCCAGGGTGGCGAAGGCCCGCATCCGCCCGGCGTGATGATTGAACCCCCCGGCTTTGACCGCGGCGCCTATAAAGGACGCGGACAGTACCATAAGCGCGGCGCCTGCGTATGTGAAGTATATAACGCTGCAGGCATCTGCATGATTGTCTTCGGAGATGGCTACGGCAATCTAGGCCAGTTTGTCGAAGCGATGCAGACCATCACCGGCTGGGATATAACCATGGATGAACTCCTCAAAACAGGTGAAAGAATATATAACATACGGCTGGCTTTTAACGCCCGCGAAGGCCTGAAAATACCGTTCGAACTACCTGAAAGGATGATGGGTATACCTCCCAAGAAAGTCGGCCCGCGCGCCGGCATCACCATGAACAAAGAGGATACGTTTAACGAGTATCTCGAAGCGATGGGTGTGGATTTAAAGGCAGGCAAGCCGGGTAAGAAGAGGCTCGAAGAGCTAGGTATGGCGGATGTCGCTAAAGTGCTCTGGAAATAAAAAAATAATCAGTCCGGTAATGTTTCGAGGCCTCCTGCATAAGGGGGCCTCGCTGTTTAATATTGAAGACGATTGAAAATCATAGCTATTTATGATATAATATATAAAGTGGCGATGAAGCTCGCCCAGGACTGTTGACAGCTTCCTGAACCGCTTAAACAAGGCTGATAGCTTCTACTGACCCCAGTACGGTAGAAGCTTTTTTATTGCCTGCCGTTGCGGGGTATTCCGAAATAACGGGAGGCAACAAAATGAGTGATAGTCTCATCCCTCTAGTCATGGGAGTCATCGTTCTCGCCGCCAGTCTCGTTTCGCTAAAATTGGGATTATCAGTAGCCATCATTGAGATTATTCTTGGAGCAGTCGGCGGTTCTCTAGGTCTGCATACGCAGGACTGGATGACCTACTTGGCAAGCTTCGGTGGTATCATTCTAACTTTTCTTGCGGGCACCGAGATTGATACCAAATTAATGAAAGAGAAGTTCAAAGAGAGCTTTCTCATCGGTATTTTTTCCTTTTTAGCTCCTTTCGTGGTTGTAGTCGGGTATACCTACTTCATTGCTCATTGGAGTCTGCAAGCGTCTTTACTGGCGGGAACAGCCCTTTCCACAACCTCGTTGGCTGTTGTCTATTCCGTACTGGTAGAGACAGGTCTGGCAAAGACTCAAGTTGGCAAATTGCTGATGGCTTCTACATTCGTTACGGATATGGGTACAGCACTGGCGTTGAGCATTATATTTATTAAGCCCACGCTATATACCCTGGTATTCATCGTTGTTTCCATTGTGGTTATAGTCTTTGCCACCAAGTTCTCTCATCTGGTATTTGATAATCCAAGGCTCAAGAATAAGGTCGTGGAGCCGGAAATCAAGTACCTGTTCCTACTACTGCTTGCTTTTATGTATTTTGCCCAGATAGGCGATGGTCAGGCTGTCTTGCCTGCATTTATCCTAGGACTGTTAATGTCGCCTCACTTCAGGGAGTCATCGGGCACGAAGTCGGTCAGAGACAAGCTGCGCACTGTAGCCTACGCTATAATCACGCCGATTTTCTTCATTGTTGGTGGTTTAAGAGTCTCTTTCCCATTGATTTTCTCGGCTTTGGGTCTTTTCCTGATTCTGTTTGGTCTGAAACTGGCAAGTAAGTTCGTTGGTGTGTTCTTCCTGTCTAAAAAATATATTCCCCAAGGGGCTATGTATACAACCCTTTTAATGAGCACTGGTCTTACATTTGGTACTATTGCCAGTGTCTTCGGGCTGACCTCCGGAATCATCAACCAGGTACAGTATTCCTTGCTGGTTGGCGTGGTCATCGCCAGTGCTGTGATACCCACGTTTATTGCTCAAAAGTGGTTTATGCCAGCGCATTCTGAAGACTTGGTGGAGTTAAATGGCAACGAAAACAGCGGTGGAAATGACAGCAAGCGGGTTACAGACAACATTTAAGAAAAATCATTAATATAAATAAATGCACCAGCTATAATAAGGCTGGCATTCTATTCAATAAATATCGGGCTCCCGCTGAGCTCAAACTGGAGCTTCGTTGTAACACAAATATCGCGGTGATATAATACTTCTATTGTGCTACTAAATATTAGTCGAGAATAACCGGGGGTAAGGTATGGCTGAGGAATTCATGATTGCAAAAGACCTCCATAAAAGCTTTGGTGATTTTAAGGCTGTTAACGGCGTTTCTTTCTCCATCAATAAGGGAGAAATCTTCGGTCTCCTCGGGCCTAACGGCGCGGGAAAAACGACCACCATCCGCATGCTGTCCACCGTCCTCGCGCCGGATAGCGGCCAAATAATCATCGGCGGCCATTCCATGAAAAGCGAAGCCGAGGCTATCCGCAGCATTATTGGCGTCTGCCCGCAGGACCTGGCGCTTTATGAAGACCTTTCCGCCATCGATAACATGATATTTTTCGGGCGGATGGCGGGATTAAATAGCCAGGACGCCCGCACCCAGGCTATGGCCAACCTCAAACTCATGGGGCTGGAAGAGCGGGCCAAGGGGAAAGTAGCCAAGTTTTCCGGAGGCATGAAGCGCCGCATCAACCTGGCTATCGCTTTGATGGGCAACCCGCAGCTTCTCTTCCTTGACGAGCCGACCGTCGGCATCGACCCGCAATCACGCAATAATATTTACGAGAACATTCTTGGCCTACAAAAAAAAGGCATGACCGTCCTGTATACTACCCACTACATGGAGGAAGCCGACCGCATCTGCCAGCGCGTCGCCATCATGGACGGCGGTAAGATTATAGCCATGGATACCCCGTATCAACTAAAGTCGCAACTCGGTTCGCCGGATAAAGTCACCCTGGAAGACGTGTTTTTAAAGCTGACCGGCCGCAGTTTGCGCGATTAACCGGCATATGAAAAGAGCTTTATTAATCACCCTGAATGAAATACGCCTGTTTATCCAGGACAAAGGCGACCTGGCCTTCGGCATTCTCCTGCCTATTGTGACCTTCGCCCTGATGTACGGCGCTTTCGGGGGACAGACCTTATTTACGGCCACTGCCCGCGTCGTGGACGAAGATAAAGGCGCTTACTCCACGATCCTTATCAATCAGCTGGATCAGGTCCAGGGCATCAGCATTGAAAATCTTACCCTCCAGGAAGCCAACTCGAAGCTGGAAAGGTCCGATTTAACACTGGTGCTGTATATACCCGCCGGGTTCTCGGACACTCTGGCGTCCGGCGGAAAAGCCGAGCTGACCTTTATGCAGCGGGGCAACGGCGGCCAGGACGGCCAGATTCTGGCGAGCATTATCCGCGGCGTGGCCGAACGGATGAATCAGCAGTTCCAGGTAGCTTACCAGGTGAGCAACCAGGTTACGAATAACCTCGGAAATAACGTAGTCTCTCAAGGCCGCATCAAAGCTGTTGTCGCGGAAATGCTGAACGAAGAAAATAAGCAACCCACGGTAGCCGTCACCGAAGAAGTGACTGGCGGCAGCCCCGACTTCGTCAATCAGTACGTACCCGGCATCGTTACGATGTACGTCCTCTTTTCGCTGACCTTGAGCGCCCGGGCGATAGTCGAGGAGCGTAAGCGGGGCACCCTGGAGCGTCTCTTGACCACCCGGCTCAGCCCGGGGGAGCTGTTCTTCGGCAAGTTCCTGGCCAGCATCGGCCGGGGATTTTTACAGACCGTCATTCTCATGAGCCTGGCTTACGCTGTTTTCCAGGTATTCACGCCCCTGTCTTTCCTGGCGTCTATCTTTGTCATACTTATTTTTGCGGCGGCGGCCTCGGCGGTGGGCATGATTATTGCCTCGGTCGCCCGCACTGAAGACGCGGCAACATGGATTGGCGTTGTTTTCACGATGTTAATGACCATGCTGGGCGGCACCTTCTTCGCGGTGACGAAAGGCTCGGTGCTGGAGATTATCGGCAGGTTCTCGCTTAATACCTATGCCAATGACGCTATCAGGACGGTAATTAACAGCGGCGGCTCTCTATCCGGCACCGGGCGGGCGTTTATAGTGATGGGCGGCGTCATCGTCGTCGGGCTGGTGGTCAGCCGCCTTATATTCAGGGCTGTTCCGGGGGGTAAGTAAAAGATATGAAACAGCTTGAGCGTGTATGGCTTATCGCCCTGAAAGACCTGAAGATATTCATGAACGACCGCACTGCTGCCTTCTTCTTTATCATTTTCCCTTTAATGTTCATTGTCCTGTTCAACACAGTGATGAAAGGCATCGGCGGTGAGGACACAAGGCTGGAGCTGCATCTGGCTACACAGGAGGCCGCCGGCAGCCTGAGCTACCATATACTCGGCGCCATGGAGACCACGGACGAGTCCCTCCTTAAACCCGGCGACCCGAAAATAGTCTGGGACAAAGACTATGATGCGGCCCGCCAGGCCGTGGAAAACAAGAAACTGGCCGGCTTCATCGCTTTTCCGGCTGATTTCACTCAAGCGCTGAGTTCCGGCAACAGCACTAGCCTCGAAGTTTATGCCGATGCCGGGAATATTAACGCCCGGGCGGCCCTGAACGGTCTGGCCGGAGCTATCTCTTCCCAGATAGGCACGAACGAGGTCATCATCAAGGCCAGTGTCGCCCTTCTTATCGAAGGCGGCGTCATTTCACCCACAGATTCGGCGGGTATCAATAAAGCTGTCCAGCAGATGATGACCGGGTATTTTTCCGGTGCTACTAATACCGGGGCATCTTACATCACCTTCAAGACGGACAAGGTTGGTGAGGTCGTGGCGATGAACCCGTCTAACTACGTTGTCCCCGGCTATCTGGTGATGTTCGTTTTCTTTGCTTCCGCCATTATGGCGGAGTCAATCGTCCGGGAGCGCAAGAACCACACCCTTGAGCGGCTGCTGGCCAGCTCGGTCAGGCGGGAGGCTATACTGGGGGGTATCTTTACCGGCGCGGCTATCAGAGGACTGATTCAGATAGTGATATTCTGGGGGGTGGGTATCCTGGTGTTTCACGTGGATATGGGGCTTTCGCCGGCTGCGGTGATTATCCTCTCCATCCTCATGGTGATAATGTCTGCGGCGTTTTCCCTGATGCTGGCGACTCTGGCCCGGACGCAGCGCGCCGCCGGTTCTCTGGCGGTCATTACTTCGCTGGTGCTGGCGCCCCTCGGCGGGTGCTGGTGGCCGCTTTTCCTTTACCCGCAGTGGCTGCAGAATATCGCTAAAATAACACCCCACGCCTGGGCGACGGACGGATTCAATAAGATAATGGTTTTCGGGGCCGATTTCGGCGCCGCCGTGCCGAGCATGATAGCGCTGCTGGCCTTCGCGCTGCTATTCGGTTTGATAGCCGTCTGGCGCTTCCGCACCAGTGCTACGTGAAGGAGTCCTCAATTACCGGATATAACGTAGTGATCGGTACTGCCGATGACGGTCTTGCTGCGCACGGAAATAATGATATATACCAGGTTCCAGGCATCCTGGCCGGAATAAAAATCCAGGTGCAATCTGGTATCATTCGGCGTCAATATGTTTTCGCTCCAGAGCACATCGAAGGTATCAACGTCCACGCCCTGATAGCTCAATCCCGGTGACGCCGAGTTCCACACGTTGTATGCAGGGCTCGCACTATTGGAAAGGTATTTGCTTAACCCGGACTGCTGACCTGTAATTAGCAGACAATCTGTATGCGCTGAATATGGTGTCTGAGTACTGTATAGCCACTCATCACCTTCGCCGACGAAGCAGGTAATCCTGGCGGCCACCGTTTCCGTGATGGCGCCCTGCCTGTTCCTTATCGGTTCCGGGATAATGAAGTTGGTAATGTCCCCGCCCGCCACGCCGTCGCCATCGAAGTCCAGGTCGGTATATCCCGGGTTGTAGGAGAACACATCGCGGAGGTAGAGGTAATGCCCCGCCGTCTCCGGGCTGAAATAGATGACGATGAGAGACCAGCCGGCATAGGAAACCTGCTCGCCGGGGTCTGCCTGCACATCACCGACAGTGTACTTAGAGTTACCGGTGTGGTGCTGTTCTTCGGCTACAACCGGGTACTTTTTTACCAATTTGGATACATCCTGGTGACACGCATAGGAAAAGCCGTACCCCGGATTAAGCATGACGGAGGAATCAGAGGCTGTCAGCAGCTGCGCGCCCGCTTGGGGGTCGCCGTTAGCATCCAGGTAGACCCGCTGGTCGTTGATGCTGAAAGTAATTGATGTATCAGGAGCCCTGACAATTATTTTTATATTATCAATATTACAATATTGACCGGCGCCGCTCATGCCGACCAGGTAAAACCTCATTTTGAAATTGTTTGTTATTATCCCGCTGGAGATAACGTATTTTAATGTAGTTGGAGAGCTGGTAAGATTAGCACTGGTGCCGGCGATGATATTGCTGCTCCAGGCGCTGCCGTCGTAATAGGCGAAGTCCAGACCGTCGCTGGCGGAATATTGAGGAGTTATTGTGATATTGTCGAGATAGCAGTATTTCCCGGAGCCAAAACCATCAAGGTAAAACCGGATTTTAAAACCGCTGGAAAAATAACCGGTAGGGACGGCGAAAGTAAATGTCGTTTGGGTGGTAGTAAGATTAGCGCTGCTGGCGACGGTGTAATTGCCGCTCCAGGATGTCCCGTTATAGATATTAAAATAAAGATGGTCGCCGGAGCCTAAAGCAGTGCTGCCTCTCCATTGGTCCCAGGAAACCGTTGCGGCAGCGTAGCCGTTCAGGTTTGCGCTATTTGTCAGGGTCAGGGTTCTCGCCGCGTCGCCCACGCTGCTGTATTGACCACGAAAACTGTTGGAGTGGACACCCCAGGCTGTGGGGCTGCCAACAGTCCAGTTGGTTAAGCTGGAGCAGCCGTCGGATAATATATCTGTTAGAGAAGCCACCGACTGATCCCAGGAGATTTCATACGCCGTCCCCGAGGGGGAATCTATACTGTGGCTCATGGTGAGATACCTGCGGGAGTCAGCCCCGGTGTGCTGCCCACGATAAGTATTGGAATAATAGGCCCAGTCACCGCCGTTAGTCCATGAGTTGGTCAAATTGGTGCTGGTGCAGGCGTCTGAAAACACCTGGTTGTCATTCCGGAACCCTGACCAGTAGAGGTAGGCGGCAAGCACATCGGCATCAGCGGGAATACTCGAAAGGGTGGTATCGCTGGAAGCATGCCAGGTGTCTTTAACATGGTTGACCCATGTGCGGGTGCTGCTGTCCCACTCGGCTACATCATCTGTCATCAATGAGTTCCCTATCGCCACATAGTCTCCGGCTACGGCATTGTTCAGGTCGCGCAGTTCTAGCTTGGATGTGTAGGCTTCAACCTTGGTGCCGCCGGCTATCGAGGTGATTTTATAAATTCGCGTATCCACATCCCAGGAAATAGGGACATCGTTAGACTTTTGAACACCAAAAGCGTCGGTCATTTGCGTCGTTACCCACGCGATGCCGGCGGGCATTTTAGTAGGGTCGGTCGAAGGCGGCGTGTAGTTGAAGCTGATGGTGGAGGTCAGAGTTCCGTTATCGGAGACGAAGTTGGGGAAGAGAGTGAAAAGCGGATAATCGGGGGGGTTGTAGCTCCAGACGATAGCCTGACCGCCGCAATGGTCTGAAACGCTGACAGAATCCGGGTGACAATCCGCGAAGATACTTGCTTGTTCCAGACTGCTGGAGCCGGTCACGTAGGTGAATCCCTGCGGCAGCCAGACTCCCACTGATTTAATCGTTAAATTATCGGTAGCAGCCGGAACGAAGTCTATCTTGATATGATACGGCTGGCCGGGCACAGCCCCGGCCGTGTCTGATACCGCCAGCTTCCCGGATTCAATCATGGTCATGGCCTGGTCGGCGCTTAAACTAAAACTACCCAGCGTTGCATTACTCGGTATCCAGACATTTTCGATAGTCACGTTTGTCGTCAGGCCGTTTACCGGGCCGGCTAAATCGTACGAAGCGTTGGTGCTGAAATCGTAATTGTAGCTATCCTCATCGAATAATGGCTCTAGCCCTTCGTATTTTATCCGCCATATTCCGTCCTCAATCCCGGCATCGGCGGCGTAAAGCGCTTTGGTTTTATCCTCGTATTTAACACCGGTCTTGAGAGATGTCCCGATTTGATCCAGGACCGGGATCAAGGTGAGACTGCCCAGGAGAAGAAATATCAGCACCAGTATCAGTGCCTGACCTGTTTGGCCTGATAGCAACCTGGCCGGAATAATACCTGCTCTTCTTTTCATATCAATTCCTGTTTTTTACAATTGAGGCCGGGCGGTCATTTCGCGTACCCTGGTTACATTAACAACTTTAGAACCTTCGCCGACGCTGCTGGTAATTGTTAAAATCAGTGTCCCGTTATTTGATGTGCAATTAGTCAGATTTGGATTGGAGTTGATGTATCCGGCAACCAGAGTATCGGTGCTCTGGCCGTTAACCGTATAGGTACGAAGGAGATTGCCGTTTTGCAGAGAGTAGGTGGCATTATATGAGCTGTTATTCCAGTCTTCCCAGGCCAGAGAGAGGTTAGCCGTTTGAGGAAAACCTGCGGAGCCGCTGACAGTCTGTGCCATCTGGGCGTCCCGGCCTATCCATAATGCGGCATTCATCGCGTTACGGCTGGCGGCGGTATAGTCATTATTCCTGGAAGTCTCATTAAGCACCTGGAAGATGCACGTAGCAGCGCCGAGCCCGATGAAACCCGTAATCGCCAGGCTGACCATTACTTCAAGCAGCGTAAAGCCTGACTTGTTTTTATAGAATAGCTTTGTTTTATGGAATATCATTGCCGGTTCACCTTATAGCTCTCAAGCGTTAAGATCTCACGGCCACGACGCTGGACGGCGATAGTTATATCCTGGATATTGTTATTCTCCACCGTGGTAACATTGGCGGTATACCCGGCAAACTGACTGGGTATCGTAGGGGTGTACGAGGGATCATAAGGCTGTTTCTTAATATTGTCCATGAGGGTTTCGGCCAGGGTTTTCCCGGAGGCCCTTTCATCAGCGGTAACGCGCGCCGTAGAGGTTGCCGCTAAACCGCTCATGAAGGACGCGCTGATAATGCCCAGGATGGCCAGGGCCAGCACCGTCTCCAGCAGCGTCATCCCTTTTTCGCCTCTCATTGTTTCCTTTTCCTGCGCCGAAAAAGCCATTACGTAAAAAAACATAATAGCTTTGGGTAGAAGTACCCTGGATTTATTATTCGCCGGCGGGTGTCCGGCGTATATAGTAAATTCGTCACACCATACCGGTTACTAAGGTCATACCGGAGCTGTTTACTGTGCTTAGAGATTGTTCAAAAATATTCTATCTTGTCCCGTCTCTAGGCTTTTAATGAATTTACTATGGGCGTTTTAAGGAAAGCTTTCACCACAGCCGGGTCAAACTGGGTGCCGGCGCAGCGTACAACCTCGGCAAGAGCTGCACTTATCGGCATGGAGGACCGGTACGGCCGGTCTGATGTCATCGCATCGAAGGAGTCAGCGGTAGCCAGGATTCTGGCGCCGAGGGGTATATTTTCACCGGACACTTTCTGGTTGAGACCGCTGCCGTCATAACTGTCATGGTGATGTTTAATAACCTCGATTATTTTATCGTTGACCAGCGGCTGAACGATGCTGGGGCCGATGACGCAATGTGTCAGGATAATATCATATTCTTCCGGGGTAAGCACGCCCGGTTTATTCTGGATATTCGGATCAATACCTATTTTCCCTATATCATGAAGGAGGGCGGCCCAGCGTAAATTGTCCAGGTCCTCGCCTTTCAGCCCCATCGCAATCGCTGTTTCCATAGCTATCTTGGTTACCCGGCGTGAATGACCGGCGGTGTATTTATCCTTGGCCTCCAGGGCGCTTACCAGCGATTCGACCGCATCGATGAAGAGTTTCTGGAGTTCTTTGGCCTGTTCTTCAATTTTACCTTCCAGTACCTGGCTTTTCGCTCTAAGGTTTAACTCCAGCTTTCTCTTTTCCAGCGCCATGTTGATATTGCTCACGAGCTCATCGATATCATAAGGCTTGGTGATATAGTCGTGCGCCCCGTTCTTCATGCATTTCACAATCGTATCCGGCTCGACGACGGCTGTTGCCATGACAACGGCTGTATCCGGGTAAGACTTTTTCAGGCGGGGTAGAAAGTCACTTCCTGAGGTACCCGGCATCATGATATCCAGAATCACCAGGTCTGCCGGTTTATTTTTCAGCGACTCCATCGCTTCGTCGGCGCTGCCGGCTTCGGCGCAGGAAAAACCTCTAAGCGTCAGGCACCTGTTAAGGCCTCTCCTCACCGTTTTTTCATCATCGACGATGAGAATATTCTCTTTCTGAAGTGTTATAACCATTTTTCTCCCTTCATGGCCGCCTGGATTCCGGTTTTATTGATTTGCTATCGGCATTCTGATGGTGAACGTAGTACCCTGACCAACCTGGGTTTTCACAGTTATTTTCCCGTTATGTTTCACGATAATCCCGTAGCAGATGCTCAGACCGAGCCCGGTGCCTTTACCGATTTCTTTAGTGGTGAAGAATGGGTCGAAGATACGGGGCAGAACCTGCTTTTTAATCCCGCACCCGTTATCACTGAAAATGATATTGACGTGATTATTGACCCTCTCCGTGGTTATCGTTAGCGTACCCGGCCGTTTAGCTTCTTCGATCGCCGCTTCGGCGTTTAATATGATATTCAAGAAGACCTGCTGGAGCTGATACTTGTCCAGCTGAATCTCGGCCAGGTTATCCTGGAAATTGGTCACCACATTGATGTTCTTCATCTTGTCTTCATGTTCGCGCAGCCGCAGCACTTCTTTGACCACTTCATTTGCGGATGAGGTACCATTTTCATAGCTGTTATTACGGGTAAACAACAGGACGTTTTTCACGATGTTGGCGGCGCGTTTGGCTTCACTATAAACACATTGCAGGTCCTCTTTTTGCTCAGCCGGCATATCACTGTTAACCAGCAGCTGGGATAAAGTAAGGATGCCGGTAAGAGGATTATTTAGTTCGTGCGCCATGCCGGCCGCCATTTCACCCAGTGAGGCCAGACGGTCACTGAGATATAGTTTATCTTCCTCTTCTCTTTCCCGTGACACATCGGAAAAGATGAGCAGCATCCGCTCGCTATCCATCTTGATGATGCCGCTGGTGATTATCTTTTCCGTGTCTTTAACCTTGTACCTGAATTCCAGCGAATGAACATCGGTATTGCCCGTCTTGATAGATGTATAAAGGTCAAAAAGCTGCTCTACACCCAGGACATCATTTAGTAATTTAGTTTCGATGATTCTCCTGCCGGTACGGAAAATCTTACGGAAAGATTCATTGGCCAGTATGATGAGGTCGGAGCTATCGGTGACCAGCACGCCCTCCGGCATGGAGGTTAAAATACTTTCGACCATCTTCTTTTGGGCCTGTAATTTAGCCTCGGTTTCTTTCTGCTCGGTGATGTCACGGTAAACGGCGATGTACGATACGAGACAGCCGTCTTCGTCAAACAGGGGGGAGCGCCGGCAATCGCAGAGGAATGTGCTGCCGTCTTTGTGCCGCTTGGTTAAAACCGCGGTCCAGGTTTTACCCAGGTTAATGGCGTTGCGGATATCTTTCCGGGATCTCTTGCTAAAAGGCACACCGTCAAAGAGACTGATATTCTTACCCATAACTTCATCAATAGAATAGCCAAACAGGTTCTGCGCTGCTTTATTCATGTAGGTTATTTTAAAGTCCGGGTCATTAACGACGATGGAATCTGTTACCTGCTGGGTGACCGAGCTCAGCAGCCTCAGGTTTTCCTCCGCCTTTTTTCTCTCGGTAATATCGGTTATCATTACAATGCGGCACGGCTCACCCCCGATGTTTATTTTATCCGCCGAGTAAAGACCGATACGTATCTCGCCCGACTTTATGCGCGAACTGATCTCCTGGTTATATGCTCTGCCTTCAGCCTGTAGTGTAGCTCCCCATTTTTTCAGCTCTTCCTCATTAACCCAGAAGTTGAATTCAATGGCGTTGTGACCGATTAGCTCCTCACGGGAATAGCCGGTGAAACGGGTGAAACTCTCGTTAACCTCAATAAAGAGGTTGGTTTTAAGAGAAGTGATTCCTATCGCATTAGCGCTGGCATTGAAAGCTTTAGAGAACTTTTCTTCAGAATCCTTTAACGCTTCCTCCGCTTTCTTACGCTTGGTGATATCGGTTATCACTATCATCCGGCACGGCTCACCCCCGATATTAAGTGTTTCGATTGATGACAGACCGACGCGTATCTCGCCTGACTTGCAGCGGGAACTGAATTCCTGGTTATATACCCGGCCGTCTTTCTCCAGTGCCTCCATGCCTTTTTGTTGCTCTTCTCGCTTCACCCAGAGGTTAAGTTCTCCGGCATCATGGCCGATGACCTCGTCATGGGTATAGCCGGTAAAGCGTGAGAAGCTTTCATTAGCCTCAATAAAACGGCTGTCTTTAATTCTATTGATACTGATGGCATTAGCGCTGGTATTAAAGGCTTTAAAGAACTTTTCCTTTGATTCCCGTAATGCCGACTCCATTTTCTTGCGCTCGGTAATATCCTGCACCACGATAATCATGCGCCGTTCGCCGCCGACGTTGATTGACTCGGAGGAAAAAAGACAGGTACGAACATCACCCGATTTCGTGCGGAAGGCGAACTCTTCGTTGTTCATGTGACCTTCGTCTCTCATGAGATGCAGCATCCGTGTACGGTCTGCCGGGTTGCCCCACATATTAAGTTTATCGGCATCGCTGCCTACTAATTCCTCCTGGGAATAACCGCTCAATTTAATATAATGGTCATTGACTTCAAGAAAGGTACCGCCGTATGAGCAGATAGCCATGGCGTCAGAAGCAGCGCTGAACGCCTTGGAGAATTTTTCCTCTGAGTCATGTGTGGCTTTCTCCGCCTGTTTGCGGCCGGTGATATCCTGTGCGGTCATGATATATCCGTATTTTTTATCGCCCTCTTTCATCACCTGGATAGTCGTATCGACCCACACTGGCCCGCGCGGCGTCATATAAAGCAGCTCGTTCCGGGAATATCCCTGGGTACTTATTTTTTGAATTCGTTCCTGGTCTTGCCCGGGATATTCTTCCACCGGCTTAATGACATCCTTTAATTTTCGGCCGATAGCCTCGGAAGCGGTGATGCCGAATAGCTGTTCACTGATATTATTAAAATATGTGATAGTTCTGGCATTATCCACGGCGATGACGCTTTCATGGATGGATTTGAAAGCCGCATCGGAGAAACGCAGCGCCTCTTCCATCTGCTTGCGCTCGGTGATGTCCACCCAGTTTATCAGGATATATTTAACCGCTCCGTCTTGCTTGATAACTTTTGGAGTAAGCTCAACCCAGAAAGTCTCCCCGCTTTTCTTCCGGTAAGACATCTCTCTTTTTAGGTTGCTCATGGATGTGCCCAGTTTTACGGTGTTATTTATTTCTTCCTTTGATTCTTCCGGCCACCACGGGTACGGGGTTTTCATACCCACGACATCCGTCATGTTAAAACCGGTCAGCTTTTCAAAAGCGGGATTCACATATTTTATAGAGCTATCCGGGTTAGCCACGAATATAGGAATGGGTGTATTCGTCAGCAGGCTGGAGGTGAACTCTTCGCTTTCTTTCAGAGCGTCTTCCGCCCACTTTTGCTCGGTGATATCGGTTACCACGAGTATCATGCATAATTTACCTGAAATATTAATAATCTCGGCGGAGAACAGACCGGTGCGTATCTCTCCCGATTTCGTGCGGGAGGCAAATTGGTGGTTATCCATCCTGCCCTTTTGCATTAAAATGCTTTGCATGGTTTTCAGGTCATTTTCGTTTAGACAGAGGTTGATTTCTTTCGAGGTATGGCCGATTGTCTCTTCGCGGGTATAGCCGGTAAACCGTGAATAACTCTCGTTAATATCAATGAAAGTCTCACCTTCGATGCTAACGATACAAATCGGGTTGGGGCTGGCCTGAAATACTTTAGAGAAGGTTTGCTCTGACTCACGCAGCGCTGCTTCGTTCTTTCGGCGCTCGGTGACGTTGCTAACAAGGGAAACGGTACCATCTATCTTCCCGTCTTTTTTAATGATGGCAGAATTCACATCTACAATAATTTTATTCCCATCTTTGTCTTTGGTCTCTAATTCTTGATGATAGTTTGTAATTTTCCCCCTGAGTATATCGCTGAATGATATAATCAGGTGCGGCAAGTCCTTAATTGAAAGTATGCCAAGTTTGGAAAAGTGTTTCCCAATAAGGTACTCACGGTTATAGCCGAAGAAATTTTTAACTTGTGGATTTGCTTCGATAATCCTGCCGGATTTATCAATACGGATAATTACTTCATTAATATTGTCAAAAATTGTCTTATACTTATCTTCACTTTCGCGCCGCGCTTCCTCCGCCTGTTTTTGACTGGTGATATCATGGATGATGCAAATAACCCCGTCCATTTTGCCGTCTTTTTTTACAATGGAAGAATATAATTTAATTAAAATCTTATGGCCGTTTTTATCTATGGCCTCTAATTCATCCGAATAGGTGTTAATCTTGCCCTTGACGGCATCGCTGAATAGTTTCATCAGCTTGGGCAGTTCCTTCATGCTGAAAACACCAAGCATGGCAAAATGTTTGCCGATTATCTCTTCACGTTTGTGGCCGAAGCAATCCTCCGCTTTTGCATTTGTTTCAATTATCTTTCCGTATTTATTAAGACGGACAATTACGGCGTTAACATTATCAAAAATCGTCTTTAAACTATCGTCGCTCTCGCCGGACGACTCCTCGATATAAACAACTTTTTTCGGGTGGCCGTTATCCGGCTCCCGGTCTTCAGCAAGAAGGTCTTTTTCAATCTCGGGTGGGTTGCTTTCCATATTTGCACCGCCTTATTTGAATGTGGAAGTTGAGGTCCATCTCACACCTTGCGCCCTTCGGAATTTCACTGTATGGAGAAAATGTACTATTACTTAAGGTAAAAATTGATAAACATTCAGGTTTCATATGTAAAAAATTCGTAAACAACTCACTTTAACTCCGGCGGCAAGGCTATTTTTTGACAACGTTTCCTCCCCGGCGGATAATTAGCTTGTTCCTTAAAGCCTGCTAAGGGGAGCGATTTAGGATGGCTGAATCTACAGAAAATAAGAGCCGGTGGTATCCTGACCATCCCTGGGTGGGGGTGGGAGTGGTGGTTATCCGGGACGGGCGGCTACTAACAGTAAAGCGCGGTAAAGAGCCCAATAAAGGGAAATGGAGCATTCCGGGGGGCGGGGTAGAGCTGGGAGAGACTGTTTACGAAGCAGCCGTGCGCGAAACTCTTGAAGAATGTTCGCTACATGTTGAGATATTGAAAGTCATTGATACCGCGGATAACATCGTGCAGGATGATAGCGGCCGTATAAAGTATCACTTTACCATCATCGACCTGCTCGGCAGGTATGTAAGCGGGGAGGTTAAAGCGCAATCGGACGCCGCAGAGTGCCGCTGGGTGGTTTTAGAAGAGATAGAGAGTCTGGATATTACCGCCATACTGCGTGAAATGCTGAAGCGGAACGGGATTATCTAAAACTCATCCAGTAAGGCTCCGATCCTCATCGGGTCGATGGGCTGTTTCACCAGCGGCATTGCTTTAAGCTGCGGGAGCTGTTCTTCAAAAACCGGCCGTTCCTGCCGGTAGATAATCCCAATCGGTATCCGCTCGCCCCACTCCTGCGCTTTGATAAGTGCGGCGGCTTTATCGGCGTGATTGTAGCCTTCACTTTCTACCTTATAGACTCGCTCTTTATACCATGCGAAGGTATTGGTGTGGTTGAAAGAGACGCAGGGCTGCAGGATGTCGATGAGCGCAAAACCGCGGTGCTGTATCCCCGCCTGTATCAGCCCGCTCAGGTGCTCGATGTCCCCGGCAAAGCCTCTCGCCAGAAAGCTGATATCCGAAGCCAGCGCCAGCATCAGGGGATTTAGCGGGAGGCCGGCCCCGTTCGGCGTGGTCTTGGTGATAAAACCTGTATCGCTGGTGGGTGAGGCCTGTCCCTTGGTCAGCCCGTAGACCTGGTTATTGTGCACCAGGTAGGTCATATCGATATTTCGGCGACTCGCCGCCAGTAAGTGGCCGACGCCCTCGCCGTAAGCGCCGCCGTCGCCGTCGATGCCGATGACGGTCAGGTCGTGGTTGGCGATTTTCGCGCCGGTAGCCGCGGGTAAAGTGCGGCCGTGCAGACCGTTGAAGAGATTGCCCCTGGTATAGTGAGGCAGCTTGGGCGCCTGCCCGATGCCGGAGACGAAAAGCACGCGTTGCGGCTCCAGATTCAGCGCTACCAGCGCTTTTTTTACCGCCTGGAGTATGCCGAAGTTGCCGCAGCCCGGGCACCAGGCTATGGGTACCGTTGACGCATAATCGTTAAGCGTTACCATGCCTTGACCTCCTCGTGCAGACGGCTGATAATCTCTGCCGGGGAAAAGGGGCGGCCATCGTATTTCAATATCGAGGCATCCGCTTTAATACCTGTCTCGCGCCGGATTAATCCGGCCATCTGCGCCGTGGCGTTACCCTCAATAACGATGTTTTGCTTGCTTTTACCCAGCGCCACTGCTACAGACTCCGCCGGGAAGGGCCAGATTTCGCTTAAGTGGAGGGTATTAACCGGATGTCCGTCTTGTTTAAGGATATAGGCGGCCTCGCTTATCGCGCCGTAAGTGCTGCCCCACCCGATGAGCGTTGCCCCGGCGCCGGGTGAAGTTTTAAGCTCCGGCCCTGCAATCTCGCGGCGGAGGCCGGTTAACTTGCGCAGTCTTTTCTGGACCTGCATATTGCGGGTAGCGGCGTCTTCTATCATGTGTCCGGCTTCATCGTGCTCATCAGAGTCGGTCACCACCAGCGCCTTGCCCTGCCCCGGCAGCGCCCGCGGTGAAATACCGGAGGCTGTTACCAGATGTCTTTTATAATCTTTCATTTTACTGACTTCTGTATCTGAGAGAAGCTCACCACGGTCGATTTTAACCTGACTCAAGTCGAACCTGTTGACGGTGGTGTAAGAGCTGGCCAGGTGATGGTCGGTCAGAATAATCACCGGCGTCTGGTACTTTTCAGCCAGGTTGAACGCTTTAATGGCGGCGTAAAAGGCTTCTGCGGCGGTAGACGGCGCCAGTACCGCGCGCGGGAACTCGCCGTGTCCGGCGTGCAGGGCGAACCAGAGCTCCGCCTGCTCCGTCCGGGTGGGAAGCCCCGTTGCCGGGCCGGGGCGCTGCCCCAGTACCGCCACTACCGGCGTCTCGGTCATGCCCGCCAGGGCCAGTGCCTCGACCATGAGGGCGAAACCTCCTCCCGATGTCGCCACCATGGCCCGGACGCCTGTGTAGCCGGCGCCCACGGCCATATTCATGGCGGATATTTCGTCTTCTACGTGCACCATGACGACGCCGTATTGCCTGCCTTTATCGGCGATGTATTCCAGGATGGAACTTGAAGGCGTCATCGGATATCCGGCGACGAACTTGCAGCCGCCGGCCATCGCGCCGAGACATAAAGCATCGTTGCCGTTAAGCAGCAGCCTGTGCAGGTTCCCGATTTTTGGCTGCAGTGAGGGAATATTCAGGCCTGCGCCGCGCTCCCGCGCGAGCTTATATCCGGCCCAGGCCGCGGTAATATTGTCGTTAACTATCTTTTCACCGTGCCGCGCAAATTCGCTTTTCAGGATAAACGCCAGCAGGTCGAAATCGTAGCCGATTAAGCCAAAAGCTGCCCCGGCGGCCACGGTATTGGCCATGAGCTTGTTTTTAACCGTGTCTTCAGCCAGTTTTAAGAGCGGGATGTTGATGTATTTTTTACTGTCAGCCGGAGTTTTTATCTGCTCCCCGTCGTAAATAATGACTCCACCGGTTTTTAGCTCTTTCTCGTGCAGGTCTATCGTCTCGCGGTTGAGCGCCACCAGTATATCCAGTTCCGGCGAAAAAGCCAGCACCTCGCTGTCTTTTACCCTGACCCGGAAAAAGTTATGCCCGCCCCTTACGCGGCTCTCATAGTCCTGGTCGGCAAACACATGAAAATCGCCGTAGGCAAATGTTTTCGCCAGTATCATGCCCACGGACTGTACGCCTTGCCCCGCCTCCCCCCCGACCAGAATATTAAAATCGACTGCCATTTTGCCGCCTCGCTCCAGACTGGAACGCTATTGACCTATTTTATATTTTAATGGCGGGCAGCCGATTTTAATGTAATCTATGTCACGTTTAAGCCGGTGTAATTTTCAATTACTTTTCTTCTTCTATGTCTTTTACCCTCTCCGCAATTCCGTGCCGATTGAAAAGGAGGCTGAAAGCGCTTAATTTAGGCACATTACGCACTTCATGGAGAGTACGCAGCAGCAGAATCACGATGACAGCCCGCAGGACACCGGAAATGGTAAACAGCGTGCGCATCTGATAGCCAAGAAAATGCGGAAGATGTGGAATCAGATAACCGCCGACCAGAGCGCCGAGACAAATAGCGAGCCATACAATCGAGTTAAACACCGCTAACTGTTTTGTCCGATTGCCGGGTTCTGAGGCATCATAGACAAAGTTGACAGTAGACAGGGTGAATCCAGACCAGGTAATCCCGCTGAAAATATTGGCGCAGACTAAAAACACAGGATTGGCGCTGATAAGCCAGAGCAGCGACACAAAAGGCATCATACATGACGTTATCCGGACTATTTTAATGTTGCCGGCACGGTCAGCCCGGCGGCCCCAGAACGGCAGGAAAAGGATGTTGGCTACGATAGTGGCCGAGACAACAATAGTAAAAGACAGGTAATTAAAATGCAGGTCCCGCAGCATAAAGACAGAGAAAAACGGGCCGGCTATCATCGTGCCGAAGTACATCAGTGCTATGAACACCATATATCTGCCCAGGTTCGAGGCGCCCAGGGCCTTTACTATTTGAATCACGCTCGGCGCATTTTCCCGTTCACGGGTGACGGGCGGTTCATACATCCGTGAGACAAAGAAAAATGAGAACAAGCGGAAGACCGTCGCCCCGCCGAAGAGGATAGCAAAGCCGAAGAACACATTACCGGTGTAAATCTGGAGTATCCCGCCGGCGAGGAGAGAGAAAACCAGCGTGATGAAAACAGCAATTCTTCCCCGGAAGCTGAAATACCGGCCCCTTAGCTCCTCGGGCACCAGGTCCGCCATCATACTCCCCCAGGGAGGAAAAGAAAGGGAATCGGCAACATAGCAGATGGTAACCAGCCCGATGAGCCACCATACCCCTGCGGAGCGGAAAAAATAAGGAATAAGAAAAACGGGCAGCCACATCAGGGCATGGATGAAAATTGCCGGCAATATCATGCGCTTGCGGCTGCCGGCCCACTTGGCCAGACCGGGCGCAGCCAGCTGTGTGAACGCGGTAGCAATACCGGGAATGCTGGATAGAAAGCCTATTTGCATGGTGGTGGCTTGCAGCACCAGGGCGAAGGGGGTAGTAAAGTTCTGCGTGAGGCCCAGCATAGCGGCATAAGCGCTGCCGTCCAGCACGCTCAATTTTAAACTTTTTCTTACCCTTTGTCTTGACTGGTAGTTATGGTTTAGATGCCCGGAGGCATCCTGATTATTGTTTACCATATATTCCTCTTATACAATAATTAAGCCCGGGGTTTTTTCTCCCGGGCTTGAAGTGTATTCTGCGCTGAAACTGAAGTTAAGTCGTTAATGAGCAAAAGGCACACCAAGCCCCTGGCATAATGCCGCTGTGGACAGCATTAATAAACCTGTTCGGTTTCTGGGTCAGTGTGTACATTAAGCTTACCGTTTCTTTTGATGAAGATTGACCTATTGTATTACAAGCTGAGATAGCTTGTCAACACCGTGTCCGGCTCTGCTTAAAATAGATACAAACAGAAAAAACCCATGCCGGGTATGATGATAGCGGTTGCAGGTATGACCGCGCTATTGAAATATCTTCGACCATCTGTAAAAGACGTGCTCGGCGTCTTTCCCCCTGATGGAATGGCCGAGGTGCTGGCTGGTCTGGCTTTCCGGGTAGAACGTATCCAGCCACCAGTAGCCGTAAGATATTATACCGGTGATATTCGTAGCGGTATTTTTATACAGAGCCCTGAACAAACCTTCGTACACCAGCGCCTGTATCTTCCAGTCGCGCTGGTACATTCCTTCAGGATAACTCGTGCCCGGCTCAATCCACCCTTTTTGCATCGCCCCGGCATAGCTCGGCATCAGGATATGCAGGAATGTCTCTTTATCGGCAATCTTTTTAAAACCGGGTTCGCGGAGGACGTTCGTCCACGCCGCCTCGATAGATTCAATGGTTTCATCTGAGTTGCTGAAAACATGCTGCACGGAACAACTGACGAGTATACAATCAAGTTGCTTGTAGAACGTGAAAACACTATTATCCAGGAACCATATCCCCTGGGGATAGATATCCCACCAGACGGCCAGTTTGCCGTGGTAGTTTTTCGCCGCTTCGGCGACCAGCGTGGTATAAAGCTGATTCAGGTGTTCGGTCGGCTCAAATGCATTAAAGTGAGTGTCCCCGGGATTGATGATGAAGTAGTCCACGCCGGCCTTTTCCGCTTTAGCCGCCTGCTGGCCTATCAGATTTTTCCATTGCGCGAAAAGCTTATCCAGAGCTTCCGGTGAAGGATTTACGATTTTATCTTTTACCGGCTGGTCGGCCATGAGGTTGGTAATAAACATCACCTTCTGGCCGTTTTGCTTCGCCCTTTCCGCTATCTGCTTGAGCTCGTTTTGCCCCATCGTATGCGCTCCGCTCGGCATCGGCTCATAAACGATGGACAGGTCATCCTTAAGCACGGCGAAGTCGGTGACCATCACCAGTTCGCTGCCTATTTCCTTCACCCGCTCCATAGAAGCATCGACATAGTACCGGTTGTCTTCCCCATTAGACCGTCCCCAAAGGTCTTGCATACCGACGCCGAACGCCAGCGATTTTTGGGTAGCGGGAAAAGCGCCGCTGATGTAGTCGAGAGTCTGCGGCTGATAATGCTTCCCCGCTTTCTGGATGGTCGGCAGATGGTCCGGCAGGGCGGGCGTGGCGGCGGCCTTTTCGCGTATGCAAAGGTCGCGGCAGGGGCCTTCGGGCAGGAGCGAGCAATCCGGGAAATAGTACCAGGAAAGGATGCCTGATTTATAGTCTTCACAAAGTGCTTCCATACCGGGCGGCGGATTGTCGCAAAGCGCGTCAAAGCAGCTGAGGGACGCTGTAGACGCAACGCTGGAAACCGGGGTAGTGCTCTGGCCGGGCTTGGTGGCAGCCGCCGGCGAGGTTTTAGCAGGCGCGGTTGTAGTCTGATACGGGGATGGGGATAGGGATGTTTTGCCGACAGGAGTACAACTGATTTCGAGAGATAAGACAATGAAAATCAGAACGGCAGAGAGAATCGGCCAAAACTTCCTCATTTAAAAAATATCTTAGCAGATTTACGCAGCGGTTACAAAATATACTTTCGCCGTATATCGCCCGGATATTTGATAGATGTACGGTTATTGAGTTACTATTAAACAAAAAGAAAGTGGTTAGAAAAATGGAAGAAGCTATCGTTCGGAAAATACAAAGCGCCGCGAACAAAGTAAAGGAAAACGTCGAGTGCGTTATCGTCGGCAAGAGCGAGGTGGTCGAGCTGGCCATCGTCGCCCTGCTTTGTGAAGGGCACATACTTTTCGAGGACGTGCCGGGGCTGGGCAAAACCGTCCTGGCCAAATCGCTGGCTAAATCGCTCGGGTGCAGTTTCCGGCGCATTCAGTGCACGCCGGACCTTTTGCCTTCGGATATAACCGGCACGTATATCTTTAACCAGAAAACGGCGGATTTCGAATTCCGCGCCGGGCCGATCATGTCGCAGGTAGTCCTGGCGGATGAAATCAACCGCGCCACCCCGCGGACGCAGTCGGCCTTGCTGGAAGCGATGCAGGAGCGCCAGGTCACCGCCGAGGGCGATACCAAAATGCTGCCCCGTCCTTTCCTGGTGATGGCCACGCAGAACCCCATCGAGCTTGAGGGCACTTTCCCCCTCCCCGAAGCCCAACTCGACCGCTTTCTTTTAAAAATACAGGTAGGCTACCCTTCGGCTGAAGACGACCGCCTGATACTGTCCCGCTTCCGCCGTTCCGACCCTCTGGAAGAGCTGGCGCCGGTAATTTCCGCCGCCGACCTCCTTAAAATGCAGCAGGAATGCCGTGAGGTGCATGTCGCCGCTGATGTGGAGGATTACATCATCCGCCTCATCCATGCCACCCGGAAGCACAGCTCTATTGAGCTAGGGGCCAGCCCGCGCGCCATGCTGGCGCTATTAAATGCCGCCCAGGCCCTGGCGGTGATAAGGGGTCGGGCTTTCGTCACCCCCGACGATGTAAAATACCTGCTCATGCCCGTATTAATCCACCGCATTATTCCTAAATCCGAGAGCCGGCTGCACGGCCGTAAGGCCGAACAGGCCTTAAAAGAGATTATGAACTCGGTAGCCGTGCCCGTGGAAGAAGAACCCGTCACCGGGGAGAGGTAGCGATGCGGGGCGATTACTGGCTTCTTATCGCGGTATTAATCCTGATTGTCAGCTTGGCCATGCAGCAGGTACAGTTGGCCCTGGTTTGTGTGCTGTTCCTGCTCACCGGCAGCATTGCGCGGCTCTGGAACAGATTTTGCCTTAACCGCATCGAATACCGGCGGAGTCTCAGCCGGAACAGGGTCTTTTTCGGTGAGGAAATCGTCTATGAAGTAGAGATAACCAACCGGAAACCTCTGCCGCTGCCCTGGCTGCAAATCGAAGACGAGCTGCCGGAGAGAGTCACCCTCCTCAAGGGCAAAGCCACGCCGACCACTGAAGACCGCGTTATCCTCAGCAATATGTTCCCGGTAAATATGTACCACCGGGTGAAGCGCCGCTTCCCGATGCAGTGTAACCAGAGGGGCACTTTCATTTTCGGGCCGTCGAGTATCCGCTCCGGCGACCTGTTCGGCTTCTTCCGCCGGGAAAGGCGTATCGAGACGCTGGACTATCTCTTTGTGTACCCCCGCCTGGTGCCGCTGGAAAAGCTGGGTATTCCCTCGCGTCAGTTCTTTGGCGATATCCGTTTAAAACGGCACCTTTTCCAGGACCCGGTGCTCACCGCCGGTGTGCGGGATTATGTCCCCGGCGATAGCCTGAAACGGATTCACTGGAAGAGCACCGCCCGGCTCGGCAGGCTGCAGACCCGGATTTATGAGCCGACGACTACTATCGACCTTAGCCTTTTCCTGGATGTGCGCACGCTTAAAGCGCCGCTTTGGGGGAGCAATTTCCAGCTCCAGGAGCTTGGCATCATCACCGCGGCGTCTATTGCCCAGTGCGCCCTGGAAGCCGGGTTCCGCGTCGGGCTCTATGTCAACCAGATAACGCGTTTTTCTCAGGGCACGGCGCGGGTGCCGCACAGCCAGCATCCCGACCAGATGCTGCGTATCCTGGAGGTACTGGCGCAGCTCCACCAGATTGAAAATACACCGATTGCCAGTTTCATCCGCCAGGAAGCCGCCAATCTGCCCTGGGGCAGCACGCTTGTGGTCATCTCCGCCCAGCCCACGGATGAACTGCTGGGCGCTTTGCTGTACCTGAAACGGGCCGGGCGCAGCGTGGCGCTGATTAAAGTGGGCGGTACGGCCCCGGAAACAGGCGCCGGCGCTTTGACCGTTTACCACGTCACGGATAAAGTCGCCTGGGAAGTAGTGCAGGAAATCGGCCTGAAAGAGGCCTGAAGTTAAAAGTATTTAATATGGACACAAATTCGCTATGACCAATAAATTAAAAACTCTCGACTGGCTGGCGGATGTAATTTACCCGCTGATTATTGTCCTCATGGAGACCTTCTGGGTCTATCCCTGGCTGTTCTGGCTGGGCAGCTTTACCGGATTTTCCCCGCCGCGCCCGCCTTTGAGCCTGACTTCGGTATTCCTTACGCTGGCAGCGGCAACTCTCGCGATACGCCTTTTTCTCCGGCAGAAATGGTCGGTACATCAGGTTCAGGCGGCTATTATCGGGTGCGGACTGGTCGTTATCCTGCTGGCGCTGGGTTCAGAATACGGCGCCGGCTATGGATTTCTCAGCGGACGGTGGTTTACTTACGCCGGACAGGCGTTCAGCAATATACTTACCCGTCCTGATACTATAGTTATCGCTTTACCGGCGCTGCTGTACCTTTGGTGGCGGGGTATCGGCCTGGGGCAGATGACATTCAATTTTAAAAATATCTACCGTTCCTTCCTCCTCGGCATCGCCGCCCTTATCGCGCTGATTATTATCTGGCATTTCAGCACATCATCCGGCGATTTCTCCAAGCCCGGGGCGGGTATCGGGCTCAATGTCCTCGCCGTCTTCTTCTTCGGCCTGCTGGCCATAGCCATTTCTCACCTCTATACAATGCGCAGTACCATGCCAAAGGAAGAGGCGGCCCTGACTTCCGTCTGGCGCTGGCTGCCGATAATGCTCACCGTCATCGGCGGCATGATCGTGGTGGTTTTCGTTATTGCGGGTGTTTTTTCCCCCGGATTTTTCGCCGCCGTCGGAAATATCCTGGGGGCTGTCTTCCACTTCTTGGGGAAGATATTCGATTATGTGCTGGTTCCTGTTAACTTCCTGTTCGAAGGCATCATCTGGGTGCTGCGGTGGCTGATTAGTTTATTGCGCGGTAACCAGGTTCAGCAGCCCAATAGCTCCGGCAATATGTCTTTGAAGGATATGTTCCCCGCAACGACCCCGGTAGAGTTATCGCCGATATTGTATGCTGTGATTAAGTGGGTGGTGCTCGCGGTAATTATCGCTGCGGTGATTTTTATATTGGCTAAAGCCGTCTCCCGCTTTCGCGACCGGCGCGCTGGAGAGGAGATAGAAGAAATCCACGAATCGCTCTTTAGCTGGCGCGGCCTCGGTAACGATTTACGGGAGCTTCTAGGCATGATGGGCAAAAAGTTCCAGCGTAAAGGTGCGCCGCTGGCCGCAGGTTATCCTGATGATGATGAATCACGCCGGATGGATATCCGTGAGATATACTGGCACCTGCTCCGGGAAGCGGACCGTTCCGGGCATAAACGCAGCCGCCATGAGACACCGGAGGAATACTCAGGACGCTTAGGCCGGGCAGTGCCGGAAAGCCGTGAACATGTAACACGGCTCACCGACATGTACACGGGCGTCCGCTATGGAGAAACCGGACTGCCGGAAGAAAAGGTGGATAGCGCCAATAGCCTGTGGCGGATACTGCGCGCCCTTTTAAGAGGACTAAGGGGAGAATAGGGGTGGATTTTAAACACGCCCCTGCATAAACCTCGTCCGCTAAGACTTTTTAGCCGGATTTTCTATCACGTTAAGTTAGATTCAGGTCGGGTAGCGCCGTCGCGCAGAACCTATTTTTTATCTCCGCCGTACATGCTTTTCGGCCCGGTGGAGAAGTGGAAAATCGGCCGGTAAAGCTTGGTTACCCTGAGCGGACAGTGCTTCATGCCTTTGGGGATATAGGCTAAGAAAGTTTTCGTCATTACGTGTTTTTCACCGTCGAGCCATAGCTCGACCTCGCCCCCAAGGTCATGGACATCTTCCGGGTTGGTCCCGAAGAAACCCAGTATTTCATCGAAATCGTGGACATGGGCTTCCGGGCCGGGGCCGGTCGCTTTCCAGAACCAGGTGGTAGCCATGTAGAACGCGCCTTTGACAACTTCGGAATCCAGGTACAGCACGCGCTCACGCACATCGGTTTCAGGTACATGAGCTTTGTCCAGAAACTGAATCGGGCCTTCGTTCGCTTTTGTCTCGGTGACGATATACTTATCGGTTTTCATATTTTCCCGTTCCTTTCGCCGCGATTTCGCCTTATTATCTTTCACGTTTTAACATAAGTATGAAGTTTCTGTCAAATGTAAAAACTCCAGAGGTGCGGATATTTCCCGGAAATATAATCTTGAACAGAGTCACCGGAAACAGAAACTCCCCCTTCTTAAAAGGGGGAGTTTGAATTTAATCGGTGCTCTCTTAAATGAGACGGTCTGACTATTTATTTCTTATACTCGTAAAAACCCTTGCCGGTCTTACGCCCCAGCCAGCCCAGCGCCATCATCCGGGTCAACAGCGGCGGGGGGGCATACTGGGGGTCATGCAGTTCTTCATACATCGCTTTTGCCCCGCGATAGACCGTATCGATACCGACGAAGTCCAGCGTTTCCAGCGGCCCCATCGCATGGCCCACACCCAGCTTAAAAACGGTGTCGATATCCTCCGGCGTGGCTATACCATCCTGGACCAGGCGGACAGCATTCAGCAGGAAGGATGAGAAAATACGGTTGGAAATGAAACCCGGCAGGTCTTTGGTCAAGACTACCGTCTTCCCGATAGATGCGCCGAAGCTCTTGCCGTCGGCAATCGTGGCTTCGCTGGTGGCGATGGTTTTTATCATTTCCAGTATTTTGGTGACGGGGACGGGATTGGCAAAATGCATGCCCAGCACCTTTTCGGGGCGCTTGGTTGCACCGGCAATTTCCGCTACGCATAATACTGAAGTATTCGTGGCCAGAATTGCGTGAGGCGGGCAGTATTTATCAAGCTGGGTAAAGATTGACTTCTTGATGTTCATATCCTCGGTCGCCGCCTCAATAACGATATCGATAGCGGAGAAATCGGCCATATTTGTCGTGCCTTTAATGCGGCCCAGGATGGCGCTTTTATCTTCCGCCTTCATTTTCCCTTTTTCGACCTGGCGGCCAAGCGCGCCGTCAATTAACTTCAACCCCTTTTGCAGCAGGGCATCATTGATTTCCGAGACAATGACATTGTAACCTGACTGCGCGCACAGCTGGGCGATACCCGCCCCCATAATGCCGCACCCGACGACGCCTACTTTTTTTATTTCCATTTTCCGAGTCACCCCCTTTATGCTTTATTTCTTGAGTATGGTCACGGCATATTACCGGCTCTTTGTTACTTACCGCATTACAATATTAATGCCGCAAACGCCTCCCTGTAATCCGCTTACCACGCCTCCCTCCATATGGGCCACGCCGATTTTAGCACCTTTAACCTGGCGTTGTCCTGCCTGATCGCGCAGGTGCCATGTAAGCTCAGCAATCTGGCGTACTCCGCTGGCGCTTAAAGGATGCCCCTGAGCCAGCAGACCGCCGCTGGGGTTAACCGGGACTTTTCCACCCAGATCAAAGTGCCCTTCCATAAGGAGGTGGGCACCTTCACCCCGCTTGCATATTCCCATGTCTTCAATATTGGGAATCTCAACTGAAGCAAAGGCATCATGGAGCTCCACGACGTCTATATCCTTAGGACCTATTCCTGCCATCTCATAAGCTTCGGCAGACGCCTGCTCGCCCATGGTGGAGATATCCATGTCTTTTGCGAAAAGAGTGTAATCGCCGGATATGAGCGACGTGCCCACCATCCATACAGGTTTAGTGGTGTACTGCTTCACTTTGTCTTCAGCGCAAAGTATAACCGCTGCCGCGCCGTCACTAACGGGGCTGACCATCAACTGTGTCAGAGGTTCACAGATCATCCTTGAATTCAGCACTTCTTCCAACGTAAATACTTTCTTGTACATAGCGTAGGGATTCAAGCTGCCGTTAATGTGATTTTTAACGGATACTTGGGCAAACTGCTCGATAGTGGCTCCGTATTTATGGATGTATCGCTGCATTTGCATCGCGCCGTAAGCGGGCATGGAAAGCCCGAGCTCTCCATCTATGTCTTTCGCAACGATTGGGCCCTTTGGCATACACGTAGTCATCGAATCGACACCGACGGCCATACCGGTATCCCATCTGCCGGTGGCGATTGCATAAAATACTTCCCTTACCGCAGTCGTTCCCCCGGCGCAGGCATTTTCTACTCTGGCCATCTCGCGGCTCACAAGTCCGACCTGCATCGCTATTTGTTGTCCCAGACATCCCGTATCACCGAAAGCATTGGCGCAGTAAACTCCTTCGATATTCTTGGGAACTATGCCGCAATCTTTAATTGCCGCAAGACACGCTTCCGTGCCGAGAGCTACAAGACCTTTTTCCGGCTGTTTACCGAATTTGCTCATTCCTACGCCAATAACGGCTACCCGTCTCAATGGTATCTTTTTCATTTAGTATCCCCTTTCAATAATCTGCTTCCGCCCTGTTTTAAACCGGTCTGAATTTGTAACCGATTACTTCATCCTCACCTTTATCCCATAGTTTTTGAATCAACATTTCCATTTCCATACCGATTTCGAAAGGTTTCCCTTCGATTTTTTCAAGCACGGAAAAAAGCTTGAAACCCTCCGGAAACTCGACATAACCTGTGGAGAATGGAGCTTGAAAATGTGCAGAGTTCAGGAAGTTAGTAGTAAAGGCGAAAAGCTTTCCACGCTTGCCCAGTGGTATTGGTTCGAGGTCATTTGAAAAGCAATATTGACAGGTGATGGTCAGTGGGGGAAGCATATGATGACAGGATTTACACTTATAACCCATCAGGTTACCATCAATCCTCTCGGTAAATAAATTTTCTCTAAGCGGTACTTTAGCCATGTACCCTCCTTCCAATTTGATTATTTTTCGCCTTATTAGTAACCTTTAATTATCTACCTTTGAAGTTGGGTTTTCTCTTTTCCAGGAAGGCCTTCATGCCTTCCTCTTTATCTTCCGAGGTGCTGTCAATCAGCGAGTACATTATCGCCAGCTCCAGGTTGGTGCTGGCATTGACCATGGAAACCTTGTTGATGTACCACTTGGAAAGTTTTAAGGCGACCGGGCTCTTGGTGCAGAGCTCGGCGGCCAGTTCCGCGACGGCGCTATCCAGCTTTTCGAGGGGCACGGACTGGTTCACCAGCCCGATTTCTGCGGCCTCTTTACCGGAGAGGCGCTTACCCGTCAGGACTAATTCTTTGGTTTTGCGCATGCCCACCAGTAAAGATAGCCGGTAGACGCATCCCCCGCCCCCGAACAGGCCGACATTGATATGCTGGTCGCCGATTTTAGCATCATCGGCGGCGATAACGAGGTCGGTGGCCAGCATCAACTCAAAGCCTCCGGCCAGGCAGTGCCCGTGCACCTGCGCGATGACCGGTTTGCTTAAGCCTTCCATCTTTTCCAGCGCCATCTGGTTGCCCAGCCGGAATAAATCCTGCTGGTCTTGCAGCGTTTTCAGTTCTTCCGAGGCGAATTTAAGGTCGACACCGGCGCAGAAGGCCCTGCCTGCCCCTTTTATCACCACCACGCGCGTATTAACATCCTGCTCTGCGTCATCCAGGGCCTGGCCTATCTCCAGGAACATCGTCCGGGTCATGGCATTCATGGCCTCGGGGCGGTTTAAAGTAATCCGGGCGACGCAGTCTTTCTTTTCATAGATAATGGTCTGGAATTTATTCATCGTTTCCACCTCTATAGTGTGGCATTAATCAATCGGGAAATAAAATCACATCGTGTTCAAAGATATCAATCAGAAGATACCCCAAACGACAATATTATACCACAGGCACGATTTACTGGCGAGAGCCGATATTATTGGCTTTATTTACATTTGGTTGGAAAAGCTGCCTCACCCCTAGCCCCTCTCCAGCCTGAAGCCGTATGTTGGAGAAAAATACATTTGGCTGGAGAGGGGAGTATAAAAGAGAGGGGCGAAGCCCCTCTCTTAACTCTTCCCCCTTTCCGAACAGGATATCTCTGCTCATATCAGATGCTCCGTTTGGAGAGGGGGCAAGGGGGTGAGGCTAGGTAAATGAAATAACTAAAAACAAACGGAACCCTGTTATCATAATACGAACAGGTGTAAACCATTAACAAAAGTGGTAAGCTAATAAAAAACAGCAAGGGAGGGATATCAGCATGGCTACAAGAAAATACGAGAAGCACTTTTTCCCCAACCCGTTAATCAAAGGCACCGGTGTTAAACACCGGATCGTCATGCAGGGCAGCAAGACCGGCTTTGACGGGCTGATGAAAAATTACTGGCTCCGGTGGAACTGCATCACTAAGCCCGTATCTATGGGCGATCCGCATACCCATGATTTCGATGAAATTTTCCATTTCTTCGGCGCTGATGCCAGTGACATCTCGGACTTTCAGGCCGTCGTCGAATTTCATATGGGCGAAGAAGATGAAATTTACAGGTTTGATAAACCTACGATTGTCTACATTCCCAAAGGGCTGAAGCACGCGCCGATTGATATAAAAGTAGTCAAGAAGCCCATTATTTTTATGAACGTTGCCAATGCGCCCGGTTTCGTTATGCTGGTTGACGGTAAGCCTGTAGTGCCCGATGACATCAAACCGTAGCTAACGAGTATGTATTAAAATTTAAAACACATCTTTAAAAGACGAATCGTCGCATTCGTCAGAGTAAATGCCTATTGAAAGGGGGGTGGGTTTTCCCGCCCCCTTTTTTCGCCCCGGAGTAGACCGCATCTTCTGTTTGACTTAATGTTGCCACTCATATTAATTCTCTCGTTTTCACCCACCCGAATTAAAGATACGCAATATTTATGTTTATCACGCTATTTGTTATCTTAATGAATGCCGCGATTATTGTGTAATGTTTTTGAGATAACCGGGCCGGATAGTGTGACAAATCCGTGATGGGGATAGTCCATACTGGTATAGTTAGTATCAAACGCTTAATTGCGGACAAACAGAAATAATTGAAGGAGCTACCAGGCTAATATGACACAGCAAAACGCCGCTCCGGAAAAGCCCCCGAAAAAGAAAAAGAAACACATCGTCGGGAAAATCATTTTATTGGTAATTGTGCTTGTTATCGGGCTGGGAGCGCTTTTATTCTTTAAGGTGCCGCAGAACATCGGCCTGATAAAATCGCCGGCGGAAAAAATGTTTGCGACGACGCCGGACAGGGAAAAAGCCGCGACAATTATGACCAACCTTCAGCA
Organism: Dehalococcoidia bacterium; assembly: GCA_003141235.1. Classification (GTDB taxonomy): domain Bacteria; phylum Chloroflexota; class Dehalococcoidia; order Dehalococcoidales; family RBG-16-60-22; genus Fen-1077. Next base: position 59,257 of record PLLL01000092.1, read on the forward strand.
GGCCGGTCTGAATACAACTGGCGTTGAAGTCTATGTGATGCCCGTGGCCGGCACCAACGATAGCGTGGCTTTTGTCGTCCTCGATGCCTCCCTTGGCTTCGATATCAGCGCTTCTAAGTCTGTCGACCCCGTTAAGGACTTTATAAAAGTAATTTCCGCGGCGCAGGCCAGCGGCGTCAACCGCGCGGCGGTAACCTATTTCAATGAACAGGGGAAAGCATTAATAACGGCCACGTTACCCACGGCGGACGCGCTCGCTTTTTCCCAGAACAAGATTACCGCCCAGCAACTTATGAAAAAGGTCGATGTGGGCACGGAAGATACCGCGGCTTTCGTTAACGAAGTTTTAAAGCAAATTAAGTAAGCATAAAGCGAGGCTGCCATGCGTCGAACTATTATCGCGCTATTACTATTAATCGTTCTTTTAATGCCTTTCTTGAGCTCCTGCGATTCGGGCGACCTCCAGTTGCTCATCGACTACGCCAAGATGTGGGCCATGGTTCATGGTATTACTGATTCCGATGGCCATATCGATACAGGCGCAGGGTTGCGTTACGTCGCCGGCGACGCTTTAGGATTCGGCACTACCGGGGACAAGGAAGGTGACGCCGTCATCGATTCCGCGCGCACGGTAAAGGACATCCGGTATGCGGAGAAAGAGGCCAAGCAAGGCTGGAAAGATCTATACGATGGGAAAGAGGTGGCGACTGTGGTTCTGCCTCATTACAACAATGCAGTAAATACCCGGGACAAAGATTATTCCTACTATAACGAGCGCGGCATTGCCCATTTGATGGATCTAAACGGGTACAAAAGCCAGGAAGCCGCCGATAAGGATTTCCAGACGGCGGGTGACATGACATACGACCACTCCTATGTTTATGAGACGATGTACAGGCAACGCGCGGAGAAACTGGAACAGTTAGTACAGCACCGCGACGAGGTTTATCACGCGGTGCCCAAACGGCTTTACGTGGCGCTTTCAGATACTTACAGTTGTCTGTACCTGCGGACGGGCTGGGCCCAGTACAAACAGCTCCAACAACAGGTAGATACCAAGCTTATGGGATACCAGTAAAATATACTGGCGTATAAAAAATTGCAGTAAAAGCGGTAGTGTATCAGTTTGAACTTAACGATTTGCCTTGCCTGTGCAGGACTTTATTCTCATAATAACAATGACTAACGATGTATTGAATTAAGGCATAGCCGTGCTTAAGCTTATAGCGGGAGGCACATGGTGAAGGCTAATACAACGTTACTTCGCAGATTCGTGTCATTGGTAAAATTTCTACCAATCATTGCTTTGATTATTGGCCTGGATGGGTGCGCGACCATTAACATTCCGCCAAATCCGGCTTCTGCCCCTATCCCATCTCCAGCACCACCAATATCGTCACCTGTAGTTCCCTCAGCACCCGTATCTACTCTCCCTGTTGCACCTGCACCACCAATATCGTCACCTGTAGTTCCCTCAGTACCCGTATCTACTCTCCCTGTTACATCTACAACACCAATATCGTCACCTGTCATGAGACTGAGCACAAATGGCAGTAATCTCGGCACTCAGTTGGACATAAAAGGTGCTAACGTTAAATCGAATGCCATCACACCTACAAAATATGATGATGTTATAAATTTCTTAGAAAAAGACGATACATATAAAATACTATATAAGCCGGGTCATTTTGTCTGTTGGAATTTCGCCAAACGATTACAAGACCATGCGGTGAAATCAGATATAAGTTGTGCTGTGGTTACGTTAGCATGGGGCACCGGTCACAGAAGTCATGTAATCGACGCTTTTAAGACTGATGAAGGGCTTATTTGGGTAGACGCTACGGGAAGTCATTTAAAAAAAATAATGGGGCATTTTCAAATACAAAAACCGATGGTAAAAGGCGATAATTATGTGTATGAAGAAACAGGAGGATTACCGCCAGAAAAAGTTACTTTAAATGCTGTTACTTATAGCTGGCAAGTGGGAGATTCTCCTCCGGCATCTCTCCGCAATCCTTAGCCATTCACATCAAACCGGCATGAATTAGTAACAGAGTATATCTCCAAAAATGAAGTATCGAGTAGCGGAAGTAGCCTAAAGACCTCAAATTGACCCACTACCGTAAAAGCGCCTGGCTTTATTTCAGCTGCATAAATCCCTTGGTTTTCAGGCTGATATCGCCGCCGGACACATAAGTGCCGATGATATTCCCTCTGGTAATCGGCAAAAGCAGGTGCGAGGGATATTGCGCATTATGGTATACGGTGATGGTATTAGGCGTCTGACTGCTCAGGTGGTTCATCTTTACCTGGGTCAGGTCCTCGGGCACATCATCAGTGCTGGCTATCTTCAGCACGATACTGTGGCCCGCTTTGATGAGGGCGGCGGTGGGGTTCAGGTTGATGGTCAACGGGTATACCTGCCCCGGCACCAGCGGCTGGGATTTAGTGTGGGTATAAACAGCTGCATACGGTTTTGACTTTTTAATATCCAGCTCACGGTGGGAAGCCTTTAAATAGCCCTGTGTCAGGAACGTCTCTTTACCTTCGGCATCGGCATCGAACATATTGATGACAAAGTTCATATCCGTGCCGCGGCATGAGGCATAAAGATTCAGGACGATTGGCCCGGCTATCTCCGTATTTTCTACCATCGGCGCCGAAGCGTATTTAATATTCCCGTGATTGCCCGGGGCGTCATCGTAAGAAAATGCTTCGGCCTCCGGCCACGGCTCTATCTCACAGAGGCTGTGGTTCTCATGCAGGTTGAAAGGGATGAATTTCGTGCCGGGGACGGGGAAATCATCCGCATTAAGCCACTCGCCGGTCCCCTGGACGAAGAGCCTCACATTCGGCTCGTCCATGATGCCGGTGTCCAGTCCCTTTAGCCAGCAGTCGTACCAGCGCAGCAGCTCCCAGCTGAACTGGTAGAACGGCCTGTCGGTATAAGCGGGCGGGCAGTTAAGCAGCTTCTTGGGCATTTTCATTTCCTGCCAGTGCAGGAAGGCGCCGGGACGGTGGGCGGCCGCCACGATATAAGACGGTATTTTGATTTTGCTGTAATCCATGATGGCGCGGTCTTCCCAGTAGTCGCACCAGGTGGGATGCAGTAATACATCTATCACCGTGCCGTTCGTGACGACATCCGGGTTCTTCAGGGCGTCTACCAGCTGCGGTTCGGCGCTGATGTCTTTATCGGCCAGCGCGCGGGCGATGGCCTCTTTATAGCCTTTCTCCCCCAGCTCTTTCAAGGCTACTTTCTCATCGTGGTGCAAATCAAAATTAGCCAGGGAGACGAGCCATCTTAAAAAACCGTTGGCGAGTAAACCACCCGGGTACCAGTAAAAGTTGTACATATCCCAGAAAGCGCTGACAGGGGCGATACACTTTAGATGGGGCGGCTCCATCAGGGCTACCTGCGCATGATGGGTGCCGAAGTAGCCGATGCCGGCCATGCCCACGTTGCCGTTACACCAGGGCTGTTTGGCTGCCCATTCCACGACGTCATAAGCGTCTCCGGCTTCCTTGGAACCCAGGTGATTGTAAGCTCCGCCGGACTTGCCCGTGCCGCGCACCGACCCGATGATATATACGTAACCCCTCCGCACAAAAAAATCGATTGGCCCTGCCTCGACTGAAGCATCCGCGACGCCGCGGATACGCCGGCTCCTGGAAGCCGCCGGCCAGATGCGGTCGGACTGGATGTCTTTATTAAAGGCGGACATCGCTACCAGTGCCGGGAATTTGCCTTTGCTCTCAGGGCGGAAAACGTCCACGCACACTTTAACGCCGTCCCGCGTGGGTACGAAAATATCGCGGTTGGCGACGATTTCATGCTCTCTTTTTGATATCTGCTTGTTGCCGAAGATAGCGTCCATATTTAACCCTCCACGGTTGCTTTTTTATCGGTGATTCGGGATATTCTACATAGAAGTACCACGCCACGTATTATACCACAACGGTCAATATATCCTAAAAAACCCTGAAAGCGGGGTAGTGGGTCAATTTGACTTGGTTTATACTTATTCCTATTTGTGTTAAAATAGTTGCACTTCTAAACGGGGGTGCAACATGGCTAACTGTGCGGATTGCGGATTTATTACTTTAAGAGATGAAAAAACTAGAGGATTTATAGAGGTAGAAGATATATATCGAAAAACTGGAGCATTTTCTAGGAATGGTCTATTTGGAATATACCCTCTATGCTTTAAGGATATTTATTGTATCCCAAATGAAGTAGAGACAGCACGAAAGAAAGTCGGAGATGAAGTTAAAGATGATGGGGTGGGCGGCCAGATATTACCGCAATATGCCAAGTATATAAAAGAGGTTTTAGACACATCAAGAGATTGTAACCATTTTAGAAAGTGGCAACAAGGGTATTCCCCCAAGGAGCATCAAGGAATGATAGATAGAGAACACGAGAGACGTTGGCATATTATTGAAGTTACTCTTATATTAGTTGTAGGCTTAATAGCTAGCATAGGGAGTGCTTTAGTTGGAGCATGGATAGCTAACGGTAGGCTTCCGTAAAAGTTCTATTTTGCTAGTTTTACAATATCTTCTACGCTCCAAATTCTATTCGTAATTCCGCTTGCCATAGCAGGTGTTCTAGGATAGGGATTAGCAAGTGTCTTATGAGGTCTAGCGAAGTTATAGTACATGAAATGGAGTGCTACAGCGTATTCCAGGTTCTCTATCTTCTTAGAAAACGCGTTGGTTAATCTAGTAAAACGTCTCATGCTCATTCTCATGGTAAGGTTCTGACGCTCTACAAAGCTCGTAGAGATAAATTTATCATCGGGGTTGCCGCGAATAATTTGTTTTTCTGTTCCTAGACATATTGCCGGACTATATCGTTTTTCGCCCTCTGATTCTTTGCCGTATAACTTATTAAGCATGGCATAATCAATATCTATACCGAAAGCATCTTCTACAGTGTTGAGATACGCTTTATTACCATCGGTTGTTAATTGAATCCTGTTTAAAAGTCTATCCTTAGCATCGTTAATAAAATGGGTAGCACATTCAATGTTTCTTAGGCCGACCAGAAAGCTAACACATAATTTAGTATCAGCGTCCAGAGCGACCCAAGTCCAAACATCACCATAACCGAATTTACCTTGTTTATTTTCAGGGACGTTCTTTTGTTTGGCATAGCAGAATGACCAAATCTCGTCACATTGAATATGCTTTGAATTGAGGTTAATGAGGGTTTTATCCTGATATAGAGCGCAAGCCTTACCTACAGACGTTAAGAGACGTGTCACAGTGCCTTTAGCAGTTCCGGTCATTCGGCAAGTGGCACGGATTGAATTACCTTCAACTAGAGCGGTTATTACCTGCACCTGTTTTTCAATGCTTATCTTATTCATATCTAACCTCACTAGATATATTATACATGACCGCTCAAGCATTGTCAATAGTAAATAGGTTAATTTGAGATAAATATTTTGTAGGAGCTTTATATGGAATGGATAGGAACTATGTATTTTTCTGACGGGGACGACGTGCTAGAAATGAAACAATTAAATGATTCCCAAGTAGTAAAAACGTATGTGAAATTATCTCCCAATGACCACCCCGAACCTCATTTAGATTCTCTGGAAGGAGCATCATAGGCTTATTAAGATTTAGTGTTATTAACTTGCATAAACCACTGGCATCAAGTTTTGCATCTTCGGGACTAAAATCAATTGCAGTTTGGATAGTTGTGTATTCGTATTTTTTATTTTGCCCAAACATCTCTATCACCTCCAAAATAATTTTTACATAGGGGCTTGTCTTAGTTTTTGTATTATTATAATAGGGGTAACAATAATGCCTATAAGTGCAGTTAATAGACCGATAGGCCAGAACAATATAGTTAAAAATATACTAAGAATTATACCAAAAATAGAGACAATAATCCCTGCGTATATTACCTTTGCTTTATAAGACATTTTTATCCTTCCCCCATCTAGAATTAGCAGCCTTTTTAGCAATCTCTTTTCTTTGTTTCGGTGTTAATTTACTCGCTCTAGCCTTACCACCTTTTAAACCGCCAAGTCTCCCTAGAGCAACGGCGTTAGGATTTTTAGAAAATTCACCAGTAACTTGTCCAACTATTTTAGAAGCTATTACATTTATATCTTTCATACCTTAATTTTACATAAGCGGTCAAGCATCTGTCAATAGTACAGAAATTCAAATTGACCCACTACCGAAAGCGGGTAGTGTATCACTATGAATTTAGTTGTTCAGAATTAGCCTGATGAAAACCCCCAAGTATATCATAACTCCTACTGTCATCCAAACTATGGCCAAAACTTTTAGGGATCGCACTTTTTGTTTCTTTTTATCTTCCGGCGCTGAAAGATATCTTGCTAAATAAAATAGGGGTACTCCAATAGCAATTAGCACTACTCCCATTGACCAGATAATCAAACTATTGGTATCCATTTTTAGCTACCTCCCTTTGCCGCTTTCAGGTTTTTCCTCAGGGCCGCGGTAGCGGTAGCATCCACCTTGATGGTCTCGGGATTCTTCGGGTCTTTTTGTATCAGTACCACGCCGTAAACATCTTTCGCTCTTTTGAACGAAACCAGCCCTTCAATAGCGCCAAACCGCACTTTTTCCGGGTCTCTATCCAGCGGATTGCCCCACCCCCCCCCGCCGAAACACTCGGTATAGAGGATGTCTCCCCGGTTCAGCTCGTACAGGTCAACGGCTTTAATAACTTCTTTTTTACCGGTGGCACGGAGAAGGCGTAACGTATTTAGAGGCAGGGGAGGCGCTCCGGCCACGCCGAAACAGGGGTAGGTATCGCCGGAAACATCGCCCGTCTGGAGGAAAGTGCGGGAGTTGGGAGGCGCTGTGCAGACACGCTCGCCGAAAGTGCCCCTCGCCCCGATAAACTCACCGGCGCCTTCCGAATCCTGGAGAAGTTCGATAACATCGAAGCGCACCGGGTAAGCCAGTTCCTGCTCCTCGACGGAGCCTCGCTTGACCATGCCGGAAGCGCCGCCGGAGACTACGCCGTCCCACCCGTCGAAGCCCTTTACCGCGCCGCTGCCGCCTTCCTCGACGAAAGGCGCCTGAAAATACTCCCTAGACCGTCCCGTCCTCGGGTCGATAGTCGGCAGCCGCCCCGAGGCGTTACAGGCGAAATGCTTGCTCCAGTCTCCCATCGCGCGTTCGGGGAGCGCCTGGGCTAAAGCATGACTGCAGGCCTCGGTAATTTGCGTGCCGCAGGCACAGCCGCAGCCGCCGTATGTGTGCGGGCGCGTGGGATTCACCACTTTACCGGCCGGGGCGATGATATGCACCGGCAGCGTCGAGCCGTGATTATGAGGTATGGAAGCATCGAAAACCCAGAAGACAGCCTGAAAGGTGCAGGCGTAAGTTATGCCCAGTGGGGCATTGATAAACTCAGCCTGGTCGTCACTATCGGAATAGTCGAAGGTCATCTCGTCCCCTTTGACGGTCAGTTTCACGCGCACGAAGACCTGTTTATCGGGAGTGGTGCCGTCCCAGTCTACTGCTGATTCGCCGTAGTAGACGCCGTCCGGTATCTGCTTTATCTGGTCCCGCGTCGCTTTTTCGTCTCTCCGGAACATCTCCTGGATACAGGCTTTCACCTCGTTCAGGCCGTGTTTTTCAATCAGGCTGCAGACATCATCCTGCATTTTGTAGAGGGAGCTGCGTATGAGTTCAAAGTCCGCCCAGACTGGGGCAGGGGTTCGGTTATTGTTCAGGATGATTTCTTTCGCATCCGCGTTCAGGACGCCCTTTTTATACATTTTCACCGGCGGTATGTTAAGCCCTTCGCCGTAGCAATCGTAAGTGCCCGGGAAGTAGCCGCCCTGGAAAGCGCCGCCGCTGTCCAGCATATGCCCCCGGAAGTGCCCGTAGCAGATCAATTCGTCTTTATAGTAGATTGGGATTACGGTCGTCCAGTCCAGCAGGTGGCCGCTCTGGATGATGTGGGCGTCATTGGCCAGTACCGTATCGCCCTTGTCGAGCTTGCCGAATTTATCCAGGATATGTTTTTGCGGGATTTCCGCCACCAGCGTATGGTGCGGCAGGAAATCCGCTGTGCAAATGAGGTCGCCTTCGGGAGTGAGCAGGGCCGGCCCCAGGTCGCGCGCCAGCGCCATCAGGGGGCTCTGCGCCGAATACATGACCCTTTCACCGCAGACCTGAATCATCGTCACCAGTCTATTCCATACTACCGGCAGAACCGCCGGGTCAACCGCTGTGGTTTTTACTTTCTTACTCATTATCCGGCATCTCCTTTCCCCTGGCCGGCTGTAACGTAGTTGCCGCAGGCGTCCACGCGCATTTTGAATCCGGGAGGAATAACGATAGTCGTCATCTTCTCTTCCACGATGCAGGGCCCTTCCAGCACATTACCGGCGAGCAGTTTATCGCCGTCATAAATCCGTGTCGTTGTATAGCCTTTGGATTCCTCGAAATAAGCGTCCCGCTTGCCCTTTAACGCAGCCGAGGCGTCCGCCGTCCCGCGCTTTATATTTTTTATAGATACCCCCGGCATTTTACCCGTAGCCGTCAGCCCGAACTTCATGAACTCAAGGGGGTATTTTTCATTAGATGAGCCGAATAATTCCTTGTGCCGGCGGTGAAAATTAGCTATCCCTTCGGCGATAGCTTTTGAAATGATGGGGCCGTTCGGCCAGGCAACTTCGAGGTCGCGGAACTGGCCGTAATACTTCATCCGCAGCGTGCGCGTTAAAGTGCGCTGGCCTTCAGGGATGTTTTCCTTTTCCAGCAGTTTGGTTGCTTCCTTCTCCATTTCCTGGTAAATCCTGCGTACCGCTTTCAAGTCCAGGTTAGCCGCCAGCGAGCTGTAATGGCGCAGGAAGTCATGTCTCACATCCACCCCCAGCATGCCCAGCGAGCTGTAAACCGGGGCGTATTTGGGGATGATAACCTGCTTCATATCCAGCTCAGCGGCAATGCGTAGCGCGCAGAGCGGGCCCGCGCCGCCGCCGGCGCAGAGTGTAAAGTTGGCAGGGTCGTAACCCTTGGTAGTAAAGGAGTGGGCAATGCCGCTCGCCATTACCGAATTGCTCACTTTATACATCGCGGCGGCGGACTTCGGCACATCGAGTCCGAGCGTCCCGGCCACCTTTTCCTTAATCGCTTTTTCGGCCAGGTTTTTCTTTAATTTCTTTTCACCGCCCAGGAAATAATCCGGGTCGATATACCCCAGCGCCACCGCCGCATCGGTAAAAGTAGCTTCTGTCCCGCCCTGGCCGTAGCAGGCCGGACCCGGGCTGACTCCGGCGCTTCGGGGCCCGACATGCAGCGTTTCGCCCAGGTCGAACCAGGCAATACTTCCACCGCCCGTGCCCAGCGTATCCACTTCAACAATTGGTAGAGAGAACCGGTGATTGGCCACCACGCTCTCGTTTTTAACCATAAAACGGCCGTTTTCAATAAGCGCGATGTCGAAACTTGTCCCGCCCATATCCAGCGAGAGCAGGTTTTTAGCATTGTGAAGTTCGCCGGCTGCTAAAGCGGCGGCAGGCCCCGCCCCCGGCCCGGCGATAATCAGTGTCGACGGCTTTTGCAGGGCGACTTCCGCCGTTTCACTGCCGCCGTTGTTCTGCATCAGGAATAGCTGTCCTTTAAAACCCCTTACCTTTAAAAATGATTTCAGCGACCGGATATATTCGGCCATGCCGGGACGGACATAGGCATCCAGGACGGCAGTGCTGAAACGTTCGTATTCACCGGCGGTGGATAAAACTTCGTGCGAAAGGGTGACCAGCGCCTCAGGATAATCTTTCTTGATTATCTCGTGGATTCTTTTCTCGTGCGCAGGATTCAAGAAAGAGAATAGCAGCGTCACCACGATGCTGGTGACGCCCATTTTCTTGAGATAAGCCACGGCCTCATGAACGTTGGCCTCGTTCAGCGGTTTTAATACTGTGCCCTGGGCTGTCATCCTTTCTTGCACGTCCACGCGTAAATGCCGCGGCACCAGCGGCTGGGGGAAGGGCTGCCGCCAGTCCCACATATTGTCCTTGCGGACACGGCGGAGCTGGACGGTATCTTTATGTCCCTTCGTGGAGATTATCCCTATCCGTGGCCCGGAACGCATCGCTATCGTGTTGGTGCCTTCCGTCGTCCCGTGGACGATGGCCGTAATCTCGCCCAGGAACTTTTCCCGGTCGATATTGAGCTTCTCCGCTATCTCATCCAGGCATTTCATAATGCCTGTTTTCAAGTCCTGCATAGTGGTGAGGGACTTGGCCGTAACCATATTCCCTTTTTCATCCACCGCGATGGCATCGGTAAACGTGCCGCCGGTATCGATACCTGCCCGATAACTCATTTCCCCTCTCCTTTCGCCGTTTTGGAAGGTTTGTTTTCATCATCCGGAGCATCAGCATCGAAACACAGGGCTTTATCAAAGCAGCCGGAATAAGTTTTTATATCCAGGTGCAGATTTTCAAAGACCTTTTCCCGGATTATCTCTAACGACGACCATAGTTGCCGGCGCTCTGCCTCCGGTAAGATATCGATAATGGGATAAAATGCTTCAAATTCGATGGAGTGCTGATAAGATTCATAACCCTTTTTGGTTAAGCTTAAACGGTTGATATTTCTTCTTTTTTTATCCGGTGTCTTTTTTACCAGGCCGAGCTTTTCCATGCGGTTGATAAGAATGGTAATGGAATTGGGCAGCCGGAACAACCACCTTGAAAGTTCGGCTTGCGTAGCTTTGTTGCCAAGGGAAAGAATGCACACCAGCGCCCCGGCCTGTTCCGGGGTGAGGTTGTACTTTTTCAGTTCGTATTCCCTGGACCGGTGGATGGCATCCGCGGTAAAGCGCATCAGCTGAAATAACCGGTAGCTCTCGATGATGTTTTTATCCTTGGTCGTATGTTTTTTATCCATTTGTCTCAAATCACCTGTATCCTTAAAATATTAATTTGATATATAATACCATAGTTGTCCAAAACCTCTCATCCTTACGGAGCGAATATGATTACCGAAAAGATTGCCCGGTTCATCATTGGCATAACTCCCGAAAAAATTCCGGGAGACGCATTCGAGATTGCCCGCCGGGGCGTTACCGATTTCTGCGGTGTCGCTTTAGCTGGCTCCAGGGAAGAAACCGGTAACATTATATCCGGTTTAGTCCGGGAGATGGGCGGCGCGGCGCAATCGGGGGTCATCGGGAAAGGTTTCCGCACTACCCCCCATCTGGCGGCGCTGGCCAACGGCACAATGGGACACGCCCTGGATTATGACGATTTGAGCTTTACTTACGGCGCTCATCCTTCGGTCACTCTGGCGCCGGTGGTATTAGCTTTAGGGGAGAGCCTCGGCGCTACGGGGAAGGAAGTCCTGACCGCCTATATCGTCGGCTTTGAAGCGGGCGCCTGTATCAGCTCACCCGTCGCCCAGAGCCACTATCTGCAGGGATGGCACTCCACCGGCACCGTCGGCGTCATGGGCGCTGCCGCCACTGCCGCCCGGCTTTTAAAGCTGGATATCCATCAAATAATTATGGCCTTCGGTTTAGCCGCCTCGATGGCGAGCGGCTTGAGGCAGAATTTCGGCACGATGACCAAGCCTTTCCATGCCGGCCAGGCGGCTTCTAACGGTGTGCTGGCGGCCTTACTGGCGCAGCGCGGCTTTACCGCTCACGAAAGCGCCATCGAAGCCTACGCGAAGGTATTAGGCTGTAATGACGAAATAGACTGGAATAAGGCTGCCGCTACACTGGGCAAAACATTTATTATCGCCAAAGGCATCGGTTTCAAGCCGTATCCCTCCTGCGGCGGTACGCTGGGGGTGGCGGACGCGGCGCTTTATCTGAGAAATAAATTTAAACCCGATGTCTCGTTAATCGAAGCAATCATCCTGGGCGTGGGGCCCTTCTNNCCGCTCGCTGATTCACCGGCCGCATAAAGGTCTGGAAGGCAAATTCAGCATGGAATATTGTGTCTGCCGGGCGCTTTGGGACGGCAAACTGACTTTAAAAGATTTTTCCGATGAGCGGGTGAACCAGCCGGAAATTCAAAAGCTGATTAGTCGCGTAAATTGCGAAGAGCGCTATCCCATGGCCGTTATGGGCGCGGATTCCAGCGGCTTGAACCCGCAGTCGGTGACCATCCGCATGAAAGACGGTAAAGAGTATTTCCGCGAAACGCCTCTTAATGCAGG
>PLLL01000092.1:71461-73409 GCA_003141235.1 Dehalococcoidia bacterium
CTCTCCCCTTGTGGGAGAGGGTTAGGGTGAGGGGTAAGGTGAGGTTGAAAAAAGATTCTTTCAGTAGTCTTATAATATAGTTGAAAAGGGGTTTAGCCCATGGATGCCGTTTTTGGTGACCGGAAAGTATCCCCGCGGCAATACGAAATCAGGAACGAGTATGATGTCTCCGTTCCGATGCGGGACGGCGTTAAATTAAACGTTAATATCTCCCGCCCCGATAGCAAGGGCAAATTCCCCGCGCTGGTAGGCCTGGCCCCTTTCAACCTGGATTTTCAGGACGATTACATCTGGCCTTCCGCCGCCCGGAGCAGCCGTGTCCGGGGCACCCCCAGCGTTAATATAGAATCAGGGCCGCGGGATTTCTTCGTGCGGCGCGGCTATGTGAAAGTGACCGGCAGTTCCCGGGGCACGGGCAAGTCGGGAGGCGTTTTCCAGTATACCGGCGTTAAAGAAGTCGAAGACAACTATGACCTTATAGAGTGGGTTGCCAAACAGCCCTGGTGCAACGGCAGCGTCGGCATGGCGGGAATCGCCTATTATGCGGGGCTGGAACCCCTTATAGCGGCCATGCAGCCGCCGCATCTCAAAGCTATCGCGCCGCTGTTCTCTTTCTGGGATGATTACCGCTATTTCTGGTGGACCGGAGGCATTTTAGCCAACGGTTTCCTTAAATGGGTCAATAACCTCGTAAATAACGATATTCATACCGACCGGAGCGTTTTACTGGATGAACTGGGCGAGAAAAAATTTAAAGAAGCCATTGCGTACGCTTTAGCGGATAAAGACATCAGCGCCGACCCCGGCCTGGTGGGCATTTTAAAGAACCCGTTTGCTTTAGGCAACGCCTCGGTCATTGATATCCTGCTTCATCCCGCTATCTGCCCTTACTGGGAGGAGCGCGGCGCTAAAATTGCGTTTGATAAGATTAAGATTCCGGCCTACTTTGGTGTGGTCACCCATCGCCCTGGGGCTATGTACCACTGGCAGGAGTTTAAAGGGCCGAAGAAGATGGTTTATGTCCCGCCCGCTTATGTCGACCGTCCCTTTTACCAGTTCGCCTGGGAACTGCTGCGCTGGTTCGACCACTGGCTCAAGGGCATGGACACGGGTATCCAGGACGAACCGCCGGTGCGCATCTTTGTGACCGGCGCTAACGAATGGCTGAATGCGGCTGACTTCCCCGTGCCCGGCACGAAATATATCCCGTTCAACCTCCATGAAAACCACAGTCTCTGTGAAATCGAGCCCTGGCCGGAGGCCGAAGCATTATCTTATGATGATAGCCCGGCGAGCCGCGGCAGTATAAAATACTCCTCCGCGCCGATGGTCGAAAATACGGAAATCGTCGGCCTGGCGTCGCTGAAACTGTATACTTCCTGCCGCGGGACGGATATGAATATCTTTGCCAGTTTGTGGGACGCTGACCCTGATGGCAAGGAAACCTGCCTGGGGCGGGGATATCTTAAAGCCTCCCACCGCGAAATGGATGCTAAGCTTTCTAAACCGTGGCATCCTGTCCCGAAAGATACCAATCCCCAGCCGGTCATACCGGGCCAGGTCTACGAACTCGCTATAGGCTTTTCTCCGTTAAGCAACCTGTTTAAGGTAGGTCACCGCATCGTCCTCAAGATAAGCAGCGCTGACGATGACCCGGAGAACCTGTTCCAGGTCGGCATGTATCATCTGTGCAGTCAGACGCCCAACACGGTAACGGTTTATCACAACGCGCAATATCCGTCGCACCTGCTTTTGCCTATCACGCGCGGCAACATCATCGGCACTTATGTGTCCGGCGGCGATATAAGTTTGAAGAATAAAGAGTTCATGAAGCTGAAATAGTCGGGGAGAATTATATGGAGAAATCAATCCATGAATCGGTAAGGGATGTAAAAGTCTTTAAAGAGGCCGATGTGGTGGTAGTCGGCGGCGGCCCGGCGGGCATTGC
>PLLL01000071.1 GCA_003141235.1 Dehalococcoidia bacterium
GCAAAGCGGTCACCGAACCGATTCGCTGGATTGCCAACAATGCCGGTAAAGACGGCGCGGTTATCATGGACGCTGTCAAGAAAGCCAAGCCCGGCCACGGCTATGATGCTGAGAACGATGAGTTCGTCGACATGGTAGAAAAGGGCATTATCGACCCCACCAAGGTTGTCCGCACCGCGTTAGAGAACGCCAGCAGCATTGCCTGCATGGTGTTGGTCACCGAGGCGCTCGTAGCTGATATTCCTGAAAAGAAAGATGCTCCGGCGATGGGCGGCGGCGGCGGTATGGGCGGTATGGGNNGGCGGCGGCATGGGCGACTACGGGATGTAATATTCAGGGAGTAGGGAGAAGGGTATAGGGAGTAGGAAACACTCTAAACCCTGAAGCCTAAACTCTAAACAGAATAAGTTGAAATTGAGTAGCCCCGGTGAAAATCGGGGCTACTTTTTTAGTCTCTAACAAAGTGCTGTTTTTAGAAACGATTCCGTAGCTGGTTAGCTTTGAGTTGTTTTTAGAGTTATGGTAAGTAAGTTTCATTTGGAACTTATAGAAACCGCTATCCGAAAGGGTGGGGGCTACTTGGTTTTAGCCTGGCGACGACCACCAACTATCACCTATAAAACCTTTATTTTTTCGGATTGTACTCTCCGTCACATTGTGGTGGTTGTGGAGGGCCATAGCCAACAACATTGTGTTCGTTGATTAGATCAGCACAAAGTGAATCTAAATCGGGAAATAACGTATGTCTCTTTATTCCTAACAATGATAAATGATTAAGTATGTTGTCTTTGCGGTTACTCGGTATGATGTACCTCACCAAGTGTTCAGGTTCTGATAATAAGTTTGTAATTTGATTCTGATTATTGGGCAAGGGATGAATAGTGAATGTACTTAATTGGTTTACTAATCTTGGAAAACTTAAAGGTGGCTGGACTGCAAGCGGATATTCAGCAGCAGGGTCTTTATCTTTGATTTCGTTTCCTAAAACGATGTTAAAAGCATCAGACACTAATTTTTTATATGACACATCATCGGGAGTTGGAATACCATAAAAGCCACCACTTTTTTTGTTGAGTTCCCATGGTAACATAGCCCATAATTCACCATCTTTATCTGAATGTTTGCTAACTGCAAAGTATGTTGCAACGAGAACACTTTCTGACCAATCCAAAAGCCTCGTAGGTGCACCATGATGTTGCATAAGAAAAAGCCATTCGGAATCATTTTTAGGTATTTCCGTTAGAAAGGTGGGCGCTTGTCGCTGAAAATTGTAAATGATATCTCCTTCAATGATAGGTCTAAATTCTCTTATAAAGTTGTAATGTTCTCGGTATATTTTAGGTTGAAGATTTCCGTATACTTGAGCATGCCCTCTAAACCAACTCTTGGACAAAGTTTTTCCAATTTGGACTATCTGTTCTATTGTTGACAGAGTATAGGTTTTAACCATTATCTTTACCATACCTCCGATATTAGCATTCAGAACTCTACTCTTTCACCTAGTTTTTGTCAAAAGTATTTTTCAATTTAAGGAGGAATCAATCATCTCTTCCTTGTCCCCTCTCACGCTATCGGGTGCAGTACAAAATCCCTCTCTCACTCTCCCCTTACGAAGGGTAGAAGCTGTTGGCTTACCCCTTTTCCCGCTGCCCTGTATTCCTTTCCCCCTTTGAAAAAGGGGGAATACAAGGGAGATTTTGATTTGATATATTTTACCTTAAAAACATTCTGTCATTGCGAGGGAGTCCCGATGAAGTCGGGACGACCGTGGCAATCTCCAGCTATGAACTAAGCCGATGAATGAGATTGCCACGCCTCCCGATTCGCTATGGTTCATCGGGATGGCTCGCAATGACGTTAGGGGAAATTGACCCTTAGTATTAAATCACACTATACTTAAATTAGAAGTAATTTTCAAGGAGCGGGGACAAAATCCTTCTCGCTCTCCCTTTTACAAAGGGAGACGATGTTATTATCAGGATATCTTAGTTCAAAGTAACGCGATTGTCCCTCTTTCTAAAGAGGGATATAAGGAAGATTTTAAACCTCAAAGGAGCTTTTATGCAATCGAAGGATAATTGCGGCGTATGCGGCCAGCCGCTCGTTTACGGCACGGAAGAAGTTAAAAGAATCTGCGCTTTCTGCGGTAAAGAGTACAGCGCGCTGATATACTGCCCGGAAGGCCACTATGTCTGTGACGCCTGCCACGAACGCGCCGCTGTAGATATCCTGCGAGATGTCCTGAGAACCACCACGCTCACAAATCCGGCGGCTATACTGGAAAAGGTGATGAGTCATCCCGCCGTACCGATGCATGGGCCGGAACATCACGCTATGGTGCCCGCCATCATCGTTACCGCCGCTAAAAACGCCGGTTATCCCGTGCCGGAAGGCGCGGTAGAAAAAGCTATTGAAAGAGGTTCCAAATATCCCGGCGGCTGGTGCGGCTCTCACGGGGCCTGTGGGGGTGGAGTAGGGGTGGGCATTGCCGTCAGCGTCCTTACCGGCGCGACGCCTTTAACCGGCAAGACGCGCGGTCTGGCTAATGAGGCCACTTCCTTCGCGCTGGGGAAAATGGTGGATGGCGGGGCGCGCTGCTGTAAGCGGGCCAGCCGTAACGCGCTCAACGCCGCCGTCGAGTTCCTGGGGACGAGGATGGGTATAAAGCTCGACCGGGCGGATAAGGTCAAGTGCCAGTACGTAAAGCGCAATAAGGAATGTATCGGCAAAGAGTGCCCTTACTATCCCACTTCTTCTTTACCTCTCCCTTGATGGGAGAGGAATGAAAAGGTGAGGGTGAAAACACGGCCCTTAATCCATCCTTTCCCCCTTTAGTAAAGTCCCGATTCACGCTGTTCATACGGGATTCCGTATGAGGAACGAATCGGAAGGGGAATACAAGGGGGATTTTGCTTTACTGTCGTTCTGAGCGTAGCGAAGAATCCGGGTGGGCGATAAAAAAACTGCTAATCTGCTTGAACGGATTTAAAACCGGAGCTTTTTCCACCCGCCGCTGCGGAAATAGGCAACGTTTGCCATTGCCCCGATAATCGTACTCGCAGTGATTGCCCAACGTATGCCGACGGCACCAAAACTTGTGTATTTGGGCAGGAAGTACGCCAGCGGCAAAGTGATGACCCATGTGGTGACGATATTGATAATCATCGTGGGCATTGTGTCGCCGGCACCCTGCAGACAGGACATCAACACGAATTGGAAACCCATAAGGAGCCATCCAAACACGGCTATTTGTATGAACTGGATGGCTATCGCATCCATAGAAGGGTCGGTATTGAATAGGCGAATGACCGGTCTCGTCCATATATACATTACCAGCGAGAAAATAATAGCGAAAAGTTCCACAACCCCTACCGCCAACCAGGCGCTCTTTTGCGCCCGGTCCGGCTTTTTAGCCCCCAGGTTCTGCCCTACCAGTACCCCTGCTCCCTGGCCAAACGACATTGCCGGCATCATGATAAACATCTCTAATCTTTGGACAATAACGTGCGCCGCCAGCGCTGCCGCGCCAAAAGGCGCCATGAATATTTGAAGAAAGAACTGGTTCAAACTCCGCTGGATGCCGGCAACAGAAGCCGGGAAACCGATACGGATAATACGCCAGATAACGCTGGGTGAAAGTTGGAAATCTTTAAAGGTCAGTTGCAGCCGCGACCTGGCGCCGAGAAGAACTCTCAACCCGAGAAGGACACCGAGGCTTTGGGCAATAATGCCGGTATACGCCGCGCCGCGGACACCCATATCGGGAAAAATCCACCAGCCAAAGATGAGGAAAGGGCAGAGGGCTATGTGAAAAAGGCGATATACAACGGTAATCCACATGGGATTCACCGAATCACCCGAGGCCTGCATAATCCCGTCCATCATCATACGGAAGGTCATCGTCGCCCCGCCTATAAATTCGATACGCAAATATATTGTCCCCTGACGGATGATATCCGGGTCGGACGTAATTAACGACACGATCCTTTGGCCGAAGAAATGACCTATAAGCGCCATTAATATGGCAAAAGCAGCTGCAACAACGGCAGCTTGTTGAGCGACGAGATGGGCAGTCTTCATATCTTTCGCGCCGATGGCGCGTGAAATAAGCGCGCGCATTCCCTGGGTGAAACCCATCATCACGCCCTGGGCTAGCTGTACCACCACACCGGATATACCGACTCCGGCGACTGCCACAGCGCCCAGTTTGCCCACCCATATCATGTCAATGGTCGGGCCTAAAGACATTAATGTCTGGGTTATGGCCATGGGCCAGGATAGCTGCAGGAGGTTTTTTAAGATGCTCCCCTGCGTCCAGTCTTGTGCCAGCCGGCGCGAGAGTAAAGTATCTCGCGCTGCTCCTTTTTGTGCTTCCGGCGTATTATTCTGTTGGTCAGTCGTCATTTTCGTTAATACGCTTCATTTCTAGTCTGTACTTTCAACTACGGTGGTACGGCCTGCTTAACAGCACGGACCGCTAAAAAAAACGCCGGTGAAAAAGCCGTTTCATTCTGTCTGAACCATTACTTGAACAGATTCCCTAAAACTTAAGCAAATCTTCCAGCGGCTCGTCCGGGGAAATCGGGCCGACCACCGCCAGGCGCATTTGCTCTGCCATCAGCAGTTTTTTGGCCAACTGTTGGAGTTCTGCCGTGGTAATAGCTTCAATCGTTTCAATTACTTCATCTACAGTGAGAATCCGGCCGGTGAGAATTTCCTGGCCGCCCAGCCACCCGGAAACGCTGCGGCTGTCTTCCATGCGCAGTAATATCCGGCCTTTGAAAAGCTCTTTGGCCTTGGATAATTCTACCTCGGGGATAGGTTCTTTCAGACGCGCCAGTTCGGCGAGGATAGCCTTGATAGCCACCGTAAGGTTTTTAGCGTCCACTCCCGCTGAGATACTCATAGCGCCGGTATCCAGGAAGTGCTCGGCGTAGCTCTGGATGCTATAAGCCAGCCCCAGCTTATCGCGGATTTCGGCAAACAGCCGGCTGGTCATGCCCTCGCCCAGGATAACATTAAGCAGGTCGAGCTTAAAGCGGTCGGGATGGACGATGGAAAGACCGGGCAGCGCCAGACAGAGCTGGGTCTGCTCCGTGTCCCGTTTCTCGATGTGCACCCGGCGCGTTATTTTACCCCGGTAAGGAGTATAGCTGGAGCTGGGGCGTTTACCCTTCCATTCTGAGACTACATGGTTGGCTGCTTCGATCATTTCCTCATGCTGGATATCGCCCGCTATTGCCAGCACCGCGTTATCCGGGCGGTAATATCGGGTTAAATAATCCAGCATCATATCCCGGGTTATAGCCGCCACAGATTCCTTGCTGCCCGCTATATCCCTCCCCAGGGGGTGCCCCGGCCACATTAGCTCGTCGATGAGCATGGACGCCCGCTGTGAAGGTGAGTCATTCGACATATGAATTTCTTCGATGATGACCTGGCGTTCCTTTTCAATCTCCGCTGAATCAAAAAGAGAACCGGTAAGTATATCCGCCATTACGTCCAGGGCGGCGGTAAAATGGGGCTTTGCCACTTTGCACCAGTAGATGGTCAACTCTTTATCGGTGCCCGCATTGAGCATGCCTCCCACCCCTTCGATAACCGTGCAGACATCTGCGGAAGTCGGTCGCTTTTTTGTCCCCTTAAAGCACATATGCTCGATAAAGTGGGAGATACCTGCCTGCTTATCTGTCTCGTACCTTGAACCCGTGCCGATAAGGAAACCCAAAGCTACCGAGCGGGTATGGGGCATAGATTCGGTGACCAGGCGCAATCCATTATTCAGGGTAGTCTTCTGGTACAAGAATATACTCCTCCGATATCTTTTCCATAAGCGACCTGCTTCAAACAATTCCTAAGCGCACTTTCCCATTGTACACTTATGGCTCTCCGCAGGACAAGAAGCGTTTATCGTCTTTGCCGTCGCTTTCGCCTCTGTGATAGACTACAAGCAGAAAGAAATTCTATGAAAATACTCGTGACCAATGATGACGGCGTACGCTCTGATGGACTCTGGGCGCTCGTCAGGGAACTGGAAAAAATCGGCCAGGTGACTGTAGTCGCGCCGGACGGTGAAAGGAGCGCCATCGGTACAGCCGTGACGCTTTTTCAGCCGCTGCACGCGGTAGAAGCGGAGTCGCCGGTGGCAGCGGTTAAAGCCTATGCCATAGATGGCTCACCCTCTGATTGCGTTATCCTGGCCCTGGGCAATCTTATCAAGGATAAAGTGGATATCATTGTCTCGGGCATTAATCCTAACCTGAACGTGGGTGAAGATGTATATATCTCAGGGACGGTGGGGGCCGCTTTGCAGGGGTACTTCCGCGGCTTGCCCGCTTTGGCTGTTTCAGCGCCGCCGGGGAGCCAACGCGGTCTCGAATCTGCCGCCATCCTGGCAGCCATGCTGGCCGTCAGGATAGCAGGAAGTACTTCCGAAAAAGTATTTATTAACTTAAACGTGCCTGATATGCCGCTATCAGACGTGGCCGGGGTGAAAATTACACGCCTGGCACGCTCCAGCCATATCAACACCGTCGAAGAAGGCAATGACGGCCACCGCCAGCAATACCATCTGGTACGCTCCAGACTGACCAATACGGGCGAAAATACGGATATTCAGGCCATCGAGCAGGGTTATGTGTCTATTACGGCGTTATACACCAGCCTCCTCGATAAGCCGCCGCAGCGTTTATTGCACCGGCTGTGCCACGAACTTAACCATGAGTTGGAAAAGAACAGGAAGTCAGCTTAATCTATGCAGCACCATATCGGGACCGACATTATAGAAATCGAGAGAATACGGCAGGCCATTGCGCGCTATGGCGACCGTTTTCTTAATCGCGTTTATACCAAAGCCGAACTAAAAATCTACGGCCACCGGGCGCATTCTTTAGCCGCCAGCTTCGCCAGTAAAGAGGCAGTCATGAAAGTGCTGGGCACCGGCAACCGGGGTGTGGCCTGGCGGGAGATAGAAGTGCTTTTTCATAAGAGCGGCAAACCGTATATCAGGCTGAACGGCCGCGCTCAAAAGGAAGCTGATAAACTGGGCATAAAAGAAATCGACGTGAGCATGTCTCATTCCAGAGAGAACGCCATCGCAATAGCCGTCGGGGCAATGTAAGACACTAACGCGTTAACCATACCGACGAAAGTCGGTATCTATATGCAATGGAACGGACTGGATTCCGGNNACCTCCCCGCCGATAATCGTCATCTCCACTTTAATGTCCTTTATCTGTTCGGGTGGAATCCGGGTGGGGTCATCGCTCAAAACGATAATATCAGCCAGCTTGCCGGGCGCTATCGAGCCCTTAATATCTTCCTCGAAGGAAGCGTAAGCGGCATTGATGGTATAAAGCGCCAGCGCCTGATGGGGTGAGATAGC
>PLLL01000109.1 GCA_003141235.1 Dehalococcoidia bacterium
CTTGCTGGGGGGTAAGTCACTCTCCACAGTGAGTGCGACTCTTACCGGCTGAAGAATTTAAGTGCCTGAGACGATGCCGTATATTTTTACTTCTTCTGCTCCCTGACTTCAAGAGGCGGCCAAGCGGTTTGACGATGCTGAAAAAATAAAGCATAATGTTAACGGTCTGGTTTGTCCTCTTAATACTTATTAATACAAAAGGAGACTTATGATAAAGCAAGGACAAAAAGTAAAAATAAAGAATGGCGAGCATGCCGGTCGACAAGGTGTCGCCCTGGCCAAAGCGCCGGGAGCGGGTAAAGCTGCTATTTGGATGGTAGTGGTAGAGGGTAAAGGGCAATTCCGTTTGGAAGAAAAAGATCTGGAGGCTGTCTAGTAACTATATTTTTCACTTCACATACATAAACAGCCAAGAATAATTATTCCCAAAAATGTCGGGGGAACGTGCCGGTTTTGATATCAAGGTTATACTGATAGGTAACTATACTCTTTTTTATTTAGGAACAAATAAGATATTAGCTTGAAGCCATTAATGACGGTTATGGTTATTTTACCAGTCCTTTATCTTGCAGGTAGAATCACGAATCTATAATATACAAGCCGGTGTGCCCCATTTAATAGCTTTGATTGACGAGAATCTCCATGTAAGGCATAATAATAACGTCCATGAAAATATCGGTTAGCAAACGGTTAGCAATAACGGAAATGTCAAGTAGTAAATGTCCCTAATTCGTATCTGGGAGAGGTGTCCGAGTGGTTGANNAATCCCACCCTCTCCGCCATTAAGAAGTAGTTAGTAATTTGTAATTGGTAGTTTGGAAAGTACGCTAAATAATAATTACACACACTCACACAGAATACACGCTGAAGCTACGTTTGTTAAGCAACTATAAAAATAAAATGGCTAAAGATAAAGAATGGTACTTCTATATTGTTAGATGCAAAGACAATTCTCTGTATTCAGGTATTGCTATCGACGTCGATGACCGTTTAAGAGAACACAACAGAGGAACCGGGGCGAAATATATCCGCGGTCGCATGCCTGTAACACTGGTTTATAGTGAAAAACTCAATAACGTTTCTGAAGCAAGAAAAAGAGAAGCTCAAGTTAAAAGATGGCCTAAAACTAAAAAAGAGCAGTTAGTACTGGGGTTCCCTCGACTTAGCTCGGAATAAACAAATCCCATCCTCTTCACCGTCTCACTATGAATCAGCTATCCAAATCTGCTAAAATAGAACCACGGAGAGGTGCTGGAGTGGCCGANNCGAATCCCACCCTCTCCGCCAAATTTAGTTCGAGCCGATATTTTTTAGAAATGATGAATAAACCAAGCATTCAAACTATGATGAAAATTGCTGAAGAGCTTGGTGTAAGCATTGAGAAATTGTTAAATTAATCTGGATAACGTAAAACTATGAAAAACTTCGACAATTTTTTCTTACCGGTAAATAATTTGGGTGAAGCAAAAGAGTATTATCAAAAACTCGGCCTTTCCGTAAAATTTGATTTTTCAGATAAAGGCATGCTTGCCTTCAAAGTCGGCGACCAAGAACCAGCTATTATCTTGAAAGACACGACGAAGTTTCCTAATACTAAACCGACCATTTGGTTTGTAGTTGATGATGTCCGTTCGGAGTATGAAAAGTTAAAAGAAAAAGGCATTGCCTTTTTATCGGAACCGTTTGAAATTTATACTGGTATGGCCGCTGAATTTGATGATCCTTTTGGAAACAGATTGGGAATTACAGATTATTCAAAACAGAAAACAAATAAAAAGGTTTAATAACATGGAAGAAAAAATATTTCTTGAAAAAGCGAATAAACCAACTGATGAAAATATCAAAATAGGATTAGGAAAAGTCCATGCATATTTAAATAAGTTAAACGATTTAACAAAAAATTATTCAAAAGATTGGTATTTTTCCAAACGTAGTGGTTGGATGCTGAAATATTATGATAAAAAGAAAGCTTTATTCTATTTAATTCCATTAAAAAATGAATTAAAAATTAGTCTTACTTTACGTGAAAGTGAAAAGGAAATTATCATAAAGGAAAAATCATTAGATAATAATATATTAACAAAAATTGAAACAGCTAAGAAATACATTGAGGGATTTGCCGTTCAATTTAATATTAGAGATGAAGATGATTATATGAATTTTAAGTTATTGATAGAAAAACTAATTGAACTTAGATAAAATTATCGTTGAGTACTTCGTACAACAGCCAATAGCCGGTTACGGCGGAGTACCGTCTTCACCCTAATTATTGCCGGTAGCCTGGTTCTCGGTATTACTGAGATTGACCACAATGGCATAATTGGGCGGAGTGATGATCACAAAGTTACTTGATGAACAGCCAAATAGTATGAAGGCAAAAACAAGCACCATTTCGCAAAGCGAAATACGAAATTCGGCGGCGGGAAAAAATTGGAATCGTAAAGCGAGGGCGGGCAAAAATTCCTTCCCATCAACTCCCTTCCTTTTTGCCCGCTTGATCGATTGGATTTTAAAATTAGGAATTCGGATTTTCGTCAAAGAATGTTCGAACTTCGTCCAAAAAACACCGCCAGCCTACGCCAGGGCTTCGGCTGGCAAACCATCCCGATTCACTGGTTTTGTTTTGCGGCTTATCAAAATGTGGTATGTATATATTTTAAATCCTGGTCATGGAAAGCTTTTATAAATAAAAGAATCCTTTAGCCGTCGTAGCTCCGCAGGAGCGAAGTCGGCCACCCTCTCCGCCAGTCTTTAATTGTCATTGGCCCGTACATGGTGCTAGAATAAAATTACTTTGAATTCCGATATTAAGTACTGGGTAGGCTTTAATAATATCCCCGGTATCGGCCGCGTCCGTTTAGGCCAACTCGAAAGCTATTTCGGCGGGCTGGAAGCGGCATGGAACGCTGGGCCCGGCGAGATAAAGCGCGCCGGACTGGACAGCGCCGCCCTGCGAGCCATATCCCAGTGGCGCGATAAAATTTCCCCCGATGACGAAATGGATAAGCTGCAAAAGTCTGGCGTGCAGGTGCTTACCTGTAATGATGATGCTTATCCCAAACGCTTAAAAGAAATATATGACTATCCTCCGGTACTTTATGTGCGCGGTACGCTCTTGCCGGAGGACGAATGGTGCCTGGCAGTAGTCGGCACGCGGCGGGCTACTGTCTACGGCAAGCAGGTAACTGAAGAAATTGTCACTGACCTGGCCAGAAGTAAAATTACTATCGTCAGCGGGCTGGCTAGAGGCATCGATACCATCGCCCACCGCAGCGCTTTAGAAGCCGGTGGACGGACTATAGCTGTATTCGGGTGCGGCCTGGATATAGTTTACCCTAATGAGAATGAAAGTCTGGCGCGGGATATTATGGCGCACGGGGCTTTGCTCAGCGAATACCCCCTGGGCGCCCGGCCACGTGCGGAAAACTTCCCCCGCCGCAACCGGATTCTCAGCGGCTTGAGCCTGGGCGTCCTGGTCACCGAGGCGGATGAAGACAGCGGGGCGATGATTACCGCTGAAGATGCCATCGAGCAGGACCGTGAAGTCTTCGCTATCCCCGGCAGCATCCTTTCTCCGGCCAGCCGCGGTGTCAATCGCCTGATTCAAAAGGGCGAAGCCAAATTGGTGCGCACCTATACCGATATCATGGAAGAACTGAATCTGATGACGGTTGCCCGCCAGATGGAAATGCGGGAAATACTGCCGGAATCTGAAACTGAGTCCGCTCTTTTAAAGCACCTGGGCGCCGAGCCTTCCCACATCGACGAGGTCTGCCGTAAAAGCGGCCTGGCGGCAGCCACCGTCAGCGGCACCCTGGCGATGATGGAGCTTAAAGGACTCGTTAAACAGGTAGGAGCGATGAATTATGTCCTTGCGCGGGAACTGCGGCAGGAATATCGAGTGAGAGTTGATTGATAAATATGAGTAAAAAACTGGTTATCGTGGAATCGCCGGCCAAGACCAAAACACTGAGTAAAATTCTAGGCAAGGGCTACATTATTAAAGCTTCTCTGGGGCACGTGCGCGACCTGCCCCGGGGACAGATGGGTGTAGACATTGAGCATGATTTTGCCCCGAAATATGTCGTGCCTAAGCTTAAGACCAAGCTGGTTAACGAGCTTAAGAAAGACGTTAAAGACGCCTCTGCCATATATCTCGCCACCGACCCTGACCGCGAGGGAGAGGCCATCGCCTGGCACCTGGCCGAGGTCACCGGCGCCGATAAAAAGCCTTATCATCGTGTCGTTTTCCGGGAAATAACCGAAGAAGCTGTGAAATCGGCCTTTGAAAACCCACGGAAGATAGATATGCAGCTTGTCGATGCCCAGCAGGCGCGCCGCGTTATGGACCGGCTCGTCGGCTATAAAATCAGCCCGCTGCTCTGGAAAAAGGTCAGGAAACGTCTTTCTGCCGGACGGGTGCAATCCGTAGCCGTCAAAATTATCGTCGACCGCGAACGGGAAATCGAAAAATTCGTTGCTGTGGAGTACTGGGTCATCGAAGCCGAGTTGAGCAAGCAGAAAGATAAAAAAACTTTCCGGGCGACGTTAATCGGCCTTATCGATGGTAAAAAGCTTGACGTTCATACGCAGCAAGAAGCCGATAATATAAAGAGCGCCCTGGAAAAGGCCGCCTATGACGTGCTCAAGGTCGCCACGAAGAAGGCCACCCGCCAGCCTGCACCGCCTTTTACTACCAGCACACTGCAGCAGGAGGCCTGGCGCAAGCTACGCTTCTCCGCCAAGCAAACCATGGCCGTGGCCCAGCAGCTCTACGAAGGCGTATCTGTCGGCGATGAAGGCGACGTCGGCCTTATAACTTATATGCGTACCGATTCTACCCATGTGGCTGATTCGGCAGTGGCAGAAACACGCGAATATATTCAAGAAAAGTACGGCCATGAATATTTACCGCCTCGCGCCCGCGTTTTTGCCGCCCGCGCCAAGCGGGCTCAGGAAGCCCATGAAGCTATCCGGCCTACCCGTATTCACCGCGAACCGGCGGAGATTAAAAAGTATCTTAATGCTACCCAGTTCCGCCTGTATGACCTTATCTGGAAGCGTATGGTCGCCAGCCAGATGGCGGCGGCGCTTTTCGATAATACCACCGTTGATATCGAGGCTAAAGACGGCAAGGACTACCTGTTAAGGACGGCGGCCTCGGTCAATACTTTCCCCGGTTTTATTACCCTTTACAGCGAAGGTAAAGATGAGGCGGAAGAAGAAGAAAAAAGCTCGCTGCCGCGTCTTGAAAAAGGCGATGAACTGAAACTTATAAAATTATTCCCGGAACAGCGCTTTACCCAGCCTCCCTCCCGCTATACCGAAGCGACGTTGGTCAAAATCCTGGAGCAGTACGGTATCGGTCGTCCCAGCACCTATGCGCCCACGATTTCCACCATCCAGGAGCGGGAGTACGTCCTGAAGACGAAAGGTATCTTCCAGCCCACCGAGCTCGGCACCGTTGTCAATGATTTCCTTATCCAGTATTTTCCGAATATCATCAATGTTGAATTTACCGCCGAAATGGAAAATGAGCTCGACGATATCGCTGATAAAGAACGTAAATGGCCGAGCGTGATACATGACTTTTATGTTCCTTTCGATAAAGACCTGCAAAAAGCGCTTGAGACCGCCGAGAAGGTGAAAATCGAGGACGAAAAAACCGGCGAGGCCTGCCCTAAATGCAGTAAGCCGCTGGTGATTAAATCAGGACGTTTTGGTAAATTCGTTGCCTGCAGCGGCTTCCCGGAATGTAAGCACACGCAGTCGTTCCAGATTAAGCTTGGCGTCAAGTGCCCCGAGCCCGATTGCGGGGGTGATATTATCCAGCGGGTCAGTAAAAAGAAACGCACCTTTTACGGCTGCAACAACTACCCGAAATGTACATTTATCACCAGCTTCAAACCTTTACCCCAGCCCTGTCCCCAGTGTAAAGGGATGCTCACCCAGCACGGCAAACAGGTCTGGTGCACCAAGTGTGAGTACAAAGGGAAGATGGAAGAGGCAAAGACCGAAGAATCCGCTCAATAAAACTGATTATGCCAAGTGAAGTCTTTAACAAATACATCGCTTTTCTGGAGGCGGAGAAAAACGCCTCCAGGTATACCGTGCGCAACTATACCCGCGACCTGCTGGAGTTCTTCGCTTTCGTAACCGAAAACAAGATAGAATCGTTGAAAGACGTTAATAAGCTGACCCTGCGCGCTTACCTGGCGCAGCTCATGGAACAGAAATACGCCAAGTCCAGTATCGCGCGTAAGCTCTCGGCGATACGTTCCTTCTACCGCTATCTCATGCGCGAAGAGTTAGTAAAAGCCAGTCCGGCGGCCACCACCGTTTCCCCCAAACTAGATAGGAGATTGCCCATCTTTCTTACTGTGGATGAAGCCAAGCGCCTGGTTGAATCTCCTGACCTTTCGCAGCCCCACGGCCAGCGTGACCGCGCCATTTTAGAGCTTTTATATGCCTCCGGCATGCGCGTCAGCGAGCTGGTGAATCTTAACCTGGAGCACTTGAACCTGGCCGCCAATGAAATCCGTGTCTGGGGCAAAGGCAACAAGGAGAGGCTCGTCCTGATAGGCGCTCCGGCGGCCCACGCGCTTACAAATTACATCGACAATGCCAGGCCTCTATTACTCAGCGGTAAGAAGAATAATGCCCTGTTCGTCAACCGCTACGGCGAGCGTATTCTGGTGAGAAGGATTCAAAAAATCATTTCCAAATACTCTCTTAGCGTTAATAAAAAAATACATCCCCATATCCTGCGTCATACTTTTGCCACGCACCTCCTCGACGGCGGCGCCGACCTCAAAGTTGTTCAGGAGCTCCTGGGGCACGCCGACCTTTCTTCCACGCAGATTTATACCCATGTCACGCAGAGCCATGCGCGCCGTATTTACCTCTCCGCCCATCCCATGGCGCAGGGAGATGGCCGTGAATAAACGCGTACTCAAGCTGCGCCGCCTCTTTGACGATAATAAAATCGATGCCATCTTCATCACGCAGGCGGAGAACCGGCGCTATCTCTCCGGCTTCGACGGCACGGCGGGCTATCTTTTTATCACCCCGAAAAAAGCGATTCTGGCCACGGATTTCAGATATACCGAGCAGGCCGCTCTTGAAGCCCCCGACTTTGAGATTCTCCGCATCGGCGGTAATATGGCCGACTGGTTACCCGGGCTTGTAAGCGACTCCGGTGTGAATAGTCTGGGCTTTGAATCTGCCGATGTTACTTATAGCTTTCACCGCCAGTTGCAAAACACGCTAAAGAAAAAAGATGTTACGGCCAAGTTAATTCCCGTAAGCGGTATGGTGGAATCCCTCCGCGCGGTAAAAGACGCCGGGGAAATCGAGTTAATCATTAAGGCCTCGGCCATCACCGATGCAGCCTTTGAACAGGTTGCCGCCACTATTAAAGCCGGAATGACGGAAAAGCAGGTCGCCTGGGCGCTGGAAAAAATCATGCGGGAAAACGGCAGTCAGGCGCTGCCTTTTGAAATTATTGTCGGTTCCGGGCCCAACGCCTCCCTGCCGCATGCCAAGCCGTCTGACCGCGCTATCCGTGATGGCGAGCCGGTGGTGATAGATATGGGGGCGAAAGTCGGCGGGTACGCTTCTGACCTGTCACGTACCGTCTGCGCCGGGCAGCCTGACGCTCAATTTAAAAAGATATATAACATCGTTCTCGAAGCGCAGATGACAGCGATGTCTAAAATCAAAGAAGGCATGACCGGTCACGAAGCGGATAATATCGCGCGGGAGATTATCCGGCAAGCGGGCTACGGCGAGGCCTTCGGTCACTCGCTGGGTCATGGAGTCGGTCTGGCCGAGCACGAATCACCCCGCCTCGGCCCCGGTTCAAAAGACATATTATCCGACAGTATGGTGTTCACAATTGAGCCGGGTATTTACATTACTGGTTGGGGCGGTGTCAGAATCGAAGACACGGTCGTTCTAGAAAAAGGAAAGGTTAAACCGATAACCAAAGCGCTTAAATTGAAATATTGAAAGAAAGAGGGGTTGAAAGACCTGCCTTGCTTAAAGCCGATCTTCATATCCACACACGCTATTCCATGGACTGCCAGACGCCGCTGGAAACAATTATCAGCCGCTGTCAGGAACTGAATATTACCTGCATCGCCATCGCCGACCACGGCACCGCCGAAGGCGCTTTAGAGATGCAGAAAATCGCCCCGTTCAAAGTTATCGTTGCTGAGGAAATCCTGACCACTCACGGAGAAATTATGGGGATGTTCCTGAAAGAAACAATTCCAAGCGGGATTTCGCCTCAAGAGGCCATCAAGCGCATTCGGGCGCAGGGCGGGCTGGTGAATATCCCCCACCCCTTCGAGACGATACGCGGTTCCGCTTTGAAAGACGCCATGATTGACGAAATTGCTAAAGACATCGACCTCATGGAAGTGCTCAACTCGCGCAGCCCGTTTCGCGCCAACACTAATAAAGCCAAGGCTTTCGCAGCGAAACATAACATCCCCGGCGGCGCCGGCAGTGATGCTCATACCGTCTTTGAAATCGGCAACGCCTATATAGAAATACCGGATTTCAACACACCGGAAGAATTTCTAAAAGCCATCGCTAAAGGTAAAATTCATGGCAAAAGGTCGGGCATCTTCGTGCATTTCTTCAGCGTTTGGGCCAGGCTAAAAATCAAGCTGGGTATTAAGGGCAAAATATGAGCAAACGTTACAAAATAGGCTGGTTCTCTACGGGCAGAGGCGCAGGCTCTAAAGCCATGCTGAAAACGACCTATGATGCGATAAAATCCGGTGAGTTAGATGCCGAGATTGAGTTCGTCTATTGCGCGCGGGAACGCGGTGAGACAGAACCCACTGACCAGTATCTCGATATGGTTAATGATTACAGTATCCCTTTAGTCAGCTTTTCCTACCAGAAATACCGCGCTATAAGAGGTATGCCCAGCCCCGACCTGTCGCAGCCCCTGCCGCAATGGCGCATCGACTATGATACAGAGGTAATCAAGCGCCTGAAAAAGTTCCACCCTGACCTGTGCATATTGGCCGGATTGATGATTGTCACTTCACCGCTCATGTGTGAAAAGTACTCTATTATCAATCTGCACCCGGCCGAACCCGGCGGCCCCGCCGGCACCTGGCAGCAGGTAATCTGGAAACTCATCGAAAATAAAGCGGATACGCAGGGGATAAAAATGCACGTGGCGATTCCTGCGCTGGATATGGGCCCCACGGCGACATACTGCACTTTCCCCATACACGGTAAAGCGTTTGACAGATACTGGGACGAGATAAAAGGAAAAACTATCGAGGATATTAAGAAAGAACAGGGCGTAGAGAATCCCCTGTTCAAGACTATCCGGGAACATGGTGCGGTGCGTGAATTACCGCTGATAGTAGCCACGCTTAAAATTCTCAGCCAGGGTAATATTAAGATAACAAAAGACCGGCAGGTCGTGAACGCTGCCGGCCATGTGATTAAAGGTTATGACCTCACCGCTGGGATAAACGCGAAAATTAAGGGGCAGGTTTAAACCCTGCCCCTTCTAGTTTCTTTACTTCTTATTTTTTCTTGCTTTTTTCGTCTTTAGTATCAGGCACTTTTTTCAGGACTTCATCGATAAGGCCGTATTCTACCGCCTGCTCCGGATTAAGATAAAAGTCACGGTCGGTGTCATGGGTAATCTTTTCCATCGCCTGACCCGTGTGATGGACAAGTATTTCCTTGAGGGTATCCTGCTGGCGCATAATTTCTTTAGCGGCGATGACGATATCGGATGCCTGTCCGCGGGCGCCGCCCATTGCCTGGTGCATGTGTATGGTGGCATGAGGCAAGGCAAAGCGTTTGCCCTTGGCGCCGGCGCATAAGAGCACCGTGGCCATGCTGGCCGCCATGCCCACACAGATGGTGGAAACCTGCGGGCGGATAAGCTGCATGGTATCGTAGATTGCCAGTCCTGCGCTGATTACACCGCCGGGACTCTGGATATACATGTTGATGTCTCTATCCGGATCTTCTCTCTCTAGATAAAGAAGTTGAGCGATCAATACGTTCGCTATAGTGTCGTTAATTTCTGTAAAAAGCATAATAATACGCTCTTTTAAAAGCATCGAATATATATCCGAGACTCTTTCTCCTCTCGGACCGCTTTCGACCACATAAGGCATTACGTTCATTGGATTGATGTTCATTTTACATCCTCCTTTTTCTGTTCACCGGATTTCCCGGTATTTTTGGCTATTTCCGCCAGGCGCTCTATCGTTTTCCGCGCCATAATCGATTGCCTGATAGATTCACGGGTCTGGGGGTTATCGAACAGCTTGCGCATATCTACTTTCTTCGCCTCATCCACGCCCATTATCATACCATCTATTCGTTTATCTATATCAGTTTCAGCAACTTCTAATTTCTCCACTTCCGAAACTTTACCAAGTAGTAAGGATGCCGTGACATTTTTAATTGCTACCGGGCGCAGGTCTTCTCCTAATTGTTCGGGGGTTTTATTGATACTGTGCAGGTACTCATCCATGCCTTTACCTGACATCTGCAGCTGTCTGGCCTGCTCGTTAATAATACGGTTTATTTCCATATCCACCAGCACCGCCGGATACTCTATCTTCGCTTTTTCTATGGCGGCCATAATGACTTTCTCTTCAAAGTCCATCCTGGCCTGTTCCTCAGCGCGCAGCTTCAGATTTTTAGCCACTTCCTCACGTAAAGCAGCGATAGTTTTTAACTCGGCGGATATCTGGCAGGGAAAATCATCGGTTAATTCCGGGAGCTTTTCCTCTTTTATCTCATGCAGTTTAACCTTGAACTGAGCTTCCTTCCCGGCTACTTCTTTGCCCGGATAATCCGCAGGATAAATTAGCGTAAACTCTTTTTCCTCTTCCTTATTCATGCCGACTATCTGTCCGGCAAAACCGGGCGCCGGCGTAATTACTTCTTCTAATACCTGGTATTGCGCCGCCGCTTTTTTAACGTAAGGCCTCTCATCCACCATGCCGTTAATGTCTATTACGGCTAAATCTTTCAAGGCCAGCGGCCTATCGACAGGTTCCCAGGTAGCGTGCTGGTGGCGCAGCTGCTCAATAACCGCATCGATGTTCTCTTCCTTTATGTCAACCTGTTCCGGTGTCAGGCGGATACTCTGATATTCACCGAGTTCCACGGTTGGCGGTAATGGTATGATTGCCTTGAATATCAGCGGGTCGGCCTGGGTTATCTCTACCTGCGGCTGAGCGTAAGGTTCGATTCCCTGCTCTTTACAGGCTTTTTCATAGTATTCAGGAACCAGGTGATCGATAGCTTCCTCAAGAAGTCTCCCCTTTCCCAGTTGCCGCTCGACAACCGCGCGCGGGGCTTTACCTTTACGGAAACCCGGTATATTGGCTTTAGTAACCAGATGTTCGTATCCGTGTTCCATGCCGTGTTCCATTTCGGCGGTTTCCAATTCAACTGTTAGGAACGCCTGGCTGCTTTCAACTTTATCTTTAGTGACTTTCAAGTTTCCTCCCCTACTCTTCTCGCAGTTTAATATGTAGCTCTTTAAGTTGCTCTTCGGATACCGGTGAAGGCGCACCGAAGGTTAAATCTGTGGCGCTCTGGTTTTTAGGGAAAGCCATTACATCCCGGATATTATCTTCCCCGGTCAAAATCATCATTGTACGGTCGATGCCGGCTCCGAATCCACCATGAGGCGGAGCGCCGTAATCGAACGCTTCCAGCATATGACCAAAGAGTTTTTCGACATTTTCATCCGAATAGCCCAGAACTTTAAATATTTTTCGTTGCAGTGGGGTCCTGTGGATTCTGATGCTGCCGCTGGCAATCTCTAATCCGTTACAGGCAAGATCATAGTTTTTACCATGCACTTTATCCGGGGCGCTATCCAGCAGCGGGATATCCTCATCGCTGGGATGGGTGAAGGGATTGTTTACAGCTTCCCAGCGTCCGGTTTCTTTACTCCGGGTAATGAGCGGGAAATCGATAATAAACAAGAAGGCCAGGACATGCGGGTCAGCCAGTTTCAGACTACGTGCTATCTCCCGCCGCAAGGTATCCAGCGCCGGGTAAATCTTCTCCAACTCACCGGCGATAATTAAAAGCAGGTCGCCTTTATTCGCTTTACAGCGCCCGGCCATCTCTTTAATCTGCTCAAGAGTCATAAATTTTGCTGCGACGGATTTCACCATATCCTGGGCTAAATCATTAAGACTGCCGCCCTTTGTCCCAAGAGAAATCGTCAGAAGCCCTTTAGCTCCGGCGCTGGTGGCAAGCTGATTTAATTCGTCAAGCTGTTTTTTAGTATACTCACCGCAGCCAGGAGCGTTGATTACTCTTACCACGCCGCCGTTCGCGATAACGGTTTTAAACACCTTGAACTCGGTTTTTCCGGCGATATCGGTAATATCGGCTACTTCCAGTCCGTAGCGTAAATCAGGCTTGTCCGAGGCATACTTCGCCATAACATCAGCATAGGTCAACCGCGGAAAAGGTTTAATAACTTTAAGTTCAGGTTTAAGAGTATTCGCGAGTGAGGAGTAAAGCTCCTCGATTAATTGGAGTACGTCCTCCCGTGACACGAAGCTCATTTCACAATCAAGCTGGGTGTGCTCCGGCTGTCGGTCGGCTCTCAGGTCTTCGTCTCTGAAGCAGCGGGCCATCTGGTAGTACTTTTCCAGTCCACCGACCATCAGGAGTTGCTTGAGTTGCTGGGGTGACTGCGGCAAGCCGTAAAACTGGCCGGGGTGGACACGGCTCGGCACCAGATAGTCCCGTGCGCCTTCCGGCGTGCTTTTCACGAAAATTGGTGTTTCCACTTCGGTAAAGCCCCTGGCATCCAGATAATCATGCATGAATTTTACTACCCGGTGGCGTAGCAGCAGATTCTCTTTCATGCGGGGACGGCGCAGGTCCAGATAGCGGTATTTGAGGCGCAGGCTTTCATCCACTTCTATCTCTTCATTAATATAAAAAGGAGGCGTCTTGGACGTGTTTAGAATCTCCAGTTCCTTGACGATAACTTCGATGTCGCCGGTGGGTATTTTGGCATTTTCAGTACCTGCCGGGCGCAGAGCTACCTTGCCAACGACTTTGATGACATACTCGCTGCGTAAGTCGCCGGCAGCTTTTGCCGCCGCTGGAGCTATTTCCGGATTGAATACCGTCTGAACGATGCCTTCCCTATCCCGTAAATCGATAAAGATGAGACCGCCGTGGTCACGGCGGCGATTCACCCAGCCGGACAAGGTTACTTCAGCGCCGATATGTTCTTTCCTGAGTTCGCCGCAGGAATTTGTTCTGAGCAAAGTAATCTCCTTAATAAAAAAGGGGTTCACTTTTGATTATAGCTTATAGAGCTATTGGCTTCAACCTCAGACTTGTACTGGTTACGATGGCTCTGTTAAAATGTTATGTAATCCCTTATGCTTGCCAAGTGGAGGTGAGGAATATGGCCGTTATCAAAAAAATCGTATTGCGCTTTCCGAAGCGCCTGGTTGATAGACCGATAATATACCGTCTGGTTAAGGACTATGACCTGGAGTTTAACATACTCAAAGCATCCATCACCCCCGAGCAGGAAGGCTTGCTGGTGCTGGAGCTTAAAGGCAAACAGGATGAATACGATAAAGGTATCGATTTCCTGATTAAAGCCGGGGTAAACATACAGTCCCTCAGCCAGGATGTGACGCGTAATGAAGAAAAATGCACCAGTTGCGGCGCCTGCATTACCATCTGCCCTACCGGCGCTTTCAGGGTCGATACGAAAACCAGGCTGATATTATTCGATAACGATAAGTGCATCGCCTGCGGTGCTTGCATTCCCGCCTGCCCGCCCCGCGCCATGGAAGTGCATTTCTAAAATATACTGATTGTCATTGCGGGCATAATAGTTG
>PLLL01000070.1 GCA_003141235.1 Dehalococcoidia bacterium
CTCAAGATTCGGGGCTTAAAGAGTTGGCGGAAAAATTCCGCGTGCCCGTCGATCTGGTAAAAGAGGTCAAGAAGCTAGGTAAGCTACCGGTTGTGAACTTTGCGGCGGGCGGAATAGCTACTCCGGCGGACGCCGCCTTGATGATGCAGCTCGGGGCGGAAGGTGTTTTCGTCGGCTCGGGGATATTCAAATCGAGCAATCCGGAGGTCAGGGCAAAGGCCATCGTTAAAGCCACCACCCACTATCTGGATGCGGCGATAATCGCTGAGGTTTCTAAAAACCTTGGCGAGGCCATGCCGGGGCTCGATATCAAACAAATCCCAGAAGAAGAATTGCTGGCAAAAAGAGGCTGGTAAATTCAGTGTCATTACGAGCCATTCCCAAAGGGAAGGCGCGGCAATCTCAATGATACACCTAAATTGGTGATAGAGATTGCCACGGGCTCCGCCCTCGCAATGACAATTAAATAATTCCTTAAACAAGAGGATGGAAAATTAAATGAAAATTGGTGTCCTTGCATCGCAGGGAGCCTTTATCGAGCATATTACGATATTAAAACAACTGGATACCGAGGCCGTGCCCGTCCGTTTACCCGGGGAACTTGAGGGGTTGGACGGATTAATTATTCCCGGCGGTGAAAGCACGACCATCAGCCTCCTGATGAACGCCTACGACCTGATGGAAAAGGTCAGCGCGTTGGCTTTAAAAGGTCTGCCGCTACTCGGCACCTGCGCCGGCATGATAATGATGGCCAAGCATATCACCGGGAACGGCGCTCCCTCTCTTGAATTAATGGATATCACAGTCAAGCGTAACGCCTTCGGGCGGCAGGTGGACAGTTTCGAGACAGAACTGGCGATACCAGCCCTGGGAAAAGCGCCTTTCCCGGCCGTGTTCATCCGCGCGCCGGTCATCGAGCATTGCGCTAAGGGCGTGGAGACTATAGCGCGCCTGAAAGACGGCAGGATTGTCGCTGCCAGGGAAGGGAAGATGCTGGTGGCTGCTTTCCATCCCGAGTTGACCAACGATACGAGGTTCCACGAGTACTTTCTAGATATTGTATCCGGTAAAAACTGAAACCGGCCGGAGTAAAGATGGTGCGACAAGTAATCACCGATGACATGGATGCCCTGCTCGCTATCATGCCCCCTCAAATAAAAATCCTGTTGGTACAGCAGCCGGATATCAGCGAGCTTCTTGAAGTAGTGATCGACCTGGGACGTCCCCCGGAGGCGCGTTTTCCGAAACGTGAGGTAGTTCTCGATGTTAAAGAAGCCGATGAGGCAGATATCGACTATATCGTCACCCGCATCAGCACTTTCGGCGACGACAACCGCGCCGGAATCGAACGCACCCTGCACCGTATTTCGGCCATCCGCAATCGCCGGGGTCGAGTCATCGGGCTTACCTGCCGGGTAGGACGCGCTGTCTTCGGCACGATTACAATCATAGAAGACCTCGTACAGTCCGGTAAGAGCGTCCTGCTTTTAGGCCGTCCCGGTGTCGGTAAAACGACCATGCTGCGGGAAGTAGCCCGCGTTCTGGCTGATGATGCGAATAAGCGGGTCATCATCGTAGATACATCCAATGAAATTGCAGGCGATGGCGATATTCCCCACCCGGCCATCGGCCATGCCCGCCGGATGCAGGTCGTCACTCCCAGCCAGCAGCACGCTGTGATGATAGAAGCCGTGGAAAACCACATGCCCGAGGTCATCGTTATCGATGAAATAGGCACCGAGTTAGAAGCAACAGCAGCCCGGACGATAGCCGAGCGCGGCGTCCAGCTGGTCGGCACAGCCCACGGCAACACCCTGGAAAACCTGATGATGAATCCCACCCTGGCCGACCTCATCGGCGGAATACAGTCGGTCACGCTGGGAGACGAAGAGGCCCGCCGCCGCGGCACGCAAAAATCGATACTGGAGCGCAAATCGCCGCCCACTTTCGATATCGTCGTCGAGATTCAAGAACGCGACAGGGTAGCTATCCACCCGGATGTCGGCGAGGCGGTGGACGCCCTTTTACGAAACGCACCTCCGGCTACTGAAATACGCTCGATTGACGAAAATGGCGAAATCAAGATAGAGAAAACTGAGGTTAAAAAGGCGGAGACCGTTAAACCAAGACATAACGACCGTGAAGATAAAGCGCCCAAACTCTATCTTTTCGGGGTTAACCGCTTCCGGCTGGCACAGGTGGGGCGCGAGCTTAACTTAAATATCAATGTCGTCGATAACCTGCATGATGCCACCATGTTTGTGACCTCCAAGAACTACTACCGGCGGCGTCCACAGCAGGTCAGGGACGCTGAAGCCGCCCGCCTGCCCGTCTATGTTCTCCGGAGCAATACGCCTCCCCAGATGCGGCAGATGCTGAGCAACCTGTATTCCCTCAGGGAGGATGACAAGCCCGAATATTTCAAGACGGCGCTAGATGAAGCGGAAGAGGCGGTCACCCAGGTAAGAGAGGGCGAAGAGGCCGTCGAGCTTAGCCCGCAGAGCTCTTACATACGGCGGATGCAGCACCTAGTAGCCGAGCGGAGCGACCTCACCTCGCGCAGCTTTGGTAAAGAGCCGGGGCGGCGGGTGAAGATATTTAAAGAGCGGGGCAGGTAAAATCCCCCTGTATCCCCCTTTTACAAAGGGGGACAAACGCAAAATAAAGAATGATAAAATGATTAATAATAACATCATCTACCTTTTTATAAAGGGATATTGAGAGTGATTTTGAAGACATCTTTATTCATTACCTTTGAAGGTGTGGAAGGCTGCGGTAAGAGCACCCAATCACGGCTGCTTTACCGGAGACTGCAAAAGCTTGCTATCCCTTCAGTATTGATTCACGAACCCGGCATCACCGCGCTCGGAAAGAAAATTACCCATCTGCTCAAGTGGGCAAAGTATGTTAATATTTCTCCCCTATCCGAGCTGCTGTTATTCAATACCTCCCGCGCCCAGCTCTTAGAGGAAGTCGTCCGTCCCGCGCTGAAAGAAGGAAAAATCGTTATCTGCGATCGCTATACGGACTCCACTATAGCGTATCAGGGCTACGGGCGCGGACTTGATTTAGATATAGTGGCCGAGGCCAACCGGATAGCCACGCAGGGACTTACGCCCGATTTGACTATATTACTAGACGTTCCGGTGGAAAAAGGATTAAGCCGTAAAGAGGCCACCGCGCCCGACCGCTTTCATGCGGAGAAATTGAACTTCCACCGCCGCGTCGGGGACGGCTATTTAAAGCTGGCGGTGCTGGAGGCGGAGCGCTGGCTGGTGATTGACGGCGCACAAAGTAAAGAGGCGATAGCGGGGATTATCCGGGATAAAGTAACAAAGCTAATCGCAAGTAACAAATGACAAGTAACAAGTAAACAAATACCTTTTCTTTTTAGTCATTGCGAAGAGCCGCAGACGACCTGACAATTTCAATTACTGTTTTGCTCCGTTATTGAGATTGCCACGTCCCGACAAGTCGGGACTCGCAATGACAGATAATGAAAGGACTTTAATGCTAAAAACCCGCCGCAAACCCTCTTTAGCCGAGGAAAAGTCCCTCCGCGCCGAAGGTTTCCGATTTATTGCCGGGGTGGACGAGGTGGGGAGGGGCGCTTTGATGGGGCCGGTGGTTGCCGCCGCCGTCATCATGCCGGAGAACATTAAAGCCCGCTGGAAATCCAGGGTCAGGGACAGCAAGCAGCTTTCACCGGAAGTCCGCGAATACCTTTCCCCTTTTATTAAAGAGACGGCGATTTCCTTCGGGATAGGCTCAACGCCTAACGATATTATCGACACCGTCGGTATAGCGCGGGCGACCTGCATAGCCATGATTTCCGCCATACAGCAACTAGCGCCCCAGCCCCAATTTGTCCTCATCGATTATGTTCGCCTGCATGAACTAATGATAC
This sequence comes from Dehalococcoidia bacterium, assembly GCA_003141235.1. Taxonomy (GTDB): domain Bacteria; phylum Chloroflexota; class Dehalococcoidia; order Dehalococcoidales; family RBG-16-60-22; genus Fen-1077. Next base: position 3,908 of record PLLL01000070.1, read on the forward strand.
CGCAGAAAGGCATCATCAGGGGTGACAGCCTCTGTTTTTCAATAGCTTGCGCCTCGATTATCGCTAAAGTCTACCGCGACCGCATGGTGATAGAGATGGACGGGGACTATCCGGGTTACGGCTTTGCCGGTCACAAGGGCTACGGCACCAGAGAGCATATTGCCTGCCTGCGTGAAAAGGGTCCCTGCCCTTTACATCGTCGTTCTTTCCGGCCGGTAAGTGATATAATAGATCAAAGACTATGACACGTAAAATTCCCATTAGAGGAAGTATTAATAAAGGAAAAGACCCCTATAACATACTTGCATCAACCATTCTTGGAAGAGAAGTAACCCTTGAAGAATCAGGTAGGGATATTTTATTAAAGCAAATTTTAGAATTGGAATGTAAAGAAAGTATTGTCTTACTCTTTTTTTATGGATTTATATATGGAACTAAAAGGCAGCCCTTAACTCACCAAATAATCGGTGTATTATATCATGTGACAAGCGCTCGGATTGAACAGATAGAAAAAAAGGCTATAAATAGGTTAAGACATCATAAAAGAATAAGTCTCTTAAAGCTGCATATTAAGAATACAATATAATAAATTATAGTTATTCAAGAGTAAATATATTCATAAAATAGAAAATTAAAATAATGGCTTGTTTACTATGAAAAGACGTGAGACCGGCGCTTTCGGCGAGAGAATAGCCTGTGAATTCCTCGGCAATAACGGCTACGTGATTATCGAGAAGAACTTCCGCTGTCCTAACGGTGAGGCTGATATTATCGCGCAGCATCAGGACACTCTGGTTTTTGTCGAAGTCAGGACAAAGACCAGCCGGCAGTTCGGCAGTCCGGAAGAGTCAATTACCCAAACTAAAATGGAACACATGAGAAACGTAGCCGCTCACTACTGGCAAAGTCACGACAACCTGCCCGAATCGTGGCGCATCGACGTCATCGCTATAGAGATGAACAGCAGCGGGTGCGTCTCCCGCATCGAGCTCATTGAAAACGCCGTCAGCGACATATAACCAATACTTCCCCCCTTTACCACCTGCCATATCTATGCTAGAATTTACCACCGAGGAGCTGTAGTATGAAACCACCATCCCATGATATTTTACGCATTATCGACGCCAGCTTGAACCGCATCGGAGAGGGTCTGCGTGTCCTCGAAGAGTACGCCCGGTTTTCCCTGGATGACACCGTTTTAACCCAGCAACTCAAGAATCTGCGCCACAAGCTGGTACGCGTTGATAAAAAA
>PLLL01000009.1 GCA_003141235.1 Dehalococcoidia bacterium
AAGTTCGGAAGGGATAACCGCTGAAAGCATCTAAGTGGGAAACCCGCCTCAAGATGAGGCAACCCTGGGGATTCAATCCCCCTGAAGGTACCTGGGAGATAACCAGGTTGATAGGCTGGAAGTATACGTGCGGTAACGCATTCAGCTGACCAGTACTAATTTACCGTGAGGCTTGACCATATTTTCCCCTGCACTTGCGCGAAGCGGAAGTGCAGTAGGATCAGTGCGGCAGCAGACCCGAAGGGGCTGCGGGGAGCACTGATCCGCCAGTATCTCTCTCCTCGTTCCTTCCCGTCGCGGTAATCCGCGACAAGGTGCGGCAGCTGGCTCGTAGGCGAGACAGCGGTAGCACTGATCCCAAGAGGCATATTTTGCCTGGTGACTATGGCGCAGGGGTACCACCCGTTCCCATCCCGAACACGGAAGTGAAACGCCCCAGCGCAGACGATACTGAGGGGGGAACCCTTTGCGGAAAATATGCCACTGCCAGGAGGTTTAGTTTTTTACTCTGCTTTGATGTTTAGATTAAATAGTATTTTCTTATCTTGAGATTGTTTGGCAAGCAGCAATAAATCCTGTTATTGCGAAGCAGTCTCCAGCCAACACCGTACACCGACTGAGATTGCCTCACCCCGAGAGAATCGGGTTCCGCAGTAACCGGTTGTCAGTAACTCCGCTAATATATCTGCTTGCTTATCTCTAAATGTTGTTATACTATTACAAATAGAGGGGTCCTCAGGATAAAGAGTCATCCGGGGGGGATATATGGCAAGCAGATTTGAAAAATTTTCCGAAAGAGCCCGCCGCGTCCTCACAATAGCCCAGGAGGAGGCGCGCAGTCTTAATCATAGCTACATCGGCACCGAGCACATCTTGCTCGGCCTCGTTCGCGAGGAAGAAGGTGTGGCGGCCCGCGTCCTTACCAACCTCGGTATCGGCCTCAGCAAAGTGCGTTCCGCCGTAGAGTTCATCATCGGGCGCGGCGATAAACCCGGCACCGGAGAGACCGGCCTGACACCCAGAGCCAAGAAGGTTATCGAACTGGCGATAGACGAGGCCCGCCAGATGGGCCATAACTATATCGGCACCGAACACCTCCTGTTAGGCCTGCTGCGTGAGGGAGAAGGCGTGGCTTCCAGCGTGCTGGACAGCTTCGGCATTACCCTGGAGAGAGCACGGGCCGAAATATCTCACATTTTAACGCAAAGCGCACCCCCCAGGGCCAGGGCGACCCGCTCTACCAGCCGCACCCCTGCGCTGGACCAGCTGGGCACCGACCTGACAGAACAGGCCCGTAAAGGTAAACTCGACCCGGTTATCGGACGGCATAAAGAAATCGAACGGGTTATCCAGATTTTAAGCCGGCGCACCAAGAACAATCCCGCCCTCGTCGGTGAACCGGGCGTGGGTAAGACGGCCATCGTCGAAGGATTGGCCCACCGCATCGTATCCGGTGATGTCCCCGAGACTTTACAGGACAAGCGGCTGATAGCCCTGGACATGGGTTCGCTGGTGGCCGGAACGAAATACCGCGGCGAGTTCGAGGAGCGTCTCAAGAAAATTATCGATGAAATAAAAACCGCCGGTAACTGCGTGATATTCATCGATGAGTTCCACACTATGGTCGGAGCCGGCGCCGCCGAAGGAGCCGTAGACGCGGCCAACATCCTCAAGCCTTCACTGGCGCGGGGCGAACTGCAGTGCATCGGCGCTACCACTCTCGACGACTTCCGGAAACACGTGGAGAAGGATTCCGCCCTGGAGCGCCGCTTCCAGAAGGTGCTGGTGGAGGAGCCTTCCACAGATGACACGATTGCGATATTGCGCGGTATCAGAGGCCGTTATGAAGAACACCATCACCTGAAGATAAGCGACGAGGCTTTAAACGCGGCGGCCTCCCTGGCAGCCCGCTATATACCCGACCGCTTCATGCCGGATAAGGCCATCGACCTGATTGACGAGGCCGCTTCCAGGGTGAGAATCAGGCACAGCACCATACCCATTTCTCTAAGGCAGGTCCGGGAGCAGGCCGACAGCATCCGCAAGGATAAAGACGCCGCAATGGCCACCCAGCAATATGACTACGCGGCAGAACTGCGCGACCGCGAGCTGCAAATCGACGAGAAGAAAAAGAAGCTCGAAGACGAGTGGCGGAGCGAGCAGGAACAGGAAAACGTCGAAGTGAAGAAGGAAGACATCGCCGAAGTGGTGAGCATGTGGATCGGCGTGCCGGTAGTCCAACTCTCCGAGAACGAGACCAGCCGCCTGCTCAATATGGAAGAGGTGCTCCACAAGCGCATTATCGGGCAGGATGAGGCCATCGTAGCCATTTCCAAGGCCATCCGGCGCGCCCGGGCGGGGCTTAAAGACCCCCGGCGGCCGATGGGCGTTTTCCTTTTTCTCGGGCCAACGGGTGTTGGCAAAACCGAGATGGCTAGGACTCTATCCGAATTCATGTTCGGCGGCGAGGATACGCTCATCCGCATCGATATGTCCGAATTTATGGAAAAATTCGCGGTATCAAGTCTGGTAGGGGCGCCGCCGGGCTATGTCGGCTATGAGGAAGGCGGGCAGCTTACCGAGGCGGTGAGACGCAAGCCTTATTGCTGTATATTACTTGATGAAATCGAAAAGGCGCATCCTGACGTATTCAATATACTCCTTCAGATATTCGACGACGGACATCTGACGGATGCCAAGGGGCGGCGCGTTGA
>PLLL01000117.1 GCA_003141235.1 Dehalococcoidia bacterium
GAAAACACGAGCTACCCCGTGCCTGAACCCGTCTATATCGAGGTGGAAAAACCCGTACCGGTGGTTACCACCATCGAGGTAGACAAGCCGGTTATTATCGAGAAAGAAATCGAAGTACTGCATGAAGTTCCGGTGGCGCTTAAAGATTGGGATAGCCCGGAGCAGCTGGCCGCGTTTCTGAAAAACGATGATACTAACCAGCTTCTTATTCTCCGGGCAGACAACTCCGGCAATATCGAGTTTAACGGTAAGTGTGGAGAACTGGCTTTACAATTGCGGGATCGGGCTATGGCCATTGGCAGGTATCTCTCCGTCCAGGTCTTAAACCCGGCGGAATACGAGAAGTGGTACGGCCAGGCGGTCGGGCCTGAAATCTATCATGCTATCTGCATGGCGCGGATAGGTAATGAGCTCTGGTACATCGAACCGTCAAATGATAAACAGTGGCTGGCGTTACATATAAATTGAGGCTAAAACAGACCTTCTCTTTTCAGGCTCAGATAGCTCTTCCCGCCGATAATGACGTGGTCGATGACATCGATACCTACAATCTGCCCTACTTCCGCCAGCCTTTTAGTCAGCCGTATGTCATCGTCCGATGCCTCGGTATCCCCCGACGGGTGATTATGCACGAAAATGACGGAGGCGGCAGAGGCTGATATCGCCTCTTTGAACACCTCCCTGGGATGCACGATGCTGCCGTCCAGACTGCCGATGGATATCTCCGCCAGCTTGATTAAGTGGTTACGTGTATCGAGCAAGGCCGCCAGGAAATACTCTTTCTTTTTCCCCTGGAGCCTCCCCTGCGCTAGAGCGTAAACGTCTTCGGGCGTTTTAATGGTCGTTTTATCCGTTGCTTCCGCGTAGCCTTCGGTACGCCGGGAAAGTTCTACAGCGGCTATAATCTGGGAGGCTTTAGCGATGCCGATACCACGTATCTGTGATAGCTCTTCGAGCGAAGCTCCGGCTATCCCTTTAAGACCACCGAACTGGCTGAGAAGCCGCTGGGCGGTAATCATTACCGATTCCCCGGCGATGCCCCTCCCTAATATCACGGCCAGGATTTCCTGGGCGGAAAGCGCTTCTACCCCTAACCGCTGCAGCCTCTCCCGAGGCCTATCGGCAACAGGTAAATCATGGATGGTCATTGAATCGTATTTACCAGGGCGTTCCTTCACCATATCAGCCTAGTCTAGCACCGGGCGGATAAAAACGGCAAGTAGTATTCATTTATTGCCATTCTGCACCATCTTTGTTATACTCTGACAAAATGCAGGAAGGGGAAAACATTTCGTGAAGAGAACTGATGGGCGCGCCTATAACGAACTGCGACCGATTAAAATCATACCGGGTTACCAGAGCTTCGCCGAGGGTTCGGTGCTGATAAAGGTGGGGAAAACTCACGTACTATGCTCGGTCAGCGTCGAGGAAAGGGTGCCGTCTTTTCTCAAGGGAAGCGGTAAGGGCTGGATTACAGCGGAGTATGCCATGCTGCCCCGCGCCACAGTAACGCGCTCCCGGCGCGATTCATCCGTGGGGCATGTTACAGGACGCAATCAGGAAATCCAGCGGCTCATCGGGCGTTCGCTGCGGGCAGCGGTGGATATGGGGGCGCTGGGCGAAAGGACTTTAACCGTGGATTGCGATGTCCTCCAGGCGGACGGCGGCACGCGGACGGCGTCAGTGACCGGCGGCTATGTCGCGCTTTATAAAGCGATGGAGACGCTGAAGAATATGGGCGTAATATCATCGATACCGCTAAAGTACGCCGTGGCGGCGACGAGTGTCGGCGTGATTAATAACGATATGCTACTCGACCTGTGCTATGACGAGGACTCCCGGGCCGGGGTGGACTTTAACGTGGTGATGACGAGTAAAGGGGAGTTCGTGGAGGTGCAGGGCACCGCCGAGGGGAAGACTTTTTCCAAGGAGACCCTCAGCGATCTGCTGGCGCTGGCGGAAAAGGGCATCCAACAGCTTTTCCAGGCACAGCAGGAAGTGTTAAAGGGCGGTAAGTAAATGCGCTGTCATTCTGGAACAAGGAATTTGTATTAAGGTCTGACTTGGCCTGTCCCTAAGATAATCCACTTGTAGGTCGTCAGCTCTTTCAAGCCCATGGGGCCGCGGGCGTGCATTTTCTGCGTGCTGATACCAACCTCCGCCCCCAGCCCGAACTGTCCCCCATCGGTAAAGCGCGTGCTGGCGTTGACATAGACGCAGGCGGCATCTACCTCGTTGAGAAAGCGCATGGCGCTGGGGTAGCCGTTGGTGATGATGGCCTCAGAGTGGCCGGAACCGTATTTTGCGATATGCTCCAGCGCCTCGTCCAATGAGTCCACTACTTTTACGGCGAGAATGAGCGCCAGGAACTCTTTGCCCCAATCTTCTTCAACCGCGGGGACAAGATTTAACGATTTGTCTTTTTTAAGTATCGCCATTGACCGGGTATCGCAGTGAAGCTCGACTTTCGCTTTATTAAGCGCGGCGGCCATAAGAGGCAGAAAGGCCTCGGCCTTGTCTTTATGCACCAGTACCGTATCCAGCGCGTTACAGACCGTGGGACGCTGCACCTTGGCGTTATAGACGATGGCCGCCGCCTTTTTCTGGTCGGCGCTTTTATCGACGTAAGTGTGGCAAACGCCGATGCCTCCCGCCACGACCGGCATGGCGGCGTTATCGCGGACGAATTTGATGAGGCCGGCGCCCCCCCTCGGTATCACCAGGTCTATGACCCCCCGCATCTTGAGGAGTTCGGTAACCAGTCCCCGGTCAACCCCTTCGATAAGCTGCACCGCTCCCGGAGGCACCCCGGCTGCGCCCAGGGCCTTAGAAACCACTTTCGCCAGGGCGATATTCGAACGCAGGGTTTCTTTGCCGCCGCGGAGTATCACGGCATTACCGGATTTCAGGCAAAGGG
>PLLL01000072.1 GCA_003141235.1 Dehalococcoidia bacterium
CGCCGGCCAGGTCAGCCCGGCCTTCCTGTATAGCAATGAGTCCCGCCAGGCTGCCGGAGTGGGTGACTTCAATTTGAAGGCCTTCTTCACGATGCCGGAGAAGGTCGAGGAGTATGTTCAAGGCCAAGTCGTGGCTGCCGACAATCCGCATAACGTTGCTATTCTTCACGGACACGGGCGTCCCGGCGGCCTCGTCAGCGACGGTCTTTCTTTCTTCACGCCATCGTGCCAGACTTAAATAAAAAGCCGACTCGAGTTCCTCCGGGCTGTAACCCTGACTTAAAGTGTTGACAATATCCTCATTAACATTGTCCAGGAGTTTTTTCTGACGCGTTACTTTTATCGCCGGGGATTCGCCTCGTGAATTGACAGTCGTACCCCCGCCGCGTCTTGAGGTTAAAATCTGCTCCTGTTCCAGTTCAAGGTAAGCGCGGCAAACCGTGTTAGGATTGACATTGAGTGTTTGCGATAGCTGTCTGATGGAAGGCAGGCGGTCTCCGGGCTTGACTTGCTCTGTGGCGATGAGCTGGCGCAGCTTGGCAGCTATCTGCTGATAGAGAGGGGTCGAGGAATTAGAGTCCAGTTTGATATCCATCGTATTCGGCCCCTTTATCTATCGAACGTAAGGCAAGTATACCAGATTCTCAAAATGAAGTAAATTCTATGTAATTTGATTCAAATCCACTGCTAAATCCAGGCTGTTACCGCAGCTAAGAACAACCTGTCATTCAATGCATTAGACTCGGCGATAACTATTTGTCCTGCCGGGATAAATAGCGTGAACCTCGAAATATTCAACTTTAACTACTTGCATTAATACATATCGTTATGCTATTGTATGTATAACGGTTACGCTTTTAAAAACATGAACGTAATTAAATTTCTCTTTTTATCCTCGTTACCTATGAACTCATAAATAAAAACCTCCGAATTATAATTTCAAGAAAGGATTGAAAGACAAAATGAAGCAATTGAAAAAAGAGCATCGGGCACTTATTGGGGTTGTTGCAATCGTAGTATTACTCCTTGTTTCAATACTCGGTTGCAGCACGCAATCAACCACATCAGCTCCAGCCTCTACTACTCCAGCGTCAACCGGCGGGGCCGTCCTGACCATCGTTAACGGCTCACAGACGGTTACATATACCATGTCGGCATTGAAAGCCCTGCCGGTAACCAGCGGCTGGGCCGGGCAAATGTCCAGCACCGGAGTGATTACCGGCCCTAACCAGTACAAGGGCGTTGCCATGACCGAGCTTCTCAAGGCTGTGGGCGGCATCACCGACACAAGCGCCGTCAGGGTATCGGCCAAAGACGGTTATGCGATGACATTATCTTATAACCAGGTCACGCAGGGCAGCGGTTTCCCGGTTCTGGATAGCACCACCGGGAAGGAAGTTACCGCCACTAACAAGCCGATTGTTTTTGTTGCTTATGAAATGGACGGGAAAGCTCTGGATGATACCATCGGGCCGTTACGACTTGGAATTATGACCTCCAATACCCAGGTTACCGATGGACACTGGTGGGTGAAATGGGCCCAGAAAATCGAGGTAGTTTCTACCGTACAGCCATGGACATTAAAGCTGGATGGGGCCATCACGGAAAATATAGACCAGGCTACCTTCGAGTCGGGTGCCGCCATCGGCTGCCACGGCGTTAAATATACCGATGCTGACGGCCATGCCTGGGAAGGCATACCTCTCTGGTATCTTATCGGCAGGGTCGATGACCCCACAGATACTCACAAAGGCGATGCCTTCAGTGATGAGATAGCCGCTAAAGGTTATGAGGTTCAGTTGATAGCTGCAGACGGCTATACCGTTAAACTTGCCTCGGCTAACACCACGCGCAACAACGGCATGATTGTCGCCTATAAAATGGACGGCAAACCCCTGGCGGATAAGAACTGGCCGCTCAAGCTGGTCGGCAGCGCTGTCACCAAGCAACAGGGGATTGGCGGCATCGTTAGTATGAAGCTGGTCTTCCCCACCGCTGCTACCACCGTCATGGCAGGACCGGTCATACTGAATGTTATTAAAGGCAGCCAGAATAACGGTTATTCCCTGTCGGGGATTAAAGCGTTACCGGCGCTGACCGGGTTTGCCGGGCAGAAGTCTAAAACCGGCAACATTACCGGGCCTTTACCTTACAAGGGCGTCGCTTTAACCGATTTGCTGGCTACAGCCGGCGGCATCACCGAGGCCAACAGCGTTAAAATTACTGCTTCAGACAACTACACCAAGACCTTAACTTACAGCCAGATTACCAAAGGTGATTTCACCACCTATGACAGCACCGGTAATGCGGCTAACGCGGAGATGAAGCCGGTAGTTTTCCTCGCTTATGAGCAGGACGGGAAAGCGCTGGATGCCGGCACCGGCCCGCTCCAGCTCGGCGTTATGACCTGTAAGAACCAGGTGACGGACGGGTCATGGTGGGTAAAAATAATTGTGAAGATAGAAATAACAACGCCATAATAGTTTGAGTTTAAAGCGAGGGAGGCCGCATTGAGGATTTTCGTCCGGCACTATTGGGGAAAAATGCTCAGTAATTCCGGAAGGATTGTTTCAGGCGGCCTCCTTCTTGTTTGTTTGATTCCCTTATTCGGGCTCATCGGGCTGACAGCCTGCGGCACCTCTGTACCCTCATCTTCAACTCAATCTACAACCGGAAAAACAAAGCTGGTGGTATTTGAAGCCGATAGTCTCATGGTGCCTTTTGCCCGGATTGAGAAGGAATTCGAGCAACAGAATCCCGACATCGATGTCGAAATGCAGGCTCACGGCAGCATCCAGGTAATCAGGCAGGTTACGGAACTCGGACAGGATGTAGATGTGGTGGCTGTAGCGGATTTTTCTCTCATCCCGATGTTAATGTATGCCACCAAAATGGCTGACGGCAAACCCTACGCCGACTGGTACATCAAACCGGCGACGAACACCATGGTACTGGCTTATACTCCACAAAGTAAATACGCCGGCGAACTCACTGCCGATAACTGGTACCAGATAGTCTCAAGAACGGATGTCAGGTTCGGTCTGGCCGACCCCCGGATGGATGCGGTAGGCTACCGAACTCTGATGACGGACATACTGGCTGAATCTTACTACCAAAAGGGCAACATCATGCGGGATATGGTTGGGAGCAGCTTTAGCATCCCGATCACGGCTTCAACGCAAAATGGTATAACTACAGTGACCGTGCCGGAGCTACTCGAACCGTCCAACAACCATATGTATTTGCGCGGCGCTAACATGCAGCTCCTGGCTTTGCTTGAGTCCGGCGACGTAGACTATACTTTTGATTACAAGAGCGTGGTGCTCCAGCACAATCTGAAATACCTGGAATTACCTCCGGAAATAAATCTGGGTGATGCGCGTTTTGCTGAGACTTACAGCAAGGTTGTCGTTAAACTGGACTTCCGGCGGTTTAAAACAGTTGAGCCTGTTTTTGAAGGGTTACCTATAGGTTACGGCCTGGCTATCGCCAACAACTCGAAGCACCAACAGGAAGCCGTCAAATTCCTGCAGTTTCTCCTCGGGCCGACCGGCCAGGGTATCTTTAAAGAATGCAGCCATCCCGAGCTTGTTCCCCCTGAGAGCGACAACGTCAACGCTCTGCCTGAGGCGCTTAAGCTTTTCTTCCATTAGGAGTGATGCTTGGCAGTCGTTAAAAAATCGGAAGATGCAGGCAGGAAATCAATTATCCGGTACCGTTTCCTGATGCTCTTCACCTTATTAGGGCTTATCATTGTTCTGTTTATACTGATACCGCTGGCCAAGGTGGTCTTCCTTTCCGACAAAGAGTCACTCTGGCAAGCGTTTATAGACCCCACGACGATTAATTCCATCCTCCTTACACTGGGTGCCGCTCTCATTACTACGGCCATCGGATTTATTTTTGGTGTGCCCCTGGCCTACATGCTGGCCCGGTATGATTTCCCGCTCAAGAGCGTTGTCGAAGGACTTATCGACCTGCCGATTGTGGTGCCGCATACCGCCGCCGGCATCGCTCTCCTCTTTGTGTTCGGACGAAATTACCTGCTCGGGAAATGGTTTGGCGCCGTCGGCGTGCAATTCGTGGACTCGCTGGCAGGAATCGTGATAGCGATGCTCTTTGTCAGCGTACCTTTTCTGATTGACTCGGCCAAGGAAGGTTTCAAGAAAGTCGATGTGCGTCTGGAAAATGTGTCCCGCACACTCGGGGCATCGCCGTGGCAGGTATTCTATCGTGTTACTTTCCCGCTCGCATGGCGGAGCATCCTGGCCGGAAACCTGATGATGTGGGCTCGCGGCATCAGCGAGTTTGGTGCGATAGTAATTCTTGCCTATTATCCGATGGTCACCCCCACGCTCATCTACCAGCGTTTTGAAAGCTACGGACTTAGCAAGGCTATCCCCGTGGCTGCGATACTTATTCTAGTCTGCGCCTTTATTTTCATCGGGGTCCGTACTCTTTTGCATAGCAGGCAGAAAGATGATTAGTCTTAAAAGTGTGCGGGTCGAGTTCCGCAGGTTCGCGCTGCAGGATATCAGCCTGGAGCTTGAGACAGGCGACTATTTTATGCTGGTAGGCCCGACCGGCGCCGGTAAGACACTGCTTATGGAAACAATCGCCGGGCTGCACCCGGTGAAAAGCGGGGAGATATGGATTGAAGGCAGAGACGTGACCCGGCTCGAACCGGAAAAACGGCATATCGGCATGGTTTACCAGGATTGCGCCCTATTGCCTCACCTTTCCGTGGCGGAGAACATCGTATTCGGTCTGAAAGTAAGGCGGGTGGCCAATGGAGAAATCAAGAGAAAACTGGCAGAAATAGTATCTATTATTAAGGTCGAACATCTGCTGGAGCGTAAGCCCGGAAAGCTCAGCGGCGGCGAGAAACAGAAAGTGGCCCTGGCCCGCGCCCTCGCCACAAGCCCGCGTTTGCTGCTGCTGGATGAACCGCTCAGTTCCCTCGACCCCGAATCCCGTGAAATGCTGCAGCAGGAGCTGAAACGCCTTCACCGCGAGCTTGGCATCACCGTGATTCATATTACCCACGACTTCGATGAAGCATTGTTATTGGGTAAACACATAGCCGTTATCGGAGAAGGCGGTATCCGGCAGGCAGGTACGCCGGAAGAAGTTTTCCGCCGCCCCAGTTCCGAGTTCGTGGCACGCTTCACCAGGATGCGGAATATCTTCGCCGGTAAAATATCGGGGCAAACCGGGGACGGAAGTGTTTTCCGCACGGATGGTATGGAGCTAGTCACAACCTCGCGTAAGACGGGAGCGACTCATGCCTGCATAAGACCGGATGATATTGACATTAGCACCAGTCTAGCGTCTCACCCTGCGCCAAATAGTTTTATAGGTACTATAACCAGGATAGACGAGGTAGGCATGGCATATCATATATTTGTTAACGTTCCGCCGGAAGTCTGCTGTCTGGTGACGCGCCGCAGCTTTAGAGAAATGGGGTTAACCGTTGGTAAAAAAGTCCAAATTCATTTCGCTCCTGATTCCGTGCACATTTTCTAGAATCGGAAAAAGTATCATTCCAGGTTCCGTTTTACTCTGCGTGATATTCTGCGCCTGTTCTCCGGCTGGTACAGCGCCCGCACCGAACACCACGTTTGAGACCCCGTTTACGATTGCCTATCCGGGGGCGACAGCGGAACTGAGTATTGTTTCCGACTTACCCGGTATGCTGCGTCTCGTTGGTTACAGCGGCAGCGACTTCGTGAACGGGACAGTGCAGGTTAGTAACCGTGATTGGACACCGAAGATTGAAATAAAGGACGGCAAGGTCAGTTTAGTTCAAGCTAAGATAAAAGCGGCAGATAGCCAGAATTCTACAAATCTATGGAAACTCCGGGTTAGCGATAACCAGTCTTTTCGCCTCGATATCCGCAATAGTCAGGCGGAGGGCCACTGGAACTTCAGCGGTCTGCCGATTACCGATTTGTACGCTGAGTTGGGCACGGCCAAAAACGCTTTCACCTTCGATGAGCCGAACCCGACGATAATGCGGCAGTGCGAACTCCGCTGCAGCACCGGAGACGTTATTCTAGAGGGTATCTTAAACGCCGCCTGCCAGAACATGGTTATTAAAGCCCTGAAAGGCAGTCTCACCTTGCGCTTTGGAGAGAAAGAGATACTTCAGAATTTAAAGGTGACGATTGAGGGAGGCGCCGGAACCATAAATATTTCCGTGCCGGGAGATGTTCCGGCGCGTGTCACTCCTACCGGCAAAAACCAGGTAAATCCGGGAGACGGCATATCAAAAGTAGAAAGTAAAGGCAGCGTCAATACATATGAGACTGCTATTTACCCAGAGACACCGAGTAAGGCAATAGAGATTTCAATCTTAGGCGGCTCAGGCATCATCTATCTAAATCCACTGCCTTAATCATAACCGCCCGCCATGCTATATTCTGAGTAAATTTAAAATGTTTCTCTAGCGGCAGGCTATCGCCGGGGTATCTTAATACCCGCCGCAACATGCCCTGTTTTCCGAACAATCAAACTGATAGCGTTCCAGTAAGCCGGCAAACACGCAGTTACCGGCTCACAGATTCTATTTCTTAGTGGTTTTCTTTTTAGCCGGGCTCTTTTTGGCGGCCGGTTTTTTAGCGGTCTTAGCAGGAGCTTCTCCACCTACAACGCCATACTCGGTCATCTGGCCGGGTTTAAATTCTTTGCCATCAGGACGGGTATGTGTTTTTTCTTTAATAGGCAGGCCGGTCTTCTCTTTTAAAACTTCAACAAATTTATCTTTATTGGGGCAAAAGAGGGCCATACAGGTGCTGATATGGATAACCTCGGCGCCTTTTTCCTTGAGTTTCATGCCTCTCTCGATGATTTTATCATAGCGGTTACGCCCGGGGCAGCCGCCGCAGGTATCAAACCCGACGAGTTCGATGGTGTCATATTCATCCATGTACTTCGTTTTATTTCTCATGGCCGGGAAACAGTTCCACCCCGCACAGCGTCTTGGACCAGTGCCCGTGGCAAGTTCCTGACAGCGTATAATACCTATTTTTGTCATCGTAACTCCTTTGTTATACTTTATAGCCTGGTTTTACCGACGAACCCAGGTGAATAATAGGCCGGTCAACACGCTTGACCACCATCGGGCAGTGTTTCATGCCCCTGGGCACCCAGATAAAGCAGCTTTTGGTAAGGTTGTATTTTTCATCTTCCAACCAGAACTCGATTTCCCCTCCGAGGTCATAGGGGTCATCCGGGTTGCTCCCCAGGAAGATGATAATCTCCGGATTGTCATGAGTATGCGCTTCCAGCGACTTGGGCGGCGGTTTTAAATACCAGGAGAACATCATATTGTAAGCGCCGGGCACGACCTTATCGCTTAAGAACAGCACCCGTTTAGCCCATTCGGAATAGCTGGCAGTGGCTTCCGGGGATATCTCCGGGGCTCCTTTTAGCTCGGATATGATGTATTTTTCGTTTTTCCTTTTTACCATTTTTCTACCCTCCTTAAACTCTTAAGCTATAGAGTGCCTCTGAGTCTGGGGTCAAGAACATACATTAAATCGCTGTTTATCTCTCCGGTTGTTTCATCGTTGATTGTCAGATGGTTTTTCGTACTTTTTATCATGGACAAGTTCCTAAATCCCTAAATTTCGTTGTTTTATTATGGAACATGTCCTAATATATTACAAATACAAGCCTAATTTCATGTCTTGCTCTTCAGGACTCTTCACATTTCTCATCAGGTGAATAATGTTATTCAAATGTATGACATTACATGAGGTAAGGAGTTGACATTCACCTGATATTGCGCTATTTATTAGTAATAAGATAATATTGCCGGTCAGCTACAGGTGGACTGACTCAGGAGGTAGGAAAAATGGTCGCTATAACGAAGCAGGTTGCTAAAGCCAGACTCGGCAGCGTGGCCGAGGAAAAGCGGTTCTGGTGCAACGACGGCAGGTACTTAAGTAGCCTGGAGGAGCTTAAAACCGCTCTTGAAGAAATGACGGACGATACTTACCTCTTTCATTCGAACGAGGCCAAGTCAGACTTCGCCAAGTGGGTGGATGAGGTCATTGGTGACGACAGACTGGCCAGAGACCTGAAGAAAAGCGCCACGCGCCTGTGGGCCGCCAAATGCGTCGCTGATAGAATTAAATTCCTGAAATCCAAAGCGGGCTAAGTTCCAGCGAGCCTGAGTAAAGCTTCATGGGCTAAAATAGCAGCAGGAACAGCCAGTAGACCCCCACATTAATAATAGTCAACGGCACGCCAATCCTGACGAAGTCCCAGAAACTCAGCGTGGCGCCGTACTTTTTCTCCGCATTCTGGATAATGATGACGTTGCTCGCCGCCCCCAGGATAGTAAGGTTGCCGGCGATGGTGCTGCCGGCGGCTAATGCCATCATCCCTTTGGTCAGCGCCCCGGCCTGAAGCAAGACAGGCAAATACAGGGCCACCAGGGGGACATTGGAAAGCAGTTGGCTCAGCAGGACGCTTACCCCCAGAATCATCCCCGTAGACGTCAGATTGACGTTGGTAGCTTCTATGGCCTTCTGGAACAGGCCGGAATCCCAGACGCTCTGCATGAAAACAAACATGGCGGCAAAGAAAATCAGCGTAGACCAGTCCAGCCGTTTCAACAGGCCGGGTCTTTTGGGGATATAGATAATGACCGGCAAAGCCGCCACGAGGGCGATATAGGTCAACCGGAAATCGAAATTAAATCCCAGCGCCACCGTGGCTATCCGGGCGAAAATCATCACGACCAGTAAAATCAAGGAAATCCGGGCCAGGCCGGCCAAGCGAACATCCTTTATCGGCTCGACAGGGCGCACCGGCAGCCGGTTGTGATGATTTTCGCCCGGATA
>PLLL01000044.1 GCA_003141235.1 Dehalococcoidia bacterium
TGTCATAAAAAGCCTCGCTGGATACCCCTCAGCTTCGCTGTGGGGAGGAAAGCGAGGTTCGCCGGAAGGCGAACAGGGTAGTTTTGTAGGGGGAAGAGAGAAGATGGTATAAAGGTGGGGTGGGAATAAGACGGACAAAACACGCGGTTTATGAACTGAAATATCACTTGGTATGGGTACCGAAGTATCGGGCGCAAGTGTTGGGGGTGAAGGAAAGACAATATCTGAAAAAGCTATTTGAGGAAATCGCCGAGGAATATGAATTTCACATAGACACGATGGAAGTAATGGAAGATCATATCCATGTGTTCATAGAAGCACCGCCATCATATGCACCGGCAAGGGTAGTACAGATAATGAAGAGTATATCGGCGAAACAGTTGTATAAAAAATATCCGGAGATAAGGAAGAAGATGTGGAGTGGGGCGATATGGGGGGAGGGCTACTTTGTGAGAAGTGTGGGAGATGTAGTGACATCGGATGTGATAAGAAGATATATCAAATATCAACAAGACGAGGACAAACCTAGTCAATCAAAAATGTTTTAACGATGCCCCAGAAGCCCCCCAGCTTGCTGGGGGGTAAGTCACTCTGGCGTAGGCCAGAATTCATTCCCCTTTCTTGTTTCCTCGCCCCTTGAGGGAGAGGATTAAGGTGAGGGGTGATATGTCCCGTAGCTTGGTTTGGAGAGGGTAGGGTGAGGATTAGGAAGAATCTCAACTAGTGTGTTTGTCCCCCTTTGAAAAAGGGGGATTAAAGGGGGATTTTGTAGTAGGAAATACTTCGCCTCTACCTTTTATCTCCAATCATGTACTGGAAACAAGCTTTATTTACTTGACTTAACAAAATGTTAACATTTTGCATGTACACTAAAACAAAGTTACATAATTTACAAATGTGTATACCATACTGTAGAATAAAGAGCTTAAGGCCACCCGGGAGATAAGAACAGGTAGGTGTGAAAATGAAGAAGAAGATACTTAATCTTGTCTTCGCTCTGGCGCTCGTGCTAAGTTTCAGTTTGGTCCTAACTCCGCAGGTTGCGTCGGTGTTTTCCGCGACTAACTACCACTTAGAGGTAATAAACACCAGTGGTGGCTCGGTGACCAGCCCTGGTGGGGGCGTCTTTACCTATAGCGCCGGAACTATAGTTACCCTGGTGGCGGTGCCAAATGCTGGCTACAATTTCGTTACTTGGTTTGGTGACGTGGATACTATAGCCGACGTCAACTCTGCCGCGACCACCATCACCATGGACGATGATTACTCCATATCTCCCAGCTTCTCCATCGATACTTACACCCTTACTACAGCCGCCGGTGCCAATGGCTCGATATCGCCTTCCGGTTCCGTGACAGTTAATAGCGGTGGTAGCCAGAGCTTTACCATCACCCCTAATACTGGTTACCGTATCGTCGATGTTCAGGTGGATGGGGCATCAGTGGGCGCAGTGTCTAGCTATACCTTTACCGACGTTACCGCCAGCCATACCATATCTGCCGGCTTCTCCATCAATACTTACACCCTTACTGCTTCCGCTGGTGCCAATGGCTCAATTTCACCTTCCGATGTCGTGACGGTTAATTATGGCAATAGTCAGAACTTCACTATCACGGCTAAGACCGGCTACCATGTTGCCGATGTCCTGGTCGATGGAGCATCAGTCGGCCCGGTGGCTGTCTATACTTTCACCAACGTTATCACCGATCATACGATAGCCGTCAGTTTTGCTATTAATACCTACACCATTACACCTGCTGTCGGTGCCCACGGGATGATAGTACCTTCTTTGGCCGTGACGGTTAATTATGGCATTAACCAGTCCTTCGATATCACCCCTGATACCGGCTACCATATTGCCGATGTCCTGGTCGACGGGGCGTCGGTCGGCCCGGTGGCTAGCTATACTTTCCCCAAAGTTGCCGCCGGCCATACCATATCTGCCAGCTTCTCCATCAATACTTACACCCTTACTACTTCCGCTGGTGCCAATGGCTCAATTTCACCTTCCGGTGTCGTGACGGTTAATTATGGCAGTAACCAGACCTTCACTATCGCGCCTAATACCGGCTACAATATTGTTAAAGTCCTGGTCGATGGAACATCAGTGGGTGCAGTGGCTAGCTATACCTTTACCAGCGTTACCGCCAGCCACACCATATCTGCCAGCTTCTCCATTAATACCTACACCGTTACTCCTGCTGTCGGTGACCATGGGTCGATTTTACCTTCCGATGCCCAGATAGTTAGCTATGGTGATAGCCAGACATTCACCATTAACGCTAACACAGGCTACCGTATCGCTGACGTTCTGGTCGATGGGACATCGGTAGGCCCGGTGGCTAGCTATACTTTCCCCAACGTTATCACTAATCATACGATAGCCGTCACCTTCGCCATTGGTTGGCCGTTTTATACGCTGTTCGGAATCGGTGTGGTGCTCGTATTACTCCTCGTCTTCTGGGTTGGCAGGAGAATAGGTACCAAACATTATGAGTAGCTGCTTATATTTTCTCATCTGTCACTCTCTTTCAAGATGAATCCCATACTTGTCATTGTGAGCGCAGCGTTTATCCTGAGAAAAGTCGAAGGGAATCAATCCGTGTTTTCCCTTTCCCCTCCGCCTTTTTACCTAGGCACTTTATTCAAGATTCCCCGGGGGATTAAAGGGGGATTTTGAAGTAGGAACTCATCGTTTTTACAGCGCCGGGAGAGGGGTAACTTAAAGGGCGTGAAGTCAATGCAAAAAGGAACCATGAAATAATTAATTGACAAAAGACATATTAAGTGACATTATATATATAATTCCTATTAATATAGAAGGAGAAAAAAATGGCCAAGAACGAAAAAACCTCTAAGAAAGTCGGTACGACTGCATCAAAAGTATTAAGAGACCCCAAAGCTTCGAAGGCTGCAAAAAGTGCTGCCGGTTCGGCGCTAACTCAAAGACCTGACAAGAAAAAATAGATAATTAGTTTTATAACTTTATCTCCGTCATTCTTTGGATAGCGCATTGCGGAATAGTCATTCTACCTATAATTTGAGATGCGTTCAGACTTTGTGCTATGGTTTTATATTGAGCTGTTTCCTCTATTAAAAACCCTACCGAAAAGCATCGGCTGGGTTTCATAGGTTCTATTTCATTCAAATATTCCCATTGATTGGTGATTCCTTTGCTGTCCAGCCATTCTAAAAATATTAGCTTGTATTTCATATATTACCTTTTCAATTAGACAATTACCGCAAGATAGAAACATATGTTCTATTGTTATTATATAATATTGAGTCAAGGACTATTTGACACGCCAGCCTCAAAACTATTAAGATAAACTGTCGGAGTTTTTAACTTTGTTTTTCAGAAAGGAGTTCACGCATGGCTAAAAGCAAAGAGGAGAAGGTCCTTTCCACCCTCTGGTCAGCCGGCTGCGGCTCACACGGCGGCTGTGGCTGCGAGATTTTTGTCAAAGATGGTAAAGTCACCCGGGTAGAAGGCGACCCCAATCATCCCTTCAACCAGGGGCGTCTCTGCGCCAAGGGGCTCGCCCTTCCCCAGTACATGTACCACCCTGACCGCGTTACTCATCCCTTAAAGAGGGTTGGCGAGAGGGGCGAGGGAAAATGGAAGCAAATCACCTGGGACGAAGCTTATGACACTATTGAGACCAAACTTAAGGATATCCGTTCCAAGTACGGCGCGGAATCAGTCATTTTCTGCCAGGGCACCGGCCGCGATATCGGCGGAGCGATTACCTTTTTAATGTATGCCTACGGCAGCCCCAACTGGGTGCAGGTAGGCCTTGCCGGTCATGCTTGCTATACACCCCGGTTAGGCGCTATGTACGCCACCCACGGTCATTACGCTGTGGCAGACTGTTCGCAATTCCTGGAAAAGCGCTTTGAAGACCCGGAATATGTATTACCTAAATATATTATTATCTGGGCGCAGAACCCCTCCGCTGGCTGCCATGACGGCTTTTACGGCCACTGGATTATCGACTGCATGAAACGTGGTTCAAAGCTTATCGTCATTGACCCGCGCTCTACCTGGTTTTCCTCCCGCGCTGAAGTTCATATTCAGAACCGTCCCGGCACTGATGGAATAATTGCCCTCGCCATGCTCAATGTCATTATCAACGAGGGTCTTTACGATAAAGAGTTCGTCAAGAAGTGGTGCTACGGCTTCGAAGAACTCAAGAAACGCGTTCAGGAATACCCGCCGGAAAAGGCTGAAGAGATTTCCTGGGTGCCCGCCGACCTTATCCGGAAAGCCGCTCGTCTCTACGCTAATAACAAGCCGTCGGCCATCCAGTGGGGCGAACCTGTAGATGCCATGCCCGCGGGCAGCGTTGTCTCCCAGGCCATTAACCACCTCTGGGCCATCACCGGCAATATCGATAACCCCGGCGGCAACGTCATCGCCCGCAACTCCCACGGCGTAACCACTTATCCCTTCTCCTCCGCTGAGCTGACCGAACTTTACGGCGCCGACCTGGTCAAGAGACTCAACGAGAAGAGAATCGGCGCTAACGATTATCCCATGATTAAGGGCTTCCGCGGCTGGGTGCAGCCCGATGTCCTCATCGAGCAGATGGAGACAGGCAAGCCCTATCCGGTTAAAGCTGCCTGGATACAGACCTCCAATATCATCGGCGGGCAGGCCGCTGACCCAAGGCGGCATTATAATGCCATGAAAAAGCTCGATTTCATCGTCTGCGTCGATATTTTCCAAAACCCGACGACGATGGCGCTGGCCGATATCTTCCTTCCTGTCTGTACCATCTGTGAGAGAGACAGCTTCCGTTCCTGGTGGCAGCCTCTTGGCGTTTCGGTCAAAGCTGTTGACGAGGTTGGAGAATCTAAATCTGACTGGGATATTAACCTGGAAATGGCCAAGCGGTTGGCCACTACTCCTATCAAGTTTAATACCGTCCGCGAGATTTTCGACGACCGCCTCAAGGTCGGCAACACCAATTTCGAGAAGCTCAAGGCCAAAGGCGGCTGGGAATTCCCGCCCAAAGGCGATAAGACCCGGCCTTACTACCGTTATGAGAAAGGCCTCCTCCGCGCTGACGGAAAACCCGGTTTTGATACGCCTACCGGCAAAGTAGAGCTTTATGCCAAGAGATTCGAAGAGTGGGGGCTCGATCCGTTGCCTTACTACGAAGAACCGAAAGAAGGCCCTGTTTCCACGCCTGATTTATTCAAGAAATATCCGCTTATTCTCACCACCGGGCGCCGTTCTCCTGTGTTCTTCCACTCCGAGCATCGCATGGTTCCCTGGCTTCGCGAGCTTGATCCTGACCCCGTCATAGAAATCAACGATAAGACAGCGGCGGACATTGGTGTCGCTAACGGCGAATGGGTCTACGTTGAAAATCCGCGCGGCAAAATCAAGATGCGCGCTAAAGTAACGCCTACTTCCCACCCGAAGGTCGTCACCGTGCCCCACGCCTGGTGGCTGCCGGAGACGGACGGTAAAGCGCCGAATCTCTTCAGCACCTGGGACCATAATGTCAATAACCTGACTTCGATGGGCAACCAGGGAAAGTCCGGTTTCGGCGGGACGAACCTGCGCTCCAATATCTGCCGCGTCGCGAAAATAAAGGATTAAAAAGGAGACGCCATGCCTCGAAACGGCTTATTGATACAATATGATTGGTGCACTGGCTGCCACGCCTGTGAGGTCGCCTGCAAGCAGGAGCATAACTTCACCGGTGGTATGGTCGGCATTAAAGTACATGAACTCGTCACGGTGGGGCCGGACAAGGTACACACGGATTTTATCCCGGTTACCACCCGGTTTTGTGACCTCTGCGCTGAAAGAGTCAAAGGTGGCGAGCAGCCCGCCTGTGTCAAGCACTGCCAGGCCACTTGCATGATGTATGGCCCCGTCGCTACCCTGGCGAAAGCCATGGAAAAACAGCCGCGGTCATCCATCTACGCGCCGAAGTAGAAAAAGTTGAAACTGTCATTGCGAGCCATCCCCCGGGATAACACCTTTCAAAATACCCTCTCCCTTGATGGGAGAGGGACAAAGGGTGAGGGTGAAATCCTCGGGAGGCGAAGCAATCTCGTGGAATGGCTTTTGTAGGGGCGGGTTTGAAACCTGCCACTAAGGATTTTCCGCCGGGCTTTTATAGCCCGAAAACAGTCCACGCTGTACTTGTTGTGCCAGCTCTTCCTGCGTCCATGGGACTTCCCCGAACTTGGTAATATTTCTCGCTATCACCGGGTCGGAATATAGCCCGATATTGTTGCCGCCCAAGGCGAATACCGAGCCATTGACATGAGCAGCCGCATCCGTGCAAAGATAGCAGATAAAAGGGGCGATATAATCGGGGGTGGGGGTCACGAACACTGGCCTGCTGCCGCCGCTGGGTCTCCGGCCAATCCATGGCGTGTCGGCAGCGTCCACGACATCAGCATAAGTCCTCAACTCATAGTCCGCCCGTGTCTTGGCAAAAGGTGAAAACGCATTGCTGGTAATACCGTATTCGCGCATCTCTATGGCTACCGCTTTAGTGAGGCCAACCACCCCCGCATTAGCGGCGCAGTACTCCGCGTGTTTGATAACATCACCGAGAAAAGCACGGGAAGTGCAGTTAAGAATGCGTCCCCATTTTTGCTGCATCATATAGGGTACGGCGTGGCGTATCGTATTAAAATAGCCCTTGGGTTTGATTGTGGTTACTTTGTCCCAGAGCTCTTCCGTCATCTTTTCCAGCGGGCTGAAACCGAAAGCCCCGGCGACATTCACCAGGATATCTATTTTACCGTAGCTTTTCACGGCCGTCTGGATGAGTTTCTCGGCGGCATTAAAATCGGAGATATCAACGAAGCAAGCGACCGCATCGCCGCCGGCTTCTCTGATGGTCTGCGCGGTGGTCTCGGCGTCGCCGCTGATGGCCTCAGTCTCTTTATTAAACGAGTCACGCTTCTTTTTATTGAGCGTGGCGAGCTGCGCGTCGGTCAAAATAACGTGGCCGGTCGATTTCGGCTGCCGGTTATTGGTAACGACTTTAGCTCCTTCCTGAGCCAGACCAATGGCGATGGCTCTGCCGATTCCCTGGCCGGAGCCGGTGACCACGGCGACTTTATCTTTTAAAATATTACTCATGTTTCATACCCTCCAGTCTGATTTCCAGCGCTTTCTGCTGCATCGCCAGAGTAAGGTCGCTGCGCGTTCTTTCCAGCACACCGCGCACCATATCGGTAGTGCGGCGCAGGCCGCCGGTGATGGCATCAGGGAACNNCCAGGACGCTGTAAATATCATCCATCATCGTTAACAGCTCTTCGCCGCGGGAGAGGTCGCCCTTGCGCATGGCGTCGAGCATATAGCGCCGCAGTTCACCGATAGCTTCACCCATGCCGTTGAGATAGGCGGCGGTATCGACGTTCAATTCCTGGGGTCCCGGCAGAGGTTTGCCTGTGACTAAAGCTAGTGTGATGTGGCCCTCAGAAAGCTCTTTCTGGGCGTCTCTGACCGCGCCGGTACTGCCGAGCTCGCTGAAAGCCTCGACGGCCTTCTCCGCGGCGGCAAGGTGGCTGCGGGCGCTGTTGAGTAGTTCTCCGGCTTGCTTATAATCCTGCCGGTGTACGGCGCGGATAGCGTTGCCGCTGCATCGGATAACCTCACGGCAAAGCGGCAGCATCTTCTCCCGGGCCGCATCTCTGGCCGCCAGGTCCTGGCGCGCGTGATTGGAAATAGAATCCAGATTATTCACTTTAAGCTCCTTCAATAATTTGTACCAGTTGCCGGGTCGCTTTTTCAACATCATCGGCGCCCATGACGGCGCTTATGACTGCCGCGGCATCGGCCCCGGCTTTCATGACAGCTTTCAGATTCGTTTGGTTGATGCCGCCAATCGCTACCAGCGGTAAATCCAGGGCTCTTCTAATTTCCCTTAATGTATCCGGCCCGATTGCCTCGGCAATGTCTTTTGAGGTAGTGGTATAAATAGCGCCGATGCCTAGATAGTCGGCGCCTTCGGACTTGGCTTTTTTAGCTTCATCTAAATTACGCGCCGAGCAGCCGAGTATTTTGTCGATGGGCAGTAAGCGGCGGGCTATGTCGACAGGAAGGTCGTCTTGACCCACGTGCAACCCATCGGCCTCGGACGCCAGGGCTACTTCCAGACTGTCATTGACGATGAAAAGGACGTTGTGTTCCACGCAGATAACCCGCAACTCTATAGCAGAGTTGAGAAATTCCCTGACATTGCGATCTTTGTCCCGCAGTTGTATCACTTTAGCCCCGCCCCGGATGGCCTGCTCGGCGACGCTCGCGAGGTTCCGCCCCTTTAAGAAGGCGATATCGATGATGACATACAATCCGGCCAGGCGTTTGAGTTTATCCTGCCGGAGTATCCGGGATAGTAGTTCTTTTTCGATGGTATACAGTTCAAACCGTGCTTTTTTATATGAGTTTGTCTCTAGGTTGAGTTCAGGGTCTCGGGCTATCTCTTCCATGACCCTTAATGACTCCTGTACCCGCCGGGCATTTGCGGATATTGAACCGGCTATATCCCGCTGCTTGTTTTCACCCGGCACTTCCATATCCGCGCCGATGTCCCCCGCTGAATCCCTTCCCCGGAGAAGCTGTGACTGGAGTTTTTTATCAACGCGT
>PLLL01000040.1 GCA_003141235.1 Dehalococcoidia bacterium
GGGGCACTTCCTGTCGTAGATGTGCGCTTCGTACTCCTTGCGGAAGAAACGAAGCGTGGAAAGCACGGGGTTGGGCGCGCTCTGGCCCAGCCCGCACAAGGAGGTTTCGCGGATCATCCGGCCCATCTCATCGAGCCGGTCGAGGTCGGTTTCGGTGGCTCGGCCGTGCGTGAAGGAATTCAGAATCCGCAGCGATTTGTCGAGTCCCACCCGGCACGGAACACACTTGCCGCACGATTCGGCATGCGTGAACTGGATGAAGTAGCGGGCCACATCCACCATGCAGTTGTCTTCGTCCATGACGACCATGCCGCCCGACCCGACAATGGAGCCGGCGGCGGCTAGAGATTCATAATCCACCGGAGAATCGAGGAAACTAGTCGGCAGGCAGCCGCCCGATGGCCCGCCGGTCTGGACGGCCTTGAACTTTTTACCGCCGGTAATACCGCCGCCGATGCCGTAAACAATTTCACGCAGGGTAATACCCAGGGACACTTCGATAAGGCCGGTGCGCACCACTTTACCTACCAGTGAAAAGGTCTTAGTGCCTTTACTTTTATCAGTGCCAAAGCCAGCCCACCAGCCCGCGCCTTTCTGCATAATGGCGGAGGCATGAGCCCAGGTCTCGACATTATTAATATTGGTGGGTTTGCCCCAGAGCCCCGAGTTGGCGGGGAATGGGGGGCGGGGGCGGGGCATACCCCGATTGCCTTCGATAGAGGCCATCATGGCGGTTTCTTCACCGCAGACAAAAGCGCCGGCACCTTCTTTAATTTTAATATGGAAATTGAAGCCGGAACCCAGGATNNAAGGCCGTTTTTCTCCATCTGCTCCAAGGCGGTTTTCAGACGCTCGATAGCCAGCGGGTACTCAGCCCGGCAATAAATATATCCTTCGGAAGCGCCGATGGCATAAGCGCCGATGAGCATACCCTCCAGAACGGAATGAGGGTCCCCCTCCAGCACCGCCCGGTTCATAAAAGCGCCGGGGTCGCCTTCATCTGCGTTGCAGATAATGTATTTTTGAGCGCCGGGGGCATCATGGCAGAACTGCCACTTCATCCCGGTGGAAAAACCGGCGCCTCCCCTACCGCGCAGACCCGACTTTTTAATTTCATCGATGATTTCCTGCGGCTTCATCTTTAACGCCCTGGCGAGACCATCATAACCGTCATTGGCCAGGTAATGGTTGATATCCGCCGGGTCGATGCTGCCGCAGTTGCGCAGGATAATGCGCTTTTGCGGCTTAAGCACCGGTAAATCGTAAAATGCGGGAATTCCTTTAATACTACCTTCACCGCGGGTGCCCAGGGCAAGGTCAGGCCGGGGGTTATCACCCGCGAGGTAATCACGCACAATCTCGGATACGAGCGACGGCGTCAGATTCCCGTAGAAGACGCTGGGTTTATCGGGTTTGGCTATCTCTATCAGGGGTTCGGCGTAGCATAAACCGATACAGCCCACCTGGATAATATCTGCTTTAAGGCCTTGATTTGCTAATTCTTTACGAAGGGTATTCAGTATCTCCTCAGCCCCGGCGGCGATGCCGCAAGTGCCCGTGCCGATTAAGATACGGGGCCGGGCGCTTTTTTGCACGGCATTCCATTGCGAGGCGGCTTTCTTTTTTATCTCTTCGTATTTCATCATTTCCCCCTGAATTGACTGGCCGGACTAACTTTTACGCCCCAGTATCTCTTTCGCCTTCTCCGCCGTCATCCGGCCGTACACTTTGTCATTGACGACCATCACCGGCGCCAGCGCGCAGGAACCGAAACAGGCCACCGTTTCCAGCGTGTATTCCTTGTCAGGCGTCGTTTCGCCTTCTTTAATCTTCAACAATTTTTCCAGTTCCTCGATTATGCGCGGCGCGCCTTTGACATAGCAGCCGGTGCCCCGGCAGACGCGGACGATATTGCGTCCCCTGGGGATAAGCTGGAACTGGGCGTAAAATGTAGCCACCCCGAAGACGCTGCATTCAGCTACACCGACATACCGCGCGATACGGCTCAGGGCTTCTTCCGGCAGATAGCCGAGGACCAGTTGAACCTGCTGCAAAATGGGAATTAAATTAGCTTTATCTTTGGTATAAGATGCCAGCACCTTATCAACCCGGTCAATAATGTTACCGGCATCCTGCGGCGCGTCCGTCTTCGGCTTTGTTTCAGTATTGCCCATTGAATCCCTCGCTTCATTACTATTTTTCCTGCCGGAGGCAAAATACCTTCCCCCTACAGGATGATGATTAAAATTGTTTTGAACTTCCGCTACTATCACATTATAATGGGTACGGTAAATAGAGTCCATTTTTGGGCTAAAGGCCATAAATGAATAAGATAAAAGTGCTGCTTGCCGATAACCATACCCTTTTCCGCGAGGGGACACGCAGCCTGATCGAACAGGAGACGGACATGGAGGTCGTCGGTGAAGCCGGCGACGGCGCCGAGACCATCAAACTGGTGACCGAGCGGCACCCGCACGTCGTGCTGATGGACATTGCCATGCCGAAGGTTAACGGCATCGAAGTCACCAGTCAGATTAAAGCCGATTTCCCGGCGACGGCCGTACTGATATTGACCGACTACGACAACGACCAGTACATCGTAGCCCTGCTGGAGGCAGGGGCAGCCGGATACCTGCTGAAGAACGTCAGCGGCGCCGACCTGGTCAATGCCATCCACGCGGTGCATGCCGGCGAATCTGTGCTTCACCCGGCCATCGCCCACAAAATATTCAGCCGCCTGGGCTCTAACGGACGACAGACGCAGGACACGGCCCAGGGAATCAATATCAGCGAGCGGGAAATGGAGATATTAAAGCTGGCCGCCAGAGGGATGAGCAACCAGAATATTGCCACCCAGCTTTACCTGAGTCACCGCACAGTACAGGCACATCTGGCCAATATCTTTCGTAAAATGGACGTGGGTTCCCGGACGGAAGCCGTTTTAAAGGCGATGAGAAAAGGATGGCTTGGACTGGACGACCTGACCTAGTTCCGGCCCGGCCCGGCAGCATCAGTTCCGGTTCGGTTGGGTCCCGCCGCTATGGATACGCAGTCCGGATACAAAGGCGCTCACTGCTACAGGGCAGAACTGGGTGCCGGCGAAATTCTGCAACTCTTGAATCGCCTGGTCAGTAGTCAATGCCGGGTGATAGGAACGGCCGGTGGTCATGGTGTCAAAAGCGTCGGCGATGGCGATAAGTCTGGCGCCCAGAGGTATATCTTCACCCTTTAGTCCCGAAGGGTATCCTTTGCCATCGAACCTCTCATGGTGATGGAGCACGAGTTCGCTCGCCATTTCAAGGGAGGTGATTTCCTTCAACAGGCTGGCCCCTATCACCGAGTGCTGGCGGATTTTCTCCCATTCCTCCGGTGTCAGAGAACTATCTTTAATCAAGATACAGCAGTCCACACCTATTTTCCCGATGTCATGGAGCACCGCCGCATTTTTCAACGTTTCCATCTCTTCTGGGTTGAGTGAAAAATAGCCTCCGGCCATGGCGGTGTATTCCATCACGCGCTGAGAATGTCCGCAGGCACGCGGGTCCTTCATATCGATAGCCGCTGCGAGTGTGGAGATAGTATTTTTAAAGGCTTCCAGAATGGTCTGGTATAACCTCGCGTTCTCTATGGCCATAGCGGTAGTAGTGGCGACGGAAACAACGGCTTCCAAGTCCTTTTCATCGAATTCGCTGCCATCCTGCTTATTTAAAGCTTCAATCACACCCAGGATTCGATGTTGGACCATCAGCGGCGCGCAAATGAGAGACCTGGTTTGAAAGCCCGTGGTATCATCGATCATTTTATGGAATTTCTGACTGCGGGCCACATCATTGACGATGAGGGGTTTACCCGTACGCGCCACCTGCCCGGCAATGCCATACTGGGTACTTAATTTCACCTGCCTCAGTGTTTTACCCACCGGACCTGAAGCGGCCTCAAAGAACAACTCCTCTTCATTATCGCCGAAAAGAAGAACGGAGGCCGCCGAGATATTGAGGGTTTTCTGGGCTGTCTTAATAACCTGTTCCAATATCTGGGTCACACGTGGAGATGACCTGATTTTTTTATCTACGCCATACACCAGCTCCGGCTTGGCATTATTTTTTTCTTCCAGGCGGCCGGGAATTAATTCAGATAGCGGTTTTTGCATACTATTTACCATATTTCACATATCCTTTACGCAAACACGAGAGGCTGTTTCAATTCACACTTCCCACCGTCTCAATACTGCGGAACATCTCACGACTTTTTGCCGTCAGACGATTAAATTCATCTTTAACGACCCAAACCAGTTCATTTTCCCCGACGCCGCGGATAGAGACGTATTTGGGAATAAAAATCTGGCGGAATTCCGCCGGCATATGCTCCCGGACCTGAAAGCCGCGGTGAGGGAAGCAAAAGGATAACGAACCCAGGTGAGACAGCCGCGAGGCATTATTGATACTATGCCCGACATATTCCCTATCATTACCGATGCTGAAGACTTTACCCCTGGCTACGCCACATCTGAGAACACTCGGAGGTTTATTGACAGCCGCGCTTATCTGCGGATAAAAGTCCGTCCGGTAATCCTGACAAATCGTATAAAGGGTACCGGCCAGACGGCAAATTTGCTCTTCGGACATCTTCCGGGCATCCCACAGCACCATAAGTCCGTCACCCATAAACTTGACCATGACAGGAAGTCCCGTCCAGAGCGCGCTGCGGTCCCCTAAGTCTTTCTCGGTAATTTTCCGGCGGATATCGCTGAAAAACCACTCCAGAAAATCATTGAGAAATCTAGGAATGGCCAGATAAGAATCTACCTGGTTACAAAATGTGGTAAAGCCGGTAAGGTCAAACACGGCGGTGACGGCCTCTTTTTCCTGGCAGGGCGCACTGATATCGCCGAGATCCAGCATCGTAGGGTTAAATTGATTGATGGTATTGTTATCGAGCAGCCTCAGGCCGTTTGTCGGTTCAATTCCCGACCAGGCCTTCGTGCCGGCAGGTCTTACCCGTCTTACGATTACCCGTCTGACTTTTCCCATAATACCCGCCTACTTTCAGCAGTAACTATTTTCAAGTTTTACTTTAAGTTAAATTCCAAGGATATTCATTATTAAAATCTGTCTTATTTGAATATTATCCGTAAGCATGTAAACAAATCATAAACGCCGCTATCAGGCATCTAAATAAATTATTAATAACGAGGTTAGCCGAAATTATAATATTAACCTTGAAGTCATACCGTTTAAGCTTCTACCGGGTGAAGCCAGTCAGGCGAAACGGTGCTATAATAATGAAAACCGGCCTGACCCGGCGAGATATTGACGGACAGGGTCAGCCGTGCTAAGATATGAATATACGGTAAATGATTACCGTATACCTTTTTATAATACGGCGCCGGGGTAAAGTATGATACGTACGTTAATTATCGCCAAAGATGCCGACTCGAAGGCGGAGCTACGCATAGCGCTGGCCCGTAATAATCTTACGTCCTCATTTACCGCTTACAGCAATGGGTTCAGGCAGGCGGTGACCAGCGAAAAACCCGAAATAATCCTGATGGAAATAGGCGAGCACCTTCCCAGTACGGAAATATGGGAGCTTATCCGGAGATTGAAAAGGGAAAGAAGACTGCCGGTAATCGCTTTATTCCCGCGGGATAAGCTGGATAAAATCAATCCGAATCCGGATATCGACGATTATCTGGTAAGCCCCTACGATGCTAATGAGCTGGTTTTGAGGATAAACCGGCTCCTCAGCCTTAGCGCCCCGGAGAGCGCCCGACCGATTGAAGGTAAAGGTCTGATTATCGATCCGGATACCTGCGATGTTATGGTTGAAAGCAGTAAAGTCGAACTCACTTTTAAAGAGTATGAATTACTGAAACTTCTGGCCAGCAACAAGGGGCACGTTTTCACGCGCGAAGCCCTGCTCGATAAAATCTGGGGCTACGATTACTTCGGCGGCGACCGTACCGTTGATGTGCATGTCCGCCGGCTCAGGAGTAAAATCGAACACACCCGTACCTATATAGAGACAGTGCGCAACATCGGCTACAAGTTTATCAAAGACGAATAATCGCTGAGTCTTCATCAGCTTAATATTCAATCTTTCTTCGGTTTTGATTCCTTTCCTTCTATTTTCCAGGTTATGTAACATGATTGTAACATCCGCAGGCTAAAGTATATAGACAAATACCGTTCACGGAGGTTTCATGATGCCTATCAACGGGGCTGATACCGTTTGGATTCTCATTTCGGCGGCGCTGGTGATGCTGATGACGCCCGGCCTTGCCCTGTTCTACGGCGGTATGGTGCGGCGTAAAAATATCCTTTCTACTCTCATGATGAGCTTCGTCTGCCTCGGGTTAGTGGGGCTGCTGTGGGTGCTTTACGGCTACAGCCTGGCCTTCGGGGCGGATAAGGGCGGCTTCATCGGGGGGCTGAACTTTATCGGCCTCAATAACGTGGGGCAGACACCTTCTCCCATTTACGCCACTACCGTACCGCAACTGGCCTTCATGATATATCAGGCGATGTTCGCCGTTATCACCGTAGCCCTGATTACCGGCAGCATCGTAGAGCGGATGAAGTTCAGCGCCCTGTTCGTCTTTTCTGCGCTGTGGATGACCGTGGTCTACCTGCCGGTGGCGCACTGGGTCTGGGGCAGCGGGGGCTGGCTGGCGAAACTCGGCGTGCTGGACTTTGCCGGCGGTTCCGTCGTTCATATCAATGCAGGGGTATCGGCCCTGGCCCTGGCCTTATTGCTGGGGAAACGGCGCGGTTTTCCCACGGATGCTATGGAGCCGAACAACATTCCGCTGGTCGTGCTGGGGGCCGGGCTGCTCTGGTTCGGGTGGTTCGGCTTTAATGCCGGCAGCGCTCAGACCGCCGGCGGCCTGGCGGCCAACGCCTTTGTTACCACCAATACCGCGGCGGCGGCCGCGGCTTTGACATGGATGATTATCAGCTGGATTTACCGACGACCGACGATACTAGGAACGGTAACAGGCGCGGTAGCCGGTTTAGCTACAGTGACTCCAGCGGCCGGTTATGTTACACCGCTGGCAGCGATTGCCATCGGCGTGGCGGCGTCTATCGTCTGCTACTATAGTATGCTCTTATTCAAGACTAAACTTGGTTTCGATGATTCGCTGGACGTGTTCGCCGTTCACGGCATCGGGGGTGTTCTGGGGATGCTTTTCGTAGGCGTTTTTGCGAGCCTGGCAGTCAACCCCGCCGGGGCCAACGGCCTGATAGCGGGCAACGGGGCGCAGCTCTTAAAGCAACTCATCGGTGTCCTTTGCGTCGGCGCTTACGCCTTCGTCGTCACCATGATACTCGGCAAACTCATCGATATCACCATCGGGCTGAGAGTCGGCCAGTCCGAAGAAACGGTCGGCCTGGATATCTCCCAGCATGGCGAGCGAGCTTACGGAGGTTTGCTCCGATAAAGACCCCCGGCACCAATCATGTAACATGAATTTAACCTGGATGTAATCCGGCGGAAACAAAACCCGGCTAAACTGGAGATATCAAGATAGTCGGGAGGTAAAAGGAAATGTCGACTAATAGTGGTGATACTGCCTGGTTGTTGATGTCTTCAGCGCTGGTGATGCTGATGACACCCGGCCTTGCCCTCTTCTACGGGGGCATGGTGCGGAGGAAAAATATACTATCCACCATCATGATGAGCTTTGTCTGCCTCGGGCTGGTGGGACTGCTCTGGGTGCTTTACGGCTACAGTCTGGCCTTCGGGGCGGATAAGGGCGGCTTCATCGGAGGATTGAACTATATCGGTCTAAACAATGTGGGGCAGGCGCCTTCATCCGTTTACGCCACCACCGTGCCTCACCTCGCCTTTATGGTGTTCCAGGCAATGTTCGCCGTTATCACGGTAGCCCTATTTACCGGCGCTATTGTTGAAAGAATAAAGTTCAGCGCTTTGCTGGTCTTTGCCACCCTCTGGCTCACCATTATCTATCTTCCCGTTGCCCACTGGGTCTGGGGGAGCGGCGGATGGCTGGCCAAGCTTGGCGTTCTTGATTTTGCCGGCGGCACCGTAGTGCACATTAATGCGGGTGTTTCGGCGCTGGCTCTCGTCCTGCTGCTGGGAAAGCGCAGGGGCTTCCCTCAGGATTCCATGGATGCCAACAACATACCTATGGTCACCCTCGGCGCCGGGATTCTCTGGTTCGGGTGGTTCGGGTTTAACGCCGGCAGCGCTCTCACCTCCGGCGGGCTGGCTTCCAGCGCCTTTGTCTCTACTAATATCGCTGCTGCGGCCGCCGCCTTTACATGGATGATTATCAGCTGGATACATAAACGGCCCACGGTACTCGGTACGGTAACCGGTGCGGTGGTCGGGCTGGTGGCCATCACACCAGCCGCCGGCTTCGTGACTCCCATGGCAGGAATTGCTATCGGAGCTATCGCCTCCGTTATATCCTACTACGGCATGGTGCTGCTTAAAATAAAACGCGGCATGGATGACTCGCTGGATGTCTTTGCCTGCCACGGGCTGGGCGGTATCTGGGGCGCTCTGGCTACAGGGATATTTGCCACCGTTGCGGTCAACCCCGCCGGGGCTAATGGCCTCCTTTACGGAAATGCTATGCAATTTGTAAAACAACTGGTTGGCGTAGTATCGGTCGCTGGTTTCGCCTTCGTCGGCACTATGCTTCTCGGCAAACTGGTTGATGTTACTATAGGATTAAGGGTAACCCAGTCCGAGGAAACGGTGGGGCTGGACCTTTCCCAACATGGAGAACGGGCTTACGGAGGTATGCTGCGATGAAAAAGGTTGAAGCGATAATACGGGAAGAAAAATTGAACGCGGTGAAAAAAGCCCTCGAAGAAAAGAGCTACTTCGGGATGACGGTAAGCGAGGTGAGCGGCCGCGGCCGCCAAAAAGGAATCCCTTTACAATGGCGCGTTGGGGAATACCGGGTAGACCTGCTGCCTAAAATCAAGATCGAGCTGGTGGTGCTTGACGAGGACGTGCCGGTAGCGATAGACGCCATCGTCAGCAACTCCAGGACGGGTGAAACGGGCGACGGCAAGATTTTCATCATACCGGTGGAAACCGTGGTACGCGTCCGCACGGGAGATAGAAACGAAAGCGCAATTTAAATATTTAAATTTTTTAGATAAAGGAGAGAGTAGATAATGGTTAAAGCTACGGGAAATGCAACAGGATTAAGCAAGGTATTCAGCCTCGCCAAAGAGAAGGGATGTCAGTTTGTCGATCTTAAATTTATCGACCTCCCGGGAACCTGGCAACACTACACTCTGCCGATTAGTGAGCTGAACGAAGAGCTCTTCACAGAGGGCAACGGTTTTGATGGTTCATCTATCAGGGGCTTCCGAGCAATTCACGAGAGCGATATGCTGCTCTTCCCCGACCCTTCCACCGCAATCGTCGACCCGGTTTTAGAACCGGCAACATTGAGCCTGATTTGTGACGTGCGCGACCCTGTCGACGGCAAAGACTACGACCGCGACCCGCGTAACGTAGCCAAGAAAGCCGAGGCCTACCTGAAGTCTACGGGCATCGCTGATACCAGCTACTGGGGGCCTGAGCTGGAGTTCTTCATCTTCAACAGCGTGCGTTTCGAGCAGAACAGCCACGTCGGCTACTACGAAATTGATTCCCAGGAAGGCATCTGGAACTCCGGCAACGGTGAAGGCAATAACCTCGGCTACCGGCCCCGCCACAAGGAAGGCTATTTCCCCACTCCACCCACCGACCAGATTCACGGTATACGCACAAAAATGGCCCTGAAGATGATGGAGGGCGGCCTGGACATAGAAAAACACCATCACGAGGTCGCTACCGGCGGACAGGTAGAGTTCGGCCTGCGCTTTGGTACTTTGACCAAGCAGGCGGACAATGTAATGCTTTATAAATACATTGCCAAGAACGTCGCTTTCCAGAACGGCTACACCGTGACCTTCATGCCCAAGCCGCTCTTCCAGGACAACGGCTCCGGCATGCACTGCCACCAAAGCCTTTGGAAAAAGGGCAAGAACACGTTAACGGGCGACAAGTACGCCGGCGTCAGCCAGGACGCGCTGTGGTACATCGGCGGCCTGCTCAAGCACGCGCCTGCTCTGCTCGCGTTTTGTGCGCCAACCACGAACTCATACCGCCGGCTGGTGCCTGGATACGAGGCGCCCATCAACCTCGTCTACTCGAAGCGGAACCGCTCCGCTTGCGTTCGCATCCCGATGTACTCGACCAGCCCCAAGTCGAAGCGGATCGAGTTTCGCTCGCCCGACCCCGCCGCCAACCCATACCTCGCGTTCTCGGCCTGCCTCATGGCCGGCCTGGATGGCATCAAGAAGAAGATCCTTCCGCCGGAGCCGGTGGACAAGGACATATACGAGCTCGAGGGTGAGGCGAAGGCCAAGATCAAGTCGGTGCCCGGCTCGCTGGCCGAAGCCCTGGACGCGCTCGAGAAGGATCACGCATTCCTGACCGAGGGCGGCGTGTTCACCAACGATGTCATCGAGACCTGGATCGAATTCAAGCGCACTCGCGAGGTCGACCAGGTAGCCCTGAGGCCGCACCCCTGGGAATTCATGCTGTACTCGGACGTCTAACGACGTCCTCGTGATGAGAGGGAACCCGGATGGTTCCCTCTCATCGCGCGTCGGCTTCGCCGAGGCGCTGCTCTCCTTCCGGGGGATTGGATTTCTCGAGAGTTTCTCCTGGCGACGCTTCGAGACGCCAAGGACAAAGTTGCGGTCGAGGGGACCCCGGCCGCCCCTGCCATGCTAGTGACGAAGCGGCTACATCCCCAGCATGGTTCGGGCGCGTAGGGCGATGGAGATGGCGACTCTCGTTTCCGGGTCGTCCAGCTGCAGGCCGGTCAGGGACTGGATGCGTTCCACCCGGTAGCTCATCGAGTTGATGTGGATTCCCAGCTGCCGGGCCGCCGCCCGCCGCACCCATCGGGCTGCGGACAGCGCCTCCAGCGTCTCCAGCAGCGGCGTATCGCGCGATTGTGCGTACTGCAGCAGGGCGCCCAGCAGCTCGTCCACGAAACGACGCAACGCCTCCGGGCTCTGCACCTCGAGCAGGAGCCGGAACGCGCCGAGTGAACGGTAGGACGCGACACGTCCACGCCCGCCCGCCCGGCGGGTGAGCCGCAGCGCCTGCCGCGCCTCCAGGTACGAGCGGGCCAGCTCGCCAACCGAACTCGCGAGGTTCCCGATCCCGATTGACCCGGTGCCAGGCTTCATCACCGGCGCGCCGGCCGCAAGAATCTGCCCCGCCAGCTTCTCGACGGCGGCCAGGTCGGAGGCGATCTCGTCGGGCACCAGGAACACCGCGGAAGCCGCCCTGACGAGGGTCAGAGCGCCCGGCAGCCGGGAGCGAACGAGCCCGTTCAGCGCAGCGTCGAGACGGTCTTGCTGGCCGCGAGCCGCGAGCCCCGCCTCTGTCTCATCGTCGTCCGGCTCCAGCACGACCACCCACGCGCGCTGTGGCAACCGATGGCCAAGGCGCTCCGCCTGCCGCGCCACCCTCTCCGCCTCGTCACCCTCCAGCGCGCCCGCCAGCAACTCCTCGATGAGATCTCCGCGCAACCGCCGCTCGACCTCAGCAGCGGCGCGCTCCTTGGAGAGCTCCAATGCCAACACGGTCGAACCGTGCTCGAGGGCGCGTCGGCGGCCATGTGAATCGACTGTTGTCTCGTCGACTCCGACTGCGAGCAGA
>PLLL01000005.1 GCA_003141235.1 Dehalococcoidia bacterium
ATTAAGAGAATAATACCAATAATCAATAAGATACCCATGTTGCCTCCTTTTTATTTATCAGAACTATTTACCTGTCCATCTAATAAGGTGTGCCTGTTTGGTGATATTACATGCCTTTTTAATAACCCTCCCCCTTACTTTAGCGCTCACAATATAAGAGATAATTTTTTACGGGCACGCCGTCGTAACCATAACCAGCGTACAAACCAAACCAACAAAATGACGACAGGTATTGCTAACACCACCTCCCAGGTAGAAGNNCAGCCAGCGTCCAAACCAGACCAATAAAATGACGACAACTAAGGCTCCCACCACCTCCCAGGTAGAAGGGGTGAAGCCCAGGATGCTGAGACCATACTTCGTAGCGAACCCGATAATTACCAGCGCTCCATCGGTAACAACAGACGCCAGGACAATACCCAGAACAAATTGGTAGTATCGTATACCGCTGCATCCTGCTGCTACTGATGACGGGGTGAGCAATCCCGGTGTCAGCCGGGCAACCGCCACCGCCAGCGGCGCATGTCTTCTGAGCTTGGCTTTAAGCCAAACCATTCTTTCGCCAAGTTTAAGTTTAGGGAAGCGCTTCCCCAGCCGCTTGATGAAAGCATCACCCACAAAGCGGCTCAACCAGAAGAAAACGGCGGCCCCGGCCTCTCTACCCAGCACCAAGGCCAATATGATAAACAGCACCTGATAGGAGAATATCCCACTATTATAACTGGTGATGAGTAAAACACCATCGATAACAAAGGGGAAAGGCATCCCTATTTCCATTAGCGCAGCTACCAAAAACAAGGCAACCAGCGCCTCAAAACTGTGCTGAGCAACAGCGTTAGTAGCGAGAGCGAGCAGTGAGTTAAACCATTCCATCATCGTAAATGTTGTACTTTAGTCTTAATTACAGGGTGTTCCTTGCGCTTTTATCAATACAAAGATAAGTGTATTTCCCTTAGTATCCCCGTTTATTGGGCGGTTTGGCGTGCTCTAAGTTTTAGCAGGATACGAGCGGTAGTTACTCCAATATTTTGGTTTCCATTCCCGGTACATAACGCGTGAAATCATCACGACCCGTTTCCTTTATGTGGTACATGGCTCTATCAGCACATTTTAATAGCATTTCAATGTCTTCGCCGTCTTCGGGATAACNNCTGGTGGCCTCAAGTACCTTTTGAGCAACGTTATCTACGTTTTCCAGCTCGACCACATCCGTCATCATAATAACGAACTCATCACCGCCTGAACGCATTACGGTGTCTGTCTGACGCAAAATACTTAATAATATGCCGCTGAAATCTTTTAGTACCTCGTCGCCAGCGGCGTGGCCTAAAGTGTCATTTATATTCTTGAAGTGATCTATGTCCAGCACCATAAGACCTATTTTCTTGTTGTACCGCTTAGCCCTTGCCAGAGCCATGGTATAACGGTCGTTAAACAACACCCGGTTAGGTAATCCAGTGAGCGGGTCATGATAAGCCAGGTTTCTGATTTTTTCTTCTGTTCTCTGATGCTGAATAGCAATAGCATATAACGTGGCCAGACGCTCAATAAATCCGAGGTCCTGCTGATTGTAGTCACGATTTGAGTTCGCTAATACCACCTGCCCAACCAATTCTGTGCCAATCAGGGCCGGCGCAGACAGAAAATTGTGTATTGGAATGCGGCCAGGCGTAGTCTCGGCAAACCTTGGGTCACCTGCCGGAGTATTGGTTAAAAGAGGCTGCCGGTTGTTTAGTACCCACCCCCACAACCCCTCGAACCTTTTGATAATATTGGTTTCATCTTTAATCTGAGTAGATTTCCAGATCCCCCGGGTCATAGCCGGACTGATTATATAGCCAGTCTCCGGGTCTATGTAACCTACGAAGCCATAGGTGCTGCGGGTAAACCGCTCCGCACTTTCCAGAATCATTTCTGAAATATCTGCAATCGAAATCGATGTAAACAGCTTGCTGGATAATATTGAGACGGCAGAGTCTTTTTCGGCGGCTTGCGCCAGCGCCTCTTCTACTATTTTACGGTCGGTGATATCCCGAATATTACATTGGATTACTTCCTTGTTATCAACATCATAGACAATGCTGATGAACTCTACATTAATCGGCTTACCATCGTTCCTTTGGAGTGGTAAGTCTTCATAACGTATATATTTTTTACTCTGTAGTTCCGCAAAAGATTGTTTACTTGCCACGACATCTTTGAAAAGGCCGATTTCCCAAAGTTTCTTACCCAAAAACTCTTCTTTGGAGTATCCAAGCATTTCGATCAGGAAAGGATTAACGTCGACGATTTGCCCCGTCTGAGCGTCAAGAATCAATACTCCTTCACGGGCTGTTTCAAAGAGCCTCCGATAGCGAAGTTCAGAAGCCTTTACCAAGTCCTTTGTCTTTTTACGCAATTCTTCCTGATTGTATTGCTGCAGCAGGGCTTTCAGCTCAGGAATATCAAAAGCCTGTTGATTATCTTCACCATATTGCTTTTGAATAGTGAGTATTTCGTCCTGGATGGCAAAGAAAGCATCCACCACATCCGGGTCAAAATGGCTTCCCCTTCCTTCCCTGATAATAGCCATCGATTTCTCCACAGATAATGGTTGCTTATAGGGTCGTTTGGAGGTCAGGGCATCGAATACATCTGCGATTGCCGCGATGCGGCCGGCGATTGGTATCTCCGCGCCTTTTACACCATTTGGATAGCCGCTTCCGTCCCACTTCTCGTGATGATTCTGGGCTATCGTCTCTCCCAGTCTGATAAATTCGGCCTCCGAACCCTTGAGTATTTGAGCGCCGATGACCGTATGCTGCTTCATAATTTCCCATTCCACAGGGTCAAGCTTGGCTGGTTTCAGCAGTATCATGTCGGGTATACCTATCTTACCCAAATCATGCATGGGCGCGGCATAAAGAATGGTTTCCACAGTGTTTTCGTCCATCCCCATGCGGCGGGCAACGGCAGCGCAATAACGGCTCATGCGCTTGATATGTGCGCCAGTTTCCTCGTCCTTGTACTCAGAGGCCATGGATAGCCGGTAAATCGTGTCGAGCGAAGCTGCTTTTATCCTCTCAAAGGCATGCTTTAATTCCTCGGTCCTCTCGGTTACCTCGGACTCCAGCTCTTTTTGGTAATTACTCATCAAGTCGTTGTAGGCCTTGACCTTGAGCAGTGAC
>PLLL01000050.1 GCA_003141235.1 Dehalococcoidia bacterium
TACGGTATTGATGCCCATCTCACCCGCTTCCTTGAGACAGGCGGCCACAATCCTGGCCCCGATGCCCTTTCTCTGGCTATCTTCAGCTACCGCGACCGACCTTATCTCGGCCATGTCCGACCAGGCAACGTGGAGAGCGGCGCAGGCGATGACGTCATCCCCATCCCTGATGACAAAGAAGTCCCGGACACTTTCATATAACTCACTTAACGGCCTCGCCAGCATTTGCCCCTTATCGGCAAAGCCGTTAATCAGCTTATGCATCTGGGGGACATCCTGAATTCCGGCTTTTTCTACCTTATACACCTTATTTTCCTTTCAGCTTTTCTTCCAGGGAGCTGTAAAAAGACTCGCGGGGGCAGAGCCTTAAAAACCTGGTCACATGGGGGCTTCGCCCTACCGTGACCGTATCACCGTTTTCCAGGGGCAGGCTGATATGCCCGTCAATAATCATCGTGGCTGTGTTATAGGTGTCCAGCCGCAACGTTACGGCGGCCGTGGGCGGCAGCACCAGAGGATAGGCCAGACTGAGGTGCGGCGCTACCGGAGTCAGCAGCAAATCCTGCGATTGGGGAGCCAGAACGGGGCCGCCAGCGGCTAAAGCGTAGCCGGTGCTACCGGTAGCGGTGGCTACAATGACGCCATCGGCTTTATAAGTGGTCAGAGGCTGTCCGTCAATGCCGGCTACCACCCTGATTAAACGGGCGATTTCGCCCCTGGCCACAACGACATCATTTAAAGCATGATATACCTGAACTTCACGAACCTGGGTTGCCACCTCCGCCCGGAGCATAGCGCGCTCGTCAATCCAGCCTTTACCGTCTAAAATATCCGTCAGGCTGCTCACGGCTTCCTGGGAGGACAGCTCGGTCAGAAAGCCGAGTTTACCCATGTTGACACTTAAAATCGGGGTTGACGCCTGAATCACCACCTGGGCTGCCCGGAGGATAGTGCCGTCGCCGCCGACGGTGATAATCAGGTCGGTCCCGGTCATCTGCTCACAGGCTTTTTCTTTTTCCCAGGCGGAACACGTCCATACCGATACGCCCTGATTTTTAAGAAAGACTTCTATCTCTCTGGCTTTATGGCGAGTAGCCTGTACTTTAGGATGATAGAGGATACCTATTTTTTTCATTGCTTTAACCTTTTAATACTCTACCCTTATTTAAGGAGCGAGATTCTCACGTTCGCTGCGCTCGCTCGGAATGACATTCGAGGCAAGTCTCCTTCCCGACATAAGAGGGAATAAGAAAAGTGTAACAATTCTACCGTTGCAGGTCAAGCGAGAGGGTTTATTTCTCGTATGCGGCGCGGTATGATATAATTTCTCCGGAAGTCAGGATAGATTATGAGCAGCCAGAGACATAAAGCCAGGACCATTGCCCTGCAGGCATTATATGAGGTCGATTCCGCCGCACGCCCCGCCGAGACGGTGGTGGAACGGCTACTTGCCAGGACCACTCTGCCGGAGGAAACCGCCGCCTTCGTCCGCGAGCTGGTGACCGGCACTATTAGCAACAAGGACAAAATCGACAGCGATATACAGAAATTCGCCCCGGCCTGGCCGCTGGAACAGATGGCCATGATAGACCGTAATATACTCAGACTTGCAATCTTCGAAATTTTATTTGATAATAAAGTACCAGTTAAAGTAGCCGTTAGCGAAGCGGTTGAGCTGGCGAAGACTTTCGGGAGTGAAAGCTCGCCAAAGTTTGTCAACGGGGTGCTGGGTTCGGTAAGCGCCCTGACCAGCCGTTAGGAAGCTATCAAAAAAGGGGGGTAAAGTGGCAACTACTTTTGAAAAGATAAAAGCAATCGTTGTGGAGCAGCTCGGCGTCGAGGAAAAGGACGTGGTGCCCACAGCCAGCTTTGTTGAGGACTTAGGCGCCGATTCTCTGGACCTGGTAGAGCTGATTATGTCTCTGGAAGAGGCCTTTAGCACACCGCAAAAGAAACTGGAAATTCCCGATGAGGCCGCCGAGAAAATAATCACCATCCAGGATGCGATGGACTACGTTAAAGAACAGGGCGCGGAAGGCTAACACTCTTTGAGGGGCGAGCCCCCTATCCGGACAATTCTAAATTCCTTTGGCCCAAGCTACAGCGTTCTGGAATATCTGCAATCCGTAGAGATCTTCGCGCGGGGTTTCCCGTGTCCACCGGGGGTGCTGCGTCCAGCGGATAAAGTCCTCGGCGTGGGGCATGAGGCCAAAGATACGGCCGGAAGCGTCACAGATACCGGCGATATCATTAATCGAGCCGTTGGGATTATAAGGGTAGCCCGCCTGCGTTTTAAACTTTTCATCGACATACTGGACGACGATATTGAGTTTTTCCGCTATGCCCGGCTCGGCGACCAGCTTACCTTCGCCGTGAGCAATCGGGACATACATACCGCGCATGCCCTTCGTAAAGATACAGGGACTTTTTTCATTCACTTTAAGATAGACCCAGCGGCATTCGAACTTGCCGGAGTCGTTATTGGTCAGCGTCACGGGCTGGGCGCTTTTACCTTTAATGCCGGGTAAAATACCCGTTTTTACCAGCACCTGAAAGCCGTTGCAGATGCCAAGGACAAGCCGACCATCAGCGACGAATTTCAGTATATCCTCTTTAAGCTTCGGCCGGATTTCATTAGCCATGATTTTACCGGCGGAAATGTCATCACCGTAGGTAAAGCCGCCAGGAATGACCAGAATCTGATAGTCCATGAGGCGTTTTTCCTGTCTTAAAAGCTCGTTTACCAGCGCGGAATCCGCTTCAGCGCCGCACTGTTCAAAAGCTATGCGGGTATCAATATCACGGTTGGTCCCGGGGGCACGGAGCATTAATACTTTTACTTTTTTCATCTTTAACCTACCATCGCAGGGGTTTCTGCCACGCTTCTTTCAGCTCGGCAATATCCGCTTCAAGCATTGACTTGCCTTTAAGACCGTTAACTATAAGTTTCTTACTAGCGGTAACTTTACCTATTTCCGCAAAGTCTGTGCCGGACATTATCTTCTCGAAGGCGGCTTTGTCTTGCGGGGCGACCTCGGACAGGAAACGCGTATTAGACTCGGAGAAGAGGACAAAATCGTCACGGTCAATCGGCTCGCCAAGGGGGACGTTTTTAAGATTGAGCGTCATACCCAGGCTACCGGCGAAGGCCATTTCCGCTGCCGCTACACCTATTCCCCCCTCGCTGAGGTCATGGCAGGCTTTAACAATGCCCTCTTTAGTAGCTTTGGACAAGGCATTCATGAGCTGCTTTCCTTTTTGGGGGTTGACCTTCGGGACGCTGCTGCCGATACTTCCGTGTACAGCGTAATAGTGCGAGCCGCCCAATTCTTTATAGGTATTGCCGATTAGATAAATCAGGTTGCCGGCTTTCTTGCAGTCCATAGAGACGGCTTTATTAACATCATCCATGACGGCCATGGCCGAGATAAGAAGCGTCGGCGGGATGCAGATGCTTTCTTTGCCCGTCTCGTACTCGTTATAGAGGCTGTCCTTGCCGGAGACGAAAGGCGCGCCGTAGACAACGGCCATATCGTAGCAGGCCTGCGCCGCCCTGACCAGAGTGCCGAGCCTATCGGGCTTTTCGGGATTGCCCCAGCAGAAGTTATCGAGCAGGGCAACTTCTTCTAAATTACCGCCGACAGCGATAACCTGCCGCAGGGCTTCATCGATGGCGGAAGCGGCCATCCAGTAAGTATCGATGTCCCCATATTTGGGATTAATACCGTTGGAGATAATGATGCCTTTTGCGGAATCAGCGAGGGGTTTTATTATCGCGGCATCGCCGGGGCCGTCATTGGCTACGCCGACGAGGGGTTTAAGGACGCTGGTGCCCTGAACCTCGTGGTCATACTGGCGGATGACCCACTCTTTACTGCAAACGTTCCATGAGCCGAGTATCTTTTTCAGGTCTCCGGTCAGGTCGGCGGGCTGTTTAAATTCAGGTTCGGGGTGTGCGGGAGGCTGCCAGACCGCCTCGCGCTGCAACTGAGGCAGGCCGCCGTGGAGGAAAGCCATATCGAGGTCACAAACAAGGGTTTTGTTATAATAAAGCTGGAGGCGTTTGGTATCGGTAAACTCACCGATGACCGTCGCTTCCGCGTCTTCATTGCGGAAAATGGCCAGCGCCTGCTCTATTTTATCCGGCGGAACGGCCAGTATCATCCTCTCCTGCGATTCGGAGATCCATATCTCGGTATAAGATAGGCCGGCGTATTTCAGGGGCACTTTTTCCAGGTCGACGCGGACGCCGGTTTCCTCGCCCATTTCACCTACTGCGGAGGAAAGCCCGCCGCCACCGACATCAGTGATACGGCTATAAAGCCCCAGGTCACGCGCCTGAATAATGGCATCGAGGGCTTTTTTCTCCACGATAGCGTTGCCAATCTGCACGGAACTGGAGGACAACGTCTCGGACTCTTTATCAAGCTCGCCGGAGGCGAAAGTCACGCCGTGGATGCCATCACGCCCCGTCTTACCCCCTACCAGCAGGACAAGGTCGCCGGGCTTTTGAAGCCCCTTTTGCGTCATCGTCGCGGGCATTATACCCACCGTGCCGCAGTAGACCAGGGGGTTGCCCACATAGCGCTCATCGAAGAGGACAGCGCCGTTGGAGGTAGGGATGCCCATACGGTTGCCGTAATCGGCCACGCCGGCGCGGACGCCTTTAAAGATACGGCGCGGATGCAATACGCCTTTGGGGAGATTGGCGTGAGGTAAATCAGGCGGGCCGAAGCAGAAAACATCAGTATTTAAAATCGGGAAAGCGCCCAGGCCAGTGCCGAGGGGGTCGCGGATAACACCGCCGATACCCGTGGCCGCGCCGCCATAAGGCTCCACCGCCGAGGGGTGGTTATGCGTTTCCACCTTGAAGCAGACAGCATGGCGGCCATCAAAATCGATGACGCCGGCATTGTCTTTAAAAACGGAGAGACACCAGGGTTTATTCAGCTCGCGGGTGGCTTTCATGACGGTGCTTTTCATTAAATTATCGATGGTCTTTTTCCCGAGCGTAATTTTGCTTTTAAAGGTCTTGTGGCAGCAGTGTTCCGACCATGTTTGCGCCACCGTCTCGACCTCGACATCGGTGGGCTTGCGGCCCACTCTACGGAAATAAGCCTGGATAATCTT
The DNA here is from genome assembly GCA_003141235.1 of Dehalococcoidia bacterium. Lineage (GTDB taxonomy): Bacteria > Chloroflexota > Dehalococcoidia > Dehalococcoidales > RBG-16-60-22 > Fen-1077. The sequence goes on from PLLL01000050.1 coordinate 5,131, forward strand.
CATTTCTTCCAGGTTCAGCCAGAACCGGCCTTTGCTTAACTCTACCAAAGCGGCGTCGTCCATAGCGGCGAGGTCGAAATGAGCCAATTGGAACTTATAGCTGGCCGACGGCAGAGTTACCGCTTCTTTTTTAGCGACGACGTGCTGGACGATGCTGTTGACGAGTAATTTTTCACTGATGGATTGGAGCGTAGATTCGGAGAGTTTGCCCCAGAGGAGGTATTTTTTCGCTGTCCTGACCGCGTTTACGGTATTGATACCCAGGTCGCGGATGCCCCTTTTAACACTATCCTCGACAGGGTCCATCACGCCGGGGTTATAAGCGACCTCGATAAGATGCGCGCCTACGGGGGCGGGCTGTTCCGGGGAGAAATACTCTTCGACAATGGGGTCGGTGAGGAGCTCGCGGCAGATGGCCTGCAGCTCTTTTTCATTCAGATTGCCTTCGAGGAGATAAATATTGCTTACTTTAACGCGCTCGACCGTCTTAATACCGAGGTCGAGGATGTCTTTCTGCAGGCCTTCAGAGCGCGGATCGGCAAACCCTTCTTTGACCGAGACCTCAATGCGGTACATATTTACCTTCCTTTGGCTGTTTTACCTTGTTTGTCATTGAGAGACCATCCGCCGCAGGTGTAAGCACGGCAATCCCTTAGATAAATCTGTTACGCTGATAGAGATTGCCACGTCACTTCGTTCCTCGCAATGACAGGTTCTCTTTTGATTTTTAATTTAGCCTCCCACCCTTTTTTCCACCCACTGGATTCCCGCCTTCGCGGGAGTGACAATTTTATTGAACGGGACGGATTCTTCACGCTTGCCGTTTTTACCCCTCACCCTTAATCCCTCTCCCACAAGGGGAGAGGGAAACTTAAAAAACAACTAATGGTCGGCTCAGAATTACATTAAGTTTTATTTTATTTCTCCACCCTTTTTTCCACCCGGTTGACCAGGAAAGTTATCCAGCGGCTTAACTCAAATTTCCGGCCGAAATCCAAATCAGAGTAAGCCGGTTCGTTATCATCAGCAGTGTATTTCCCGCCGGAGGCCTTGGCGCGGACGAAATCCAGCATACTTTGAAATGACTTACTCTCAATAGCGTGCGGGTACAGTGAGAGGACATCCAGAACGCGCAGGATGCCGTATTTCACAGCAGGATATTGCAGGTTCCGAAACCGCCTGCCGACGCCAAAGCCATATAGATGAGAGCCTTCTTGCCAGTGTTCCAGAAGATGATCTATAGCGCCGTACAGCGTGGGATTATTTATGTGCGCTTCATACTGGCCGAGCAGCATGAGGATATTCATATCATCCATAGGGCAGGACTCCAGGACACCCATAGTTTCGCCGTAGCAGTCCCAGCCGCCGCCGGGCATCTGGGAACTTAAAGCGGCGCGGATATATTTCGCCACGCGCGGGTCGTCCCGGTAGCCCATTTTGGCGAGAGAGGAGATAAGGATGGCCGACATGCAGAAATAGTTATCTTTTACGTTAGGGGGCATGGTGAAAGAGCCGTCAGCGGCCTGAAAGCGGAAAACGGTTTCGGCCTCGCTTTCCAGACCGACATCGCGCAGAGTCAGCCCGATATCCGCCAGGAAAAAGAGGTCCCAGTAGGCCTTACCGGCTTCCGTGTAATGGACTTTGCCAGTTTTTATAGCGGGGAGACCGGCATCGCTGCTTTTTAAGCGAGTAATGATTTTTTTAATACCGGCATCCTGCAGTACCGGCCTGACATCCGGTTTTGTATCCAGCAATTGAAGCTCAACGGCATACCTGAGCCAGGCGGGGCCTTCCAGTAACCAGTCGAGGACTTTTTTATCCAAGATTTGTGCCTGCTAATCCAAGATTTTTCGGCATTTCAGTGAGGAGGTTCTGACACTTCTATTTTAGCGTTTTTCAGCGCCCAGGTAAAGGGGCTGTGTTCCATCTGTCATTGCGAGGGAGCGTTAGCGACTGCGTAAGAGTTTCACCCTCACCCTTGGTCCCTCTCCCATCAAGGGAGAGGGGTATAAGAAAAGGCAATATAAGGGGGGATGGCTCGCAATGACAGTAGAGAAAAAGGCGGAAAGTGGTGGTGTGGATTCTGGCCTGCGCCAGAATGACAGATTGGTTGTTTTTTAAAGTTTATTAAGCAGACCCGGATAAAAACCGGTTTATAGCGAGTGCATCAGGGACTCAAGGGCTTCACGGTCGCGGATGACGATTTGATGGCGGTCATAGCGGATGACGCCTTTATCTTCTAAAGTTTTCAGCGATTTCCCGATGACTTCACGCACTGTGCCGGTCATGGCCGCCATATCGGCGCGGGTTAATACCAGCGAGGCGTCACAGGCGTCTTTGACGTTATCCGCCAGCAGCATCCTGGCCAAGCGACCGCTGACACATCTCAGTGAAAGGTCTTCCACCAGGGACATATAGTGGTGCATTTCCGTAGCGAGCAGTTTAATAGCGTTGCGGGCGACCTGCGGATACTCGCCGATTAATACTTCCAGATCAGCGCTGGCGAGACCATAGAGAACGGAAGGCGCCACGGCCTGTACGCTTTCCGGATGGCTGCCGCCGTTTAAGGCGCCGGCATGACCGAAACAATCGCCGGGGCGCGCCAGCCGGAGGATTTGCTCTTTACCGCCGTCTGAGGTCTTGAACAACTTGATAAGACCTTCCGCCACGAAATAAATCATTTTAGCGGGTTCCTGTTCCAGCCAGATTATCTCGTGCTTTGATACTTCTCTGACCACCATTAGCCGGCCGATTCTTTCCAGGACGCTGTCATCCAGCCCGGAAAACATGGGGACACGCCTGAAAAATGTATTTTCTATTTTGTTTTCTATCGGTGCTGCTAAAGTTATCATTACCATATCATTTTCCCGCCTGAGATTGTTCTCTCAGAACTTCAATAATACTCCTAAGTATCAAGCTATCAGCGGTCGGGTATGAGCCGAGGCTGTTCCCTCCCGTCCTATTTCGATGATCCCCTTCTTATACTCATCGACCGGCTCCTTCGTTTTGGCACGGCTTCTATTGCCGCGCTCCGGTCCCGGGCAGGCGCAGGTTGAGCTATATCAGGTAAATCACGGGTATACCCGCACTGAAGGCAGCACTCATACCAGCCGTACTGGTCATGGTCGATAAAGACTTCACCTTTTTTACAGCGGTTACAACCGCGTATATTCTGTTTTCCCATGGCGACATCCTCCCCCTTCGTTACAGGTTTCGCCGCCGCAAAAGGCAGGGTTCTTGATAAAGGGATTTTCACTACTTACTACAAGATAATAACGCTCCAGAGATAACGAAGTTATAAAATCATGGGGGGAAAAGTTACAAAACTATGACACTTGAGAGGGGGGACGGGGATGACTAGGGTAAAATCCCTCTCTTATCTCCCTTTACGAAAGGGAGACGCCAATACCCCAAATTTGGAAGGAGTTGGATAATAATGTGCAAAGCGGGAAAGTATTTGCCTTACCCCCTGACCCCCTCTCCAACCTTTTTATCCTCGGCGTTCCTATATCGGTTGGTTGGAGAGGGGGAATTATAGATGAGAGGGGCTAGTGCCCCTCTCCGCAGGCTACTCCCTATTTGTAAGACGACATAGTATATTGGATTTCACAAATCGGCGTTTGCCCAGAATGTTAACGGGATACTCGAAAGATAATAGTAGAAAGGTAAAAGAAATAGGTTATCGAAGCAATAAATAATTAAACCGTGATTAAATCTAAAAGCAGCAGATTATTCAGACTCGGGGCGGTCGATGATATAGCCGGTCTTGGGGATAGTGCGGATTATCCCGGGATTCGCGGGGTTGCTCTCCAGCTTATTGCGCAGACGGCTTATCCATGTCCTTAATATTTGCACATCATCGCGGTACTCCGGCCCCCAAACGCTGGTGAGAAGCTCTTCATACATCATCAGCCGGCCGGCATTGCTGATAAGCTGGCTCAGCAGGAGCCATTCTATCCGGGTGAGGTACTTAGTTTCTCCGTTAACCGTAACATTCCGGTTTTTAAAATCTACGGCGACATCTCCCATCTTGTAGCTTTGCATTACTTCCCGTTTATCCGCGTTACCGAGACGGCGCCTGATAGCTTCTATCCTGGCCACCAGCTCATCAGGATTAAAAGGTTTGGGAAGATAGTCATCGGCTCCAAGCTGGAGGCCCCGAATCCTGTCGGTATCGGCGCCTTTGGCCGTCAGGATAATTACCGGTACGGCGGAAAAACTGCGCAGCTCTTTGAGCATCGCCAGCCCGTCCATCTTCGGCATGAGGACATCAAGCACGACAAAGTCGGGCTCCTGCGCCTTCACCTGCTCCAGCCCTTCCGCGCCGTTGGCGGCGGTGAGCACATCGTACCCGGAGGACCTGAGCTTGGAGACAAGGAAATTCAGGATTCTTACTTCGTCGTCAACAGCCAGTATGCGAAAACGTCTCATAATATATAAGTTTACATAGAAAATAGCATGAAATCAAGCGCTTGTCAAAGCGGGGTGAAAAAAGGCTTTCCATTTTAATCTCAACAATATATTATACAATGTCATAACTTTGTAACTTTTTCTCTCCCCATTTTATGACTTCGTAATCGCGGAATATCTATGATAAAAGTGCGACGGAGACATTTATCTGTTTTTTACCAAAACAGGAATAAAGGAGGCGAGATGAAACCAAGAGAGATAAAAAATAATATTTATTGCGTCGGCGCGATTGACTGGGACAGGCGCTTATTCGACTCACTTATTCCGCTGCCCGACGGGACGAGCTACAACTCGTATTTAATCAAAGGCAGCGAGAAAACAGCCCTGATTGAAACTGTCGACCCTTCCTTACAGGATGTGCTGTTCCGAAATCTGGAGCAGTTGGACATCGACCGTATCGACTATGTTATCGCCAATCATGCGGAGCAGGACCATTCCGGTACGCTCCCCATGGTGCTGGAGAAATTCCCCATGGCGAAACTCATCTGCACGCCCAAGTGCCAGGAACTGCTCACCGAGCATTTACTGATTGCGAAAGACAGGTTCAAGACTGTGGCCGATAAAGAGACGATTGCGCTGGGCGGCCGGACGCTGGAGTTCATCTACGCGCCGTGGGTACACTGGCCGGAAACGATGGTTACCTATCTCCAGGAGGAAAAGATACTCTTCTCCTGTGATTTCTTCGGCTCGCACCTGGCTACTACCGATATGTATGTCACTGACGAAGGGCAGGTCTACGAGGCGGCCAAAAGGTACTTTGCCGAAATCATGATGCCTTTCCGCGCTCCGATACAGAATAACCTGGAGAAAATCAAGAACTACAAAATCGATATTATTGCGCCCAGCCACGGCCCGATGCATAATAAACCGGAATTTATCATCAAGGCATATCATAGCTGGGTTTACGATGCGCCGGGAAACATCGTAGTGCTGCCTTATATCTCGATGCACGGCAGCACCCGCCGCATGGTCGCCCATCTCGTGGAAGCTCTATCACGGCGGGGCGTTACTGTGAAAGAGTTCGATCTGGCGGTAACCGACATCGGGAAGCTGGCCATGGCGCTGGTAGACGCCGCCACGATTGTCATCGGGGCGCCTACCGTCCATGCGGGGCCGCATCCTAACATCATGTATGCGGCCTTCCTGGCCAACGCCCTGAGACCCAAGGTCAAATTCGCTTCTATCATCGGTTCTTACGGATGGGGAGGCAAGACGGTGGAGATAATAGCCGCGGCGATTCCCAATCTGAAAGTGGAAATCATTCCGCCGGTGCTTTGTAAAGGCTTCCCGAAAGAAGCCGATTTTACAGCGCTGGACACCCTGGCGGAGACTATCGCCGAGAAACATAAAGCCGCCGGCCTGGTCTGAAATTTAATACAGGGAGGAGAAATATGCTTAGCATTGAAACAATCAGCAAACACAGCCCGGAAGAAGCCATTAAGCGGGCGGTAAAATTCTTTGGACCGCAGGGTTACGGACTGAAAGTTAAATCGGAAGTCCCCTGCTGTGTGGAATTCGAGGGGGGAGGCGGCGGGGTGGGGGTCTCGGCTACTCCCAAGGGGAAAGGTTCTAACATATCATTCGAGTCACGCGAGTGGGACTACCAGGTGAAAGAGTTTATCGGCAAAATTAAATAAGTATTTAAGCGAAATAGTAATACGAGGAGGCAATTATGGCTTACACAGCTAAAGACTATAGTAAACTTATCGGCATGGAAGGCTTCAGCCAGACCCTGCTGACCAATCATTTCACACTGTATCAGGGGTACGTGACCAACACCAACAAGCTTACGGACATCCTGGCGGCCATGCTCAAGGACGGCAAGACGGCAGCGCCCGAGTACGCCGAGCTAAAACGGCGTTTCGGGTTTGAGTTTAACGGCATGCGCCTGCACGAGTATTATTTCGAGAACCTTGGAGGCAAGGCTGCGCCGGACAAATCGGGCGCGCTGGCAAAAAAACTAGCAGAAGTCTACGGCAGCTATGAGGCCTGGGAACAGGATTTCCGCGCGACGGGCGCGATGCGGGGCATCGGCTGGGCGGTGCTGTACCAGGATAACGTGACCGGCGGCCTGTTCAACCAGTGGGTTAACGAGCACGAGGTCGGCCACCTAGCAGGATGCCGTCCTATTTTAATCATGGATGTTTTTGAGCACGCTTATATGGTAGACTATGGCCTAAAGCGGGCCGACTATATCGCGGCATTCTTCAAGAACATCAACTGGAAAGCGGCGGAAGGCCGGATTAAATAGCCGACCCCCTCTTGAAACAGCGTGATATGGAGGTAAAATAATGAAAAGAAAAATGTATCTGATGCTCTTCACCGTTCTCATGCTAACTAGTGTAATAGGTGCCGCTTCCTGCGGAACGGCTGCAACGCCGACGGTTACGCAAACCACAACACCAACGACAACGGTTGCACCCGGGCCATCCGCCACGGTGATTATTGATAGCAACGGTTTTTCGCCGGCGACACTTACCATAGCTGTAGGCACCACAGTGACCTGGACAAATAATGATGACGCCCAGCATATGTTGACTAGCCTTTCGGGCTATTTTGCCAGTAGTGCACTCAACAAGGGGGAGAGCTTCAGCTACACCTTTACCAAGAGTGGTACCAATCCTTACTTTTGTAAAATCAACCCGTCAATGAGCGGAAAAATCATCGTTCAATAGTAAATAATCCGGCAGTATTATGACTGGTGGGTCTACCTGTTAACAGTAGTGGTTCATGCGATTCTGGCAATGACCTATATCGGTTGGCCGTTTTAAGCCGCCGGAACGCCTACTCTAAAAGCTCCATGATATGCCTGACCTGCACCGGCAAGCCGTGGCGCGTGAGGCTATCGATGAGTTGTATCTGACAGCCGGGGCAGTCCGTCGTAACGATGTCCGCGCCGGTTGCTTGTATATTAGCTACTTTTCTATCAGCGATTTGCTTTGATAAATCGTAGAAATAAATGCTGAAAGTCCCTGCCATGCCGCAACACTGGTCAGCGTCAGCCATTTCCACAAATTTAATATCGGATAGCGCTTTAAGTATCTTCCCAGGCTGCTCTTTAACGCCGAGGTAGCGTCCCAGGTGACACGGCTCGTGCCAGGTGACTGTTTTACCTTTGAACTCCGGAGCGACGCGGTAGGCGGAATCGGGCAGCTTGGCAATATCGACAAGGAACTCGGTTACGTCTTTAATCCTGGCGGCGTATTCTGTATAGGCCTGCTTTCTCTCGTCAGTATCTGCTAAAAACTTTACGTAGTCCTTCATCGCGGAGGCGCAGGTAGCGCAATCGGTGATGATGTAGTCAAGATTTTTAAACGCCCGCACGTTGGCATCGGCCATTTTGCGCCCTGTTTTAAAGTCTCCCGCGCCGAGGAATACCGGCGCGCCGCAACACCCCTGCCCCCGCGGCATAACAACCTTGATGCCGTTACGATTGAGAAAACGGATTATCTTTTGTCCCAGCTCAGGAAAAACAAAATCGGTCATACAGCCGGTAAAATAGCCGACGGTGAATTTCACCGGGACGCCATCGGGTGGGGGGTTAATTTCCGGAACTGATTGCCGCAGAAACTTTGGAGCAATCTCAGGGATATGCCTGCCCTGGCCGAGCGCGGAGAGAAAATAGGAAAGGTGGCGTATCGAGCCTTCTGTCCGTGGCAGAAAGATACCCTGGAACCAGGAGGCAAAGCGCACCGAGTAGCCGAACAGTCGGCGCCGCGGGAGCAGCCAGCGATAGACCAGATTGTAAGGGAAGGAGAGACCCTTTTGCCCGGCTTTATCCGCGCGGGCGGCGGTAACGACCGAAGGCACCTGAGTACCAGCCGGACAACTCTGGGCGCAGGCCATGCACAGGGTACATTTATTGAGCGCCTTCGCCATTTCATCCGTAGGCGTAAGTTCACCGGAAAGCCAGGCGCGGACGAGCATGATTTTGCCGCGCGCCACGGACGACTCTATTTTTTCTTCGCGGTAGACGGGACAGGCGGACATGCAGAAGCCGCACTTGGTGCATTTTTCGAGGTCGGCCTTGAACCGTTCGATTTGCTCGAAACTGAGGTCAGGTTTCATCTGCTTCGTCTTCCCATATTTTCCCGGGGTTAAGGATGTGGCGGGGGTCTAGAACGTCTTTAATCTTCTTCATAATCTCAATAGCCACCGGGTCCATAGCTTTTTTCATGAAGCGTTTTTTCTCCAGGCCGATGCCGTGCTCGCCGGAAATAACGCCGCCCAGTGAAAGCGCTATCTCGATAATTTCATCAACACATTGGTGAGCGCGGGCGAAATGCTCCTTGTCCCGGCTGTCGGTCAGCACGACCGGATGGAAGTTGCCGTCGCCGATATGCCCGGCAAAGCTGAGGGGCACATCAAAGCGCCTGGCGGCCTCCTGTCCCCTTTTAATGAACTCGACTATTTTATCGCGGGGCACGGAGACATCATCGTTAACAATGGTATGAGCGCGGCTGGAAATATCGGAAAAATGGGCGCTCCGCGCCGCCCAGTACCGGACCGCTTCTACTTTATCCCCGGCCACCTTGACCTCGGCGGCGGTCTTTTTACATAGCGAAAATATCTGCTGCGCTTCCGCTTCGACCGTCTCTTTGAGACCGTCTACCTGGATGAGCAGAATCACCTGGCACGTGTCGAGCGTTTTATCGGGTAAAAGCCCGCGGAATTTATCAAACGTCCAATTATCTACAAACTCAATCTTCGCGGGCAGGATACCGGCAGCGATGATTTCAGATACAGCTTCGCCGGCGACGGCTACGTCAGTGAAAACAGCAACCACAGTTTTTTCAGCTTTGGGGGCGGGAAGCAGGCGCAGCGTTATCTTACTGATGATACCCAGGGTGCCCTCGGAGCCAGTAAAGAGCATCATCAGTTCGTAACCCGTCCGGTTCTTAGGGGTAAGACCGCCCAGCTTAACTATCCGGCCATCGGCCAGCACTACTTCCAGGCCGAGGACATACTGCTTGGTGACGCCGTATTTCAGGCAGGACGGCCCGCCGGAGTTCTCCGCCACGACGCCACCCATAGTGCATCCGGCGGCGCTTTGCGGGTCGGGGGGAAAGAAGAGGCCTTCCTTTGTTAAAGCGTTGTTAAAGTCCTGCAAAATAACGCCAGGTTCGACGGTAGCGTTCAGGTTAGTCTTATTTATCTCGATAATCCGGTTGATGCGGGTGGTGACCAGGACAATACCGCCCTTTATCGGGATGGAGCCGCCGCTGACATTGGTGCCGCCGCCCCTAGGCGTGACGGGTATGTTATTTTCATTGGCGAACTTGAGGACGGCTGATATCCCGGCGGCATCAACCGGCAGGACAACGCAATCGGGCTTATGCGCCCACAGGTTCATGGCATCATAAGAGTACGACACCATATCTTCCGGCGAGGTCAGGACGTTTTCTTTACCGATGATTTTACGCAGCTGTTCGATTTGCCTGGCATCAATCATAATAACTCCGGGGCTTAATAAGTATCTAATACTACTTTACCGTGTTGGGGGCGCCGGTTCAAGCTTAATGGAGTTTTTGCATTATGTGTGACCTATCGATGATTACAGCAAGCCAGGGACGCGAAGCCATTATAAGCCGGTCGTAATATGACTAAAGTAACACCATAGAGGAGTATAGAATATAACAATAATTTAACATTTTCATTTATAATAGACATCATGAAAAGAAATTTAACAGCAATTATCGCCACCCTTTCTTTATCCGCCATTCTTTTGGCAGGTTGCAACCAGGCAGCATCGCAACCACCTTCATCATCACCGGTAAATACACAGGTCACCCCCAGCAGTGTACCTCCTTCGCCATTACCCACGGTAGAAAATCCGGGTACTCCTTCCGCCGTCCTTCAATCACCTTTACCATCAAAGACCGTTGCGCCGACGGCTCCTGCGGTGCCGGCTCTATTTCAATCGCTCTATAACGATTTACAGGGATACGTCAGCAACGAAGATAAAAAAATCAGCGCGGGATGGGATGGCAGCGGTTACGCGGTGAACTACGCCACGGAACTTCTCACAGCCGATGGGAATGCCGGTCCGGGTATTCTGCAGGCGTCCACCCAGCAGGTAATGATTGAAGAGTTGGACGGCGAACGCCTCATGGGTGTAAAAGCCATCACAGTTCAAATCGGTTTTCCTGTCTTCGACCCGAATTTCTATATGTTCACCGAGGAGACCGCCGCGCAAGCCCAGCAGTCGGTGCAGACGTGGCTCGACTATTACCAGTCGGTGGCGCAGGCCATTAAAAGCCGTGGACTAAAAATGATTGTAGAATCTAACCCAATGCTGGCTTTATATATCAGCAGCAACGCCACCTTCAATCCCGGCGGCTACTATAAAACGTTAGATTTTAACACTTACCAGGAGCGCAGGAGCGAGCACAATATTATCATTGCCCGGGACATTAAGCCGGATTACCTTCTCCTGCAGACCGAGCCGCAAACCGATGCCGTCAATGATTACCGTACGGAGCTGACTAACGCGACCAGAGATACGGCCATGATACGCAAGTTTGTGACCGACCTCGAGAGCGCGGGAATCCCGGGTTTGCATACAACCATGCAGCTGGGGTCCGGAGCGGGAGCCTGGCAGGCGGACTGGCAGGCTTACTTCTCAGGCCTTGTGGCCATCCCCGGTCTCGATAAAATCGATACTCATATTTATAACATCATGCCCGATGTCAATAAGATAGGGGAGGTTGCTGTGGCCATGCAAGTTGCCGATATGGCGCACGCGGCAGGCAAGGGCGTAAGCATGTCAGAATTCTGGCTCCATAAATCGACGGCGCTGGTCGGATTCGCTGAAGGCGCCGATTCCCTTGTGGATATCCGGGCCCGCGATATGTTTAGTTTCTGGGCACCGCTCGATGAGCAGTTCTTACAGATGATAGCCAAGCTGGCTAATTACAAGCACTTTGATTACATCTCCGGCTTCGGATTTTTCTATTGGTTTGCTCTTACTGACTATAACACTTTGAAAACGCCGCCTGTTTATCCGCCGGCAAATAGTACGCAGAACGAGGCAATTGATAGTCAGATTACCATTATGCAAAACCAGCTGGCCAAGCAGGCGCTGGCTAAACCACAGCTTTCATCAACGGGCAATGCCTATAAGGCTGTGATAATGAGTGTGCCTGCGCGCTGATGTATTGAAGAGGTGTATTAATGCTGATTTGACTGCGGGAGGTTGCAGATGAGGCCGGTGGGGCAGGAATCGCATTCGAGCTGGAGAGTGGTGTGGGTGATGTTGAAATTCTCGGCAAGGACATGGTTCACTTTGGTCAGAATATCGCAACTCTGACTGACCATCTGGTCGGTGATGCTCAGATGAGCGCTCAGGGCATAGATGCCGGAAGTAATCGTCCAGATGTGAATATCATGCAGGTCTTGTACGCCGGGGACTGCTTTGACGGCTACAGATACCTTTTCCATCTCGACATGTTCAGGAACTGATTCCAGGAGGATATCCACCGATTCCCTGACAATGCGGACAGCCCCCCACAAGATAATGATGCCGATAACAACCGCAAGGATGGGGTCGGCGATATACCAACCGGTAAAAAAGATAATGATTCCGGCGATTATCACCCCTACCGAGGACATGGTATCGCCGATGACGTGCCAGAAAGCGGCCTTGATATTGATGCTCTTTTGGCTGCCTCTCCTGAGTAAAAACATGCT
>PLLL01000033.1 GCA_003141235.1 Dehalococcoidia bacterium
GACGGTCTGGCGGCAGGCGGACAGGTACAAAGTGCCCCGCATCTGCTATATCAATAAAATGGATCGCGTCGGAGCTAATTTTAACCGCACCATTTCCATGATTGAGTCACGCCTTCAGGCTAACCCCCTGCCCATCCAGATACCACTGGGGGCTGAGGAGAATTTCCGAGATATTCTCGATTTGGTCAATAATAAGGCCTGGCGCTTTAGCTCCGACCCGGAGATTGGGCCGGAGGAAATACCGGTTCCAGAATCGGAAAAAGCCAGTGCTATGGGGTTCAGGCAGGCGCTTATTGCGAAACTTGCCGACCATGATAACGATATTATGATAGCTTACCTCGAAGAGGCCGAAATCACTCCCGAGGCTTTAAAACAGGCGCTGCGCAGGGTAACACTCCTAAATAAAGGGGTGCCCGTAATTTGCGGCAGCGCTCTAAAGAATAAGGGCGTCCAGTTTTTGCTCGATGCCGTCATCGACTACCTCCNNGATGCGGTCGTCGATTATCTGCCCTCCCCGCTCGATGTGCCGCCGGTTGACGGCATAGATAGCAAGACGGACAAGAAAGTCACTCGTGAAGCCAGCGATGACGCGCCGTTCTCCGCGCTGGCGTTTAAAGTAGTCACCGACCCGTTCGTAGGAAGGCTGGTCTACTTCCGTGTCTATTCCGGTACGGTAAAAATAGGCACCCAGGTATNNATTATCGCCACGCTGGGACTAAAAAATACTTTTACCGGCGATACGCTCTGCGACTCCACCCACCCGATCATTCTGGAGTCAATCAAATTCCCTGAGCCGGTGATATCCATTGCTATCGAGCCGAAAACCAGGGCTGACCAGGATAGGCTGGGCGAAGCATTACAAAAACTGACGGAAGAAGACCCCACTTTTATAGTGAATCAAAATGAGGAAACCGGGCAGACCGTTATTTCCGGCATGGGCGAGCTTCACCTTGATGTACTTGTCACCCGTTTAACCAGAGAGTTCAATGTCGGCGTCACTGTAGGCCAGCCGAAGGTCGCTTATAAAGAGACGATTACCATTTCGGTTAAGGCGGAAGGCAAATTTATAAAGCAGACCGGCGGCCACGGCCNNACGCGGTAAAGGCTTCGAGTTTGTGGAAGCCATTAAAGGCGGCACGATACCCAGGAATTTCATCCGGCCAGTCGAGACCGGTATTAAAGAAGCTATGGAAACCGGCGTTCTGGCCGGCTACCCGGTCATCGATATCAAGGCCACCCTCTACGACGGTAGCTATCACGATGTCGACTCCTCAGAAATCGCCTTTAAGATGGCCGGCTCAATAGCACTGCGGAACGGTGTAAGGAAAGCGAATCCAATCCTTCTGGAGCCGGTGATGAAGCTGGAAGTAGTGACGCCCGAGCAGTTCCTCGGCGATATCATCGGTGACCTCAACGCCAGGAGGGGCCGCATTAATAAAGTCGATTCGCAGGGTGAAACGTTTATTGTCCATTGTTTATTACCTCTGGCCGAGTCTTTCGGCTATGCCACCAGGCTCCGGTCGCTAACCCAGGGCCGGGCGACACATTCGCTCGAGTTCAACAGCTACGAGCCGCTACCGGAAGCGCTAAAAGAAGAGATTGTAGAAAAGGCAGCAGGCAAAAAATATGGCTAAACAGAAAATCCGCATCAAACTTAAGGGCTACGACCATAAAGTGGTCGATCAGTCAGCACGGCAAATTTTGGAAGCCGTTGAAAGCACCGGCGCCGTGGCCGTAGGGCCGGTACCGTTGCCGACACGCATCCAGAAATTCTGCGTCTTACGGTCGCCTTTTATCGATAAGAACTCGCAGGAGCAGTTTGAGATTCGCACTCACAAACGCCTTATTGATATCATCGAGACGACCTCCAAGACCATCGACGCTTTGACCAAGCTGAATCTGCCCTCAGGGGTTGAAATAGATATTAAACTGTAACGAAGTTTGAACTGGTGATAAAATGACTGAAGGAATTATCGGTAAAAAGCTGGGCATGACCCAGGTATTCGGAGCAGGCGGCAAGGCCGAGGCGGTAACCGCCATCGAGGCTGGCCCGTGCACGGTAACACAGGTAAAAACCGAAGACAATGACGGCTACAGCGCCGTTCAGCTTGGTTTCGGTGAGGCCAAAAAGTCCAGACCCGGCAAGAAGGGAAAGGCCAAAGAGAAGGAAACCCAGAAATTTAGATACGTGCGCGAGTTCGATTTTAAAGACACTAAAGCAATTACGACCGGACAGAAAATTGATGTCAGCCTGTTTAAAGCGGGTGACAAAGTGGATATCATCGGTATCTCCAAAGGCAAAGGATTTGCAGGCGGGGTAAAACGCTATCATTTCAGAGGCGGCCCCAAGACGCACGGCCAGTCTGACAGGTGGCGCGCGCCCGGCTCGGTCGGTTCCAATACCAGCCCCGGACGTGTTCTTAAGGGACTGCGTATGGCCGGCCACATGGGGAGCCGCCGTTCAACCGCAGCCAACCTGGAAATACTCCAGGCGGATCCGGAGCGGAACCTGCTGCTGGTCAAGGGCGCTGTGCCCGGATCTGCCAACGGCATGGTAATGATACAAAAATCCAGGAAGGGGAAAAAGTAAGGTGCAGCTTCCAGTTTACAGCCTTTCCGGAGAGGTAGTCCGGCAGATTGAAGTGAACGATAAGGTCTTCGCTGAGCCGTTTAACGAAGCCGTGGTACACCAGGTGATGGTCGGCATGCAGGCTAACGCCCGGCAGGGTACTGCATCAACGAAGACAAGAAGCACGGTCAGCGGGAGCACCAAGAAGCTTTTCCGACAGAAGGGCACCGGCGAAGCCCGTGCCGGCAGTATTAAATCGGCGTTACGCCGCGGCGGCGCAATCACCTTCGGGCCGCAACCAAGGGACTACCGCCAGGATACACCCAAGAAAATGCGCCGGCTCGCTTTAAGATGTGTCCTTTCCGCTAAGGCCGGCGATGGCGAGCTAAAAGTGCTGGAGGGATTTAATTTTGAAGAGCCCAAGACAAAAAGGATGATTGAGGTTCTAACCGCGCTGGGAGTTAAATCCTCGGCGCTGGTAGTAACACCGGAATCGGAGCCAAACCTCATTAAATCGTCACGCAATATACCTGAAATCAATACGACGAATGTAAATGTAATTAATATGTTAGATATCATGTCCCACAAGACGCTGCTGATGACCGAGGCTGCGGTACGCGTCGCGGAAAAACTGTGGGGCGATGGTTCGACTCAAGGGGGAGATTAATGCATCTGTACGAGGTGCTACGCCGCCCGTTGATAACTGAAAAAAGCACGGCGCTCCAGGCACAGAACAAATATGCCTTCGAGACAGCCGACGGGGCGAATAAGCCTATGATAAAACAGGCCGTGGAAAAGGCTTTTAAAGTCACGGTAACCGGGGTCAATGTTGTGACCATGCGGGGTAAAACACGCCATGTGGGACGGCGCCAAATACAGACCAACCCCTGGAAAAAGGCAATTGTCACCTTAAAGCCGGGCGACAAGATAGAGTTTTTTGAAGGCGTTTAAAACGAGGAGTTAGTATTTAAAGTGGCTATTAAATCATATCGTCCAACCTCTCCGGGCCGGCGCGGGATGAGCGGCTATACCTTCGACGAGATAACCAAGGATAAGCCGGAGAAATCGCTGGTGGCTCCCAAGAAGTCAAAAGCCGGCCGCAATTTCCGTGGGATAGTAACCGTGCGCCACCGCGGCGCTGGAGAAAAACGCCAGCTACGGATAATTGATTTCAAGCGGGATAAAACAGATGTCCCCGGCCGCGTGGCCGCTATCGAATACGACCCCAACCGCACGGCGCGCATCGCACTCATTTTCTATGCCGACGGTGAAAAGCGCTATATCCTCGCCCCGGTCGGGCTGAACGTGGGCGATACAGTAATGTCAGGCGAAAAAGCTGAAATCAAGCCGGGTAACGCTATGCCCATGCGTTTCATACCCACCGGCACAGAAATACATAATATAGAAATGCAGAAAGGCCGCGGCGGCCAGATAGTGCGCAGTGCCGGCGCCTCGGCCCAGCTGATGGGTAAAGAGGGTGAATACGCCCTGATACGGCTGCCCTCAGGAGAAATCCGCCGTATCCGCCTCGAATGTATAGCAACCATCGGCAAGATAGGGAATATCGAACATCAGAATATTAGCCTTGGCAAGGCAGGCCGCAAGCGTCACATGGGGTGGCGTCCTACGGTAAGAGGCTCCGCCATGTCCCCGCGTGACCATCCGCATGGCGGCGGCGAAGGCCGCTCGCCTATCGGTATGCCCGGGCCAAAAACTCCCTGGGGTAAACCGGCCCTGGGCTATAAAACGCGCAAGCCGAAGGCTTCCGATAGAATGATTGTCAAACGCAGGGGAAAATAGGCGTTTAGCGAGGGAAAATGTCAAGGTCAATAAAAAAGGGACCGGCAGTTGATGTAAAGCTCATGAAGCATGTAGATGCCTTGATACGTTCAGGCCAGAAAACCGTTATCAAGACCTGGGCGCGGTGGTCAACTATCCTGCCGCAGATGGTGGGAATGACCATCGGCGTGTACGACGGACGGCGGCATGTACCCGTCTACATCAGCGAGAATATGGTCGGTCATAAACTGGGTGAGTTTGCCCCCACGCGTACATTCCGAGGGCACTCAATCAAATCAGATTAAGCATAGGTGTGATATAAAGTGGAAGTTAAAGCCGTAGCAAAAGATACAGGCCAGTCACCCAAGAAGATGCGTCCTCTGGTGGATATGGTACGGGGTAAAAAGGTAGACGAAGCGCTGAATATGCTCCGTTTTACACCGACGCCTAAAGCTAAAGTCGTCGCCAAGCTGGTGCGTTCGGCGGCCGCTAATGCCGAAAACAATTTCCAGATGGACCCCGCCGATTTAAAGATTATTCGCATCTATGTCGATGATGCACGCAGTTTACGCAGGTTCCGGCCGCGGTCGAGAGGGCGGGTAAGCCCTATCCGGAAACATTCCAGCCATATTACAGTCGTTGTTGCTGAGCAGGAGGGTTAATTGGGTCATAAAGTTCACCCGACAGGTTTCAGGCTTGGTGTCATTAAAGATTGGCAGTCCAAGTGGTACAGCGATACTCATTATGCCGAGTTCGTCAGGGAAGATTACAAGCTCCGGGAAGAGATAAAAGCGAAATATCCGGAAGCTTCGATATCTTTAGTCGAGATTGACCGTCAGGCCAAGGACGTGACTGTTACTCTGCATACCGCGCGTCCCGGTATCGTTATCGGGAGGGGCGGCCAGAGAGTAGAAGAAATGAGGCAACACCTCGAGAGCCTTATTGGAAAAAAGATACGTTTGAACATCCAGGAGATCCGCCAGCCGGAGATGGATGCTTACCTGGTTGCCAGATCAATAGCGGATCAAATCGTGCGCCGCGTCGCCTACCGGCGAGCAATGAAACAGGCTATCTTCCGCACGATTCAGGCCGGGGCCAAAGGAATCAAGATAAGCTGCGCCGGCCGTTTGGGCAATGCCGAAATCGCCCGCCGCCAGACATCGCACCAGGGGCAGGTGCCCCTGCATACGCTGCGGGCCGATATCGATTACGGATTTACCGAGGCGCACACTACTCTTGGGCGTATTGGTGTGAAGGTCTGGATATATAAAGGACAGGTACTTCCGGAACTACCCACACATGAAGCCGAGGCCAAACCGGCGGAAGCGGCAGCGGAAACAGCTACTGCGGTTGTTGAAAGCCCTCTGAAGGAAAAACTGGCTGAGAAACTGGCAATGGCTGAAGCGCCTGTAGCAACTGAAGAAAAAGTAGCCAAACCCAAAGTTAAAAAAGTAGTTAAAACGGCTGAAGAAAAGCCCATTGAACCTGAAGCGGTTGCCGAAAAGGCGATTAAACCTAAATCTGCCGTAGAAAAAACTGTCAAAGCCAAGCCAGCCGAAGAAAAACCGGCTAAAGCTAAAGCAGTCGCCGAAAAACCGGTTAAACCTAAAGCATCTGAAGAAAAGGTAGCCGAGCCTAAAGCCGCGGAAGAACCCCCGGCCCCAAAAAGGCCGCGGAAGACAGAAGCAGCTACAGAGGCAGCGATAAAAGATACCAAGCCGGCAGCAGAAGTAAAGAAGACCAGAGAACCGGCCAAGAAAAAAGAGAAAGAGGCTAAGGATGGATCAGCCTAAGCGCGTTAAATATCGCAAGTCGCAGAGAGGGCGCCGCACCGGTACAGCTCAGTCCGGCAACGCCGTCGACTTCGGCGATTATGGAATGCAGGCGTTAGAATCGGCCTGGCTAACCAGTGCCCAGATTGAGGCAGCCCGGCGCGCCATGACCCGTCATATTCGCCGCGGCGGCAAGGTATGGATACGAGTTTTCCCGGACAAACCGGTCAGCAAAAAACCGGCCGAGACCCGTATGGGCAGCGGCAAAGGCCTGCCGGACCACTGGGTATCCGTGATCAAAACCGGTCGCATGTTGTTTGAAATGGCAGGCGTCCAGGAAAGCGTTGCCAAAGAGGCAATACGCCTGGCCGGTAACAAACTGCCGCTGAAAACCAAGTTTGTTTACAGGGAAACGCTCACCTCTACAGGCAATGAACCGGCTAAATAGGGAGTTATTAAGTTGAAACTGAAGGAATATAGAGACCTCAGCGTCGATGATTTGAAAAAGCAACTGGAAGAGACTCACCAGGAGCTCTTTAACCTGCGTTTTCGCCTCGCTACCAAGCAGTTGGTCAACCATCGCGAGTTGCGGAGGGTTAAACGGAATATTGCCCGTCTGGAAACCCTCCTCAAGGAAAAAGAACTGGGTATAAGGTAGGTTGGGATAATATGGAAGAAAAACGCAAGACCAGAGTGGGTAAAGTTGTCGGCGATAAAATGGATAAAACCGTGATTGTCGCTGTAAATACACCCTGGCGACATCCGATATATAACAAGACCGTGAGAAGGGTCGTAAAATACTACGTCCATGATGAAAAGAAGCTGAGCAAAACCGGCGATACGGTCATGATTGTGGAAACCCGCCCTATCTCCAAGCTTAAGAGATGGCGCATCGCCGAAGTAATGATCAAGGCGGAAGTAGCGGATATTAAACCCAGCGAGATAACGACTTAGGATATTGGTGAAACAGAAATGATTCAAATGCAGACCAGGCTCAAGGTAGCCGATAACACCGGCGCCAGGGAAATCATGTGCATTACCGTTCTCGGCGGCAGCCACCGGAAATACGCCCATATAGGGGACGTCATCTCGGCCTCCGTGAAAAAGGCCATACCCAATGCCGCTACCAAGAAGGGTGATATCGTCCGCGCTATTATCGTGCGCCAGTCATATCCGTACCGGCGTAACGATGGTTCTTTTATCAGATTCGATGAAAACGCCGCGGTCATACTGACCGAAAAAAATAATCCGAAAGGTACCCGTATCTTCGGGCCGGTAGCCAGAGAGCTTAGAGATAAGAACTATACGAAGATAATTTCTCTGGCGCCTGAGGTACTGTAGAGGCAGAAAAGGCTATGAAAATCAGGAAAGATGATACCGTGCTGGTCATCACCGGCAAGGACAAGGACAAAAAGGGTAAGGTCCGTTTTGCTTACCCTAAAAAACAGCAGGTAATAGTTGAAGGCGTCAACTTTGTGAAAAAACATTCCAAAGCGAAGGGAGCTGCGCGACAGGCCGGCATCATCGACCTGGAAGCACCCCTGAACATCGGGAAAGTCATGTTGATCTGTAACAAATGTAATAAACCCGTCCGGATCGGCTATAAAAAGCTGGAGGACGGCCGGAAGGTCAGAATCTGCCGCGTGTGCCGCGAGGTGATTGAATAAAATGGCGAGATTAAAAGAAAAATACCGTGATGAGGTCGTGGCCCGCCTGATGGAACTCAGCGGTTTTAAAAACATCATGCAGGTGCCGCGCATCGAGAAGATTGTGCTTAATATCGGCTTAGGCGAAGCGATAACGAACGGCAAGGCAATGGAGGCGGCGCAGGGAGACCTGACCGCCATCGCCGGGCAGCACCCTGTCATTACCCGCTCCAGGAAATCTATCGCTAATTTCAAGCTGAGAGCCGGTATGCCCATCGGCCTCAAGGTGACACTGCGCGGAGAACGGATGTACAGCTTCTTTGACAAACTGGTAAACGCGGTACTGCCCCGTATGCACGAGTTCCAGGGAGTGTCCCCGGACTCGTTCGATGGCCGCGGCAACTATACCCTGGGATTTAAAGAGCAGATATTATTCCCTGAAATTGAATACGACAAGGTTGATAAACTACGCGGTATGGAAATAGTAATTGTCACCACTGCCAGGAATGACGAAGACGGCAAACGCCTGCTCGAACTGATGGGGATGCCCTTCGCCAAGGATGGAGCGAGCTAACTATGGCTAAAAAATCGATGATACTGAAATCAGAGCGCCCGACCAAATATCCGGTGCAGCAACATAACCGCTGCAAGTTATGCGGGCGGCCCCGCGCTTATATACGCAAGTTCGGCATCTGCCGGATATGCTTCCGGACGTTGGCCCTCGATGCCAAGCTGCCGGGAGTGAGAAAATCTAGCTGGTAAGCTAAAGAAGGAATATAGCAGTTATGACAATGACTGACCCAATCGCAGATATGTTGACCCGGATTAGGAATGCCGGTATGGTAAAGCACGACACCGTGCTGATACCCGCTTCCAAGATGAAGCTGGCCATCGCCAAAATCCTCAAGGATGAAGGCTTCATTACCGACTACGAGGTAGTCAAAGGCAAGCCGCACCGGGATATTAAAATACGCCTCAGATATATGGAAGATAACAAGCCGGCTATCTCGGGACTTAAAAGAGTCAGCAAACCGGGTTTGAGAGTATACGCTCAGAAAAGGGAAATCCCACGCGTGTACGGAGGCATGGGTATCGCCATTATGTCAACATCCACCGGTCTCCGGACCGGGCATCAAGCCTGGCGCCAGAGTTCCGGCGGCGAAATATTATGTTATGTCTGGTAAACTAACCTGGAGTGTCTTGAATGTCTAGAATAGGTAAATTACCAATCGCGATACCGTCCGGTGTGACGGTCAATATTAATGGGGATACCGTTACGGTAAAAGGCCCCAAGGGCGAGCTTACGCGCACCCTGCCCCCCGATATGTCCGCTAAACTGGAGGGGAGCAACCTGATAGTTATGCGGCCCGATGACAGCACGAAACACCGCGCTTACCACGGGCTAACGCGGAGCCTGCTGGCGAATATGGTCGAGGGGGTATCCAAAGGGTTCGAGAAGACGCTGGAGATTGTGGGGGTGGGCTTCCGCGCGGAGAAGACCGGTAATAATCTGACGCTCCGCCTGGGCTTTTCACACACGGTGGAAGTCAAGCCTTTACCCGGAGTCACCCTGGCCATGGAAGGAAATAACAAGATTAAGGTCAGCGGCATTAATAAAGAAGTTGTCGGCGAGATGGCGGCTGAAATCCGGGCTCTCCGCACCCGCGACATCTATAAGGGCAAGGGCATCAAATACGCCGGAGAAACGGTACATCTCAAACCGGGCAAAGCCGGCAAAGCAGTTGGTAGGACGTAGAAATGACTAAATATAATACTAAAGACGCGCGTTATAGAAGACACGCAAGGGTCAGGCAGAAGGTAAGCGGCTCGGGAGATAGACCCCGTCTGTGCGTTTTCCGCAGCCTGAACCATATTTACGCCCAGGTGATTGATGATGTACAGGGGAATACCCTGGTTACAGCGTCAACGCGTGATGCGGAAGTTGTAAGCGGCTCCGATGGCAAGAAAAAGACCGGCCAGGCCGAATTGGTTGGTTTATTGCTGGCCAAGCGAGCCATAGATAAAGGGATCAGCCAGGTAGCTTTTGACCGCGGCGGCTTTAAGTACCAGGGCCGCGTAAAAGCGCTGGCCGATGCCGCCCGCAAAGGCGGGCTTAAGTTCTAAAAAAGATGAGGCAAGCGGGATGAAGCAACCATTAAGTCATATAAACGCGGCCGACCTGAACCTTAACGATAAGCTTATCGATGTTAACCGTGTGGCCAAGGTGATGAAAGGGGGCAAACGCCTCCGCTTCGCCGCCCTGGTTGTCACAGGAGATGGTGTTGGGCACGTCGGCCTCGGCATCGGTAAGGCTAACGAGGTGCCCGTCGCGATAAGTAAAGGCGGCGCCAAGGCCAGGAAATATATTATCAAGGTGCCATTGATTGGAGGCACTATCCCTCATGAAATCAGGGCTCATTTTGGAGCGTCTGAGGTGTTTTTAAAACCGGCGGCGCCTGGCACGGGCGTTATCGCCGGCGGCAGCGTCCGGGCAGTATTGGAGGCTAGCGGCGTAAAAGACATTTTAACGAAATCTCTCGGCAACTCCAACCATATTAATGTCGCCAAGGCGACGATGGTGGCCTTAAGCATGCTTAAAATCCCCAAGGACGAGTTAGCCAAGCGCAAGGCCGGGCTTGGCGCGCAGGAGGTATCCGCGAGTGGCTAAAATACGCGTTACCTGGATTAAAAGCTACATCGGCTGCCCGGAAACCCAGAGGCGAACCATAAGGTCACTGGGGTTACACCGGCTGAATCATAGCGTTGTACACGAAGATACAAAATGTGCGCGAGGTATGATTAACAAGGTGAGACACCTGGTCAAAGTGGAGGAAGAAGTTGCTCAGACAAAATAGTATTGCCCCGGCACCCGGCTCCCGGAAAGATAGAAAGCGCGTTGGCCGCGGCACCGGTAGCGGACACGGCACCTATTCCGGACGCGGCTGTAAAGGTCAGAAAGCCCGCGCCGGTAACAATAAAATGCGTCCCGGCTTCGAGGGCGGCCAGTTGCCCTTAATCAAGCGCCTGCCCCGGAAAAGGGGTTTCACCAACATCTTCCGGGTTGAATACAGCACCGTCAGTGTCGGCGCGCTGAATGCGTTCGAATCCGGTACAGAAGTAACGCTGGAACTCATGCTGGCAGCCGGGCTTATTAAATCACCAACCAGTCCGATTAAAATTTTAGGCGATGGCGACATCGACCGTCCGCTTACAATTAAAGCGCAAAAATTTTCAGCTTCGGCTAAGGCTAAGATAGAAGCAGCCGGCGGTAAGGCCGAGGAGGGAGAGCATGCAGCAAAGGGCGAGTAGACCCAGATTAATTCAGGCCATGCTCGATGCCTTCAGTCTGCCTGACCTGCGGCGCCGTATACTTATTACCATAGGTATACTGGTGGCGTTCCGCTTTATTGCGCATGTGCCGCTGCCGGGTGTAAACCCAGAGGCTCTCAAGAGCCTCTTCTCAAGTAACGCTTTGCTCGGCATGCTTGACCTATTCAGCGGCGGCGCTATGAGGCAGTTCAGCGTGGCCTCTATGGGCGTTTACCCGTATATCACCGCCTCTATCATCATGGTACTGCTGGTGCCGGTTATTCCCAAGCTGCAAGCCCTATCGCAGGAAGGTGAAGCCGGCAAGAATAAGGTTAATTTGATTACCCACTGGTTGACTATACCGCTCGCCGGCCTTTCCGGCTACGGGCAACTGGTGATACTTCAGCGCGCCGGTGCTGTCAGCGCCTCCAATACTCTTGCCACTTTCACCATCGTGCTATCATTAATCGCCGGCACGGTTTTCCTGGTCTGGCTGGGAGAGCTTATCACCGAGTACGGCATCGGGAACGGTATTTCGATTATTATTTTCGGCGGCATCGTCGCCGGCTACCCTACTCTGATACAGGAGGGCTTCCTGGCCACGGGGAATCCCATGGGGTTAGTCGTCTATGTTCTTATTACCCTGGTCACGATAGTGCTGATTGTTATTTTTACCGAGGCGCACCGCCGGATTCCGGTGCAATACGCCCGCAGTGTCTTCCGCGGCGGCCGCATGTACCGGCAATCAGGTACCACGCATATACCGATGCGGGTAAACAGCGCCGGCATGATACCGCTCATCTTCTCGATGTCGGTGGTACTTTTCCCGGGCATCGTCGCCAGCTATTTTGTTAAAACTAACGCGCCCAGCTTCGCTGATACCATCGTCAAGTGGTTCAACCCTAGCACTGCCCTGCCAATCGGCGCGTTTTACTGGATATTATACTTTGTGTTATCGGTCGGCTTCACTTTCTTTTATACCACGGTAACTTATCAGCAGCAGGACCTGCCGGGCACCCTGCAAAAGCAGGGCGGCTTTATCCCCGGGATACGGCCCGGTAAAAACACCGCTTCCTATCTCAGCGGCGTCACCAACCGGATAACCTGGGCGGGGGCGCTCTTCCTGGCTTTTGTGGCGATAATGCCCTTCCTGGCGCGGACGATAACTAATGTCCAGCAGATACAGCTTTCCAGTTTGGGCATGCTCATCGTGGTAGGCGTTATCCTGGATACGATGAAGCAGCTCGAAGCTCAGCTGGTCATGCGGCGCTACGAAGGCTTTATTAAATAGGAGTTTTGGTGTATATTATTCTTCTGGGGGCACCGGGGGCGGGTAAAGGCACACAGGCCGTGATGCTGGTGGATAAAATGAAGCTGGTGCAGGTAGCCTCCGGCGACCTTTTCCGGAAGGCGCTCCAGCAGGAAACTGCCCTGGGTAAAAAGGCCAAAGCCTACATGGAAAAGGGGCAACTGGTCCCCGATGAAATAACGATACAGATGGTACTGGAGAGGCTTGAGGCTCCGGATGTGAATAACGGGGCGATTTTAGATGGCTTCCCCAGGAATTTAAAGCAGGCGAAGGCGTTAGATAAGGCGCTGGCAAAGCAGTCCAGGGCTATTGATAAAGTAATAAATATTAAGGTTTTGGAAGAAGAGGTAATCAGGAGATTAGGCGGACGCTGGATTTGCCGCAACTGCCAGGCGCCCTATAATGAGGTGGACTCCCCGCCTAAAGTGAAGGGTAAGTGCGACCGCTGCGGCGGCGAGTTGTACCAGCGGGCCGACGATAATCCTACTACGATTAAAAAGCGTCTGGAGATATATTTAAAAGAGACATCCCCGCTAATAGATTATTATAAAAAAGCGGGTAAGCTGGTTGAGGTTATCAGCGAAGGCGGCCCGGAAGCGGTAAATAAAAAGATATTGACCGCCCTGCGCTAGAGTGGAAAAGGATGAGCATAGAAATAAAGTCTGAAAAAGAGATAGCCGTAATGCGGCAGGCTGGCCGGATTGTCGCGGAAGTGCTGAGAATATTGACCGACCATTTAAAACCTGGCATGAAAACAAAGGAGCTTGATATTATCGCTATAAGAGAGCTAAAAAGACTGGGGGCCGAATCCTCGTTTAAAGGTTACCGGGATTATCCGGCTACAGTCTGCGTCTCTGTCAATGACGAGATTGTCCACGGGATTCCGGGGGACAGGGTCATGAAAAACGGAGACATCGTCGCCCTTGATTTCGGCGCGATATATAAAGGCTTCCAGGGTGACGCAGCCGTGACTGTGCCCGTCGGCGAGGCCAGTCCGGAGGCGATGCGCCTTATCGAGGCGACGCGTGGTTCGCTGGAAAGCGGTATCGCCGCGGCCCGCGCCGGGGCAAAGCTCGGCGATGTATGTGCGGCCATCCAGAACTACGCCGAATCTAGAGGCTACTCGGTGGTACGTGAGTACACCGGTCATGGCATCGGCCGGAAAATGCACGAGGACCCGCAAATACCTAACAGCACCGAGCCTCCGTACGGGCTAAAACCCGGGACGGGTCCGTTACTTAAAAAGGGAATGACACTCGCCCTGGAACCCATGTTAAATGTTGGCGACTGGCACACCCGTGTTGCGGATGACCGCTGGACGGTGCTCACGGCCGACGGCAGTCTTTCGGCCCATTTTGAACATACGATTGCAATTAATAATGCTGAACCGGAAGTGTTGACCAGGGAAGTGTATGTCTAAGAAAGAGGCCATTGAAGTCGAGGGGACGGTGGTAGAGGCGCTGCCTAACGCCATGTTTCGCGTCGAGCTCCCCAACAAGCACCAGGTGCTGGCCCATATCTCAGGCAAAATAAGGATGCACTATATCAGGGTCCTGCCCGGCGATAAGGTACTGATAGAGCTCTCCCCTTATGATCTTACCCGGGGCAGAATCACTTACCGGCTCAAGTAAAATAAAGGTTTAAACGATGAAAGTAAAAGCTTCCGTAAAAGTAAGATGTGAAAAATGCAAGGTTGTTAAACGGCGTGGGGTCGTCAGGATTATCTGTGAGAACCCCAAGCACAAGCAGAGGCAGGGTTAACCCCGGTCTCATCGGGACAGGAGGATAGTACATGCCACGTGTAGCGGGAATAGATATACCGGTAAATAAGCAGGCCTGGGTATCACTGCAGTATATTTACGGCATAGGCCCGGCCCAGAGCCAGAAAATACTGGCCAAGGCAAAAATAGCACCCGAGGTGAAGGTTAAAGACCTTACCGAGGATGAGGTTAACAGGCTGCGTGAAATCATTGATAAACAGTTCCGGGTCGAAGGCGAGCTCCGGAAAGAAGTAAACTTTAATATCAAGCGCCTGATTGAAATCGGCAGCTTTCGCGGGAGCCGTCATCGCAAGAGCCTGCCGGCCAGAGGGCAGCGGACACGCACCAACGCCCGGACCAAGCGCGGTTCACGCAAGACAGTAGCCGGAAGAGGCCAGAAACGCGGCACGGCTAAGAAGTAATTTAAGGACGTTCTAAGGAGGCAAGGGTGCCACAGAAGAAAAAAACTAAAACCAGAAAGCGGGAGAAAAAGGCAGTCCCTACCGGGAAAGCCTATGTTCAATCCAGCTTCAATAACACTATCGTCACACTCACCGACCCGGAAGGGAACGCCTTGGCATGGGGAAGTTCCGGGACGGCCGGTTTTAAAGGTTCGCGTAAAGGCACTCCTTACGCCGCGCAAATGGCGGCCCGTGATGCCGCCCGTAAAGCTATGGTCCACGGCCTGCGCCAGGTCGAGGTATTTATTAAAGGCCCGGGCAGCGGCCGCGAGGCAGCTATCCGCTCCCTACAGGGTACCGGCCTGTATATTACCGGTATCAGGGATGTAACGCCGATACCTCATGGCGGATGTCGTCCTACCAAGAGGAGAAGGGTCTAGAAGGGGAATATTATGGCAAGATATACTGGAGCAGTATGCCGTTTATGCCGGCGCAGCGGTGAAAAGCTCTTTCTTAAAGGCAGCCGGTGCTATACACCTAAATGTGAAATCGATAAGCGCAATAAGCCGCCTGGGCAGGCACCCGGAGCCGGAAAGCGGAGGAAGAGAATCTCCGACCGCGGTCTACAGCTCCGCGAAAAGCAGAAAGCGCGCTATTCCTATGGAACTCTGGAAAGACAGTTCAAGAAGACCTTTGCCGCGGCTGAGAAACAACCTGGTATCACCGGTGAAAATCTTCTGGTACTGCTGGAAAGACGGCTGGACAACGTTATTTACCGTTTGGGTTTTGCCGATTCCCGCAAGCAGGCTCGCCAGATCGTGCGGCACGGGCATATTATCCTGAACGGGCGCAAGACCAACGTGCCTTCTTACCTGGTTAAAGAAGGCGATACGATAGGCTGGCGCGAAGGCAGCCGCAAGACCGAATATTATAAAACGCTGGTAGAGAACATTGAAGGCAAAACCGTCCTGACATGGCTGAGCCTAGACAGGCAAACCCTGGTAGGCCAGGTGCTGACCATGCCCACACCGGAGCAAATCGGCGCCTTGTTCGATGCTAAAGCAATAACCGAGTACTATTCCCGTTAGGTTTATATATAAGGAGGCAATCCATTGGCTGGACTGTTAGTCCCACATATCGAATGTACCGAACAAACGGAAAACTTCGGACGATTCGTGGCCGAGCCGCTGGAAAAGGGCTTCGGCATCACACTGGGCAACTCCTTGCGCCGCGTCTTGCTCGGCTATCTCTCCGGTGCGGCTATAACTCAAGTAAGAATTGAAGGAGTCCAGCACGAGTTTACGATTATCCCCAACGCCAAAGAAGACGTCATGGAATTCCTGCTCAACGTGAAAGAGGTCAGGATTAAGCCCCTTTCCGAACGCGGCGGCACCTTGACACTGGAAGTTGAAGGCGAAGGCCGTATCTGCGCCGCCGATATTAAACCATCGGCAGATTTCGAGATTACCAATCCGGAAATCTGCCTGCTTACCCTTAGCAACCCTAAGAGCCGGCTCTACGTTGAGTTTGATGTAGAACTCGGCACAGGCTTCAGACCTGCCGAGTCTACCGATAGCACACCGGTGGGCACAATACCCGTAGACGCCATTTTTACCCCGATACGCAAGGTCAACTATATTATTGAGCCGACCCACCTCGGACGGGAAACCAGCCGCGAACGGCTAACCATGGAAATCTGGACCGACGGCACGATGTCGCCGGTAGACACGATGAGCCGCGCGTCGGCTATTTTAATAGAACAGCTGACACCTTTTGTCGAATTCGTCAAGATTTCCCAGATGAAGGCCGAAGAACGCGCTATCCGCCTGTCCATTCCCGATGAGAAATTCAATATGCCGGTAGAGCAGCTCGACTTATCAGTACGCACCATGAACTGTCTGCGGCGCAGCAATATCACCACGGTAGGAGAGCTTGTCGCCAAGGGGACGAAAGAACTGCTCAAGCTGCGCAACTTCGGGCAAAAGTCTTATCAGGAGATTGAAGACCGCCTTACCACCATAGGACTATCACTCAATCCGAAGATAGAGACTGAGACTGAGACTGAGACTGAGCCGGAAACGGAAGAGGCGGAAGAAAATGATTCTAAAGCCAAACGGGTCAAAGCCGCCAAGGCCGATGTTTTAAAAGAAGCTGACGAAACCGAATAATAAAACGTAATAATAATCCCGATACGGAGAACCAATAACATGAGGCATAAAATAGCTGGAAGAGCAATGAGCCGGAGGAGCGGACATCGGAAGGCCTTGTACCGCAACCTGGTTACCGATCTATTAAAACACGAGAAAATCGTTACCACCGAAGCCAAAGCCAAAGAAATACGCGGCATGGCCGAAAAGATGATTACGCTGGGGAAAAAGGGCGGTCTGCCCTGCTACCGACAGGCGCTGGCGTTCATTACGGATGAAAAAGTCGCCGAGAAGATATTCTCCGAGCTGGGGCCAAGGTACAAAGAGCGTCCCGGCGGCTACACCCGTGTTACCAAGCTGGAACCCAGACTGGGCGATAACGCCCATATGGCACAGATTGAGCTGGTAAAATAAAAATATCCGCCTCAAAGCGGAAGAGAATCATGGTTATAGGCCTGGCAACCGGCACGAGAGTGGTACTGATACTGGAATACAACGGCGCGAATTATCACGGCTCCCAGGTCCAGACCAGCGCGCCGACAGTCCAGGGAGAGATAGAGAAGGCTTTGCAGAAACTTACCGGAGCGAAAATCAAGGTTAAAATGGCCAGCCGGACAGATGCCGGGGTGCATGCTGCCGGACAGGTCGTCAGCTTTTTGACGGATTCTGTCCTGCCGATGAACGCTTTCATCGACGGCCTGAACCACTTTCTGCCTGGAGATATCGCCGTTAAGGAAGCCTGCCGGGCGGATGATTCTTTCGATGTCCGGCGCAGGGCTATACGACGGACTTATAAGTACACTATACTTAACAGCGCAACGCGCTCGCCGATAAGGCAGGGTTTTTCCTGCCGGGTTAACGGCGGGTTGGATATAGAAGCGATGCAGCGGGCTTGTCAGGCCCTCATCGGCCGGCATGATTTCGCTTCTTTCGTTTCCAGCGCCGAGACCGCCCGTACCAAGATAACGGTACGGAATGTACATAAAGCTGAAATAACACAGAATGGGGACATGATTGTTCTGGAGATGGCAGCCAACTCCTTTCTACCCCACCAGGTACGCAACACCGTCGGGTCTTTAATTAAGGTCGGCCAGGGTAAGATGACGGTTGACGAGTTTTACAGCATCGTCGCCGCTAAGACTCCCGGCCTCGCCGGACCGACTGCCCCGGCTGACGGACTGTGCCTGATGCGGGTGGACTATCCAGGTCCCTTTGAGGGAGATGCACGATGAAAACTTATACCGCCAAATTGGCGGAAATCAAACGGGGCCGGCACATAATCGATGCCGCAGACCAGACCCTGGGAAGGCTATCCAGCCAGATAGCCAAGCTTCTCATGGGCAAGCACAAGACGATGTACTCGCCTGCCCAGGATGTGGGGGATTTTGTGGTGGTGATTAACGCCAAGAAGGTCCGTTTCACCGGCAAAAAGGCGGAGCAGAAGACTTATTACCGGCACTCGAACTATCCCGGCGGGCTGAAGAGCATCACACTGGGCAAGATGATGGATGAACATCCCACACGGGCGATTGAGTATGCCGTTAACGGGATGCTGCCCCATACCCGCCTGGGCGATGTGATGAAGAAAAGACTGCGCGTTTACGCCGCCGCACAACCCGGCCCGCGTAAGCCCAAAGCAGTAAAAACAGAAAAAGCAGTAAGTAAAAAAGAGACTAAAGAGATTAAAGAAACTAAAGAAACCGCAAAATAAGAGGAAAGTATGGATAAACAGAGCTATTTTTACGGGACAGGCCGCCGGAAAACGGCGGTAGCGCGTGTCAAACTGACCACCGGGAACGGCGCCATCATTGTGGATGGTATGCCCCTGGAAGAGAGGTTCCCCTCTCTGGAGCACCAGCGCATTATTACGCTGCCTTTTCTCACTACCGAAAGCACCGGCAAATATAATGCGGTAATTAAGGTGCTGGGCGGCGGCGTGACCGGGCAGAGCGGCGCTATCTCTCACGGTATCTCACGCGCCCTGGTCAAGGCCGATGAGCGTTTCAAGCCGATTCTGCGCCAGAATGGGCTGCTGACGCGTGACGCCCGCGCTAAAGAGCGGAAGAAACCCGGCCTTAAACGGGCCCGTAAAGCGCCACAGTACACCAAGCGTTAGAAAAACCGGAAAAGACAAAGCGCCAGGTTTTCATCCCGAATGGTCGGGGAGCCTGGCGCTTTTTTATTACCCTATCTGTCATTCTGAGCGCAACGAAGAATCCGTTACTCAGGGATGGCAGATTGCTTCGGGCTTTGCCCTCACAATGACGGGCAAAATGTAAGTTCTCTATCTTATATGTACGCCCAGGAAATAAGGCCACACCACGATGCCCAGGATAATTTTCCACCACACCAATTGGACATAACCGATGGTGAACAGCCAGCCGATGAACCAGATTACGCCTGCGCCCGCTCCCGCCGTTCCGCCTTTACCGTTTGCCATGTTTATGCCTCCTTAACTACACTAAACTTTACTATACACCCCTTATCCCCACCCATATATTCCTTAACCATACCGACGAAAGTCGGTATCCAGACCACCTTTACCCCGCTATCTGGATTCCCGCCGGAGTTTACCCCGTACTCCGATACGGGGCGGGAATGACGGTGTGGGGTTACTCTTGCGCCAGCCGGTCCTTGAGATAGCTGATGACCTTTACCGGGGATGGGTCAACGCGGTAAAGAATCGCCAGGTAATAGCTGGCATAGTCGCCGATGGATACCAGGTTGACCATCTGGGCCAGCGGGCTGGTCCCCTCGCTATCCACGAACTCATACTGTATCCCGGCTTGCTTGAGAAGCTCACAGGTCACATCGTAGCGCAGCTTAATGCGCTGGTTGAACAGCGGCGAGCGCAGCATGATAACCCTGACCTTTTTAGCTATCTCTTCGGGCAACGGGAAGCCGACGGTCGCGTTATGGTTAAGCTCCGGGAAGACCTCGTAAAAGGCCCAGGTCTTGCTGTTTTCATTGAGCTGCGTCTTCCAGCGGTGGGCGACCTCAGCGGCGATACCGGCGCCGTAAATCACCGGCAGGCAGCCGTACAGGCGCTGCGCTATCTGTTTAGCGGGATTAGTCGCGACATATGACTCCTCATCCAGTCTGGCCGAAAGTTTTTCCAGCACCTGCACCGTCTCTTCAACATCTTTGGTCTTGTCCTTGATAAATCCGAGTTTTTGCATCACGCCAAGGGTAGGTATAAAGCTAAAGCCCAGCGCAGCACGCGGTTGCGCTTTATATTCGATTTTAAAAACAGGTATGTTATTCACCTCGGCCATCTGCTGGAGCTTGCCGCCGGTGGTCATGGCAATCTTTTTCGCCTTAGTTTTTAAAGCGGGCTCGAAGCCGGATAGCGTTTCCTCGGTATTGCCGGAATAGCTGGAGGCAATCAGCAGGGTTTTCTCGTCTACAAAAGCGGGCAGGCCGTAGTCGCGGTGGACGATAACAGGAATCTTGGCTTCCGACATCACCAGGCTTTTCACCAGGTCGCCGCCGATAGCCGAGCCGCCCATGCCCAGGATGACTACTTTATTAACATCAGCATAGTCTTTTGGCAGATTGAAGTTCATGGCCGACTGCCAGGCCTGCCGGCACTGCATCGGCAGTTCTTTAATGCGCGCCAGCATACCTTCAGGGTCGAGCTTAGGATATATTTTCAGGTCGTCAAGATTTATCGCAGCCACTTTTCATACCCCCTATTATTATTTGACCCCGGCTATCTTCTTACCAATACCAAGCAGCCGCTCGACGCGCTCCGGTGAATCTGTCTCGGTATAGATGCGGAGAAGGGGCTCGGTGCCGGAGAACCGGATGAGCAGCCAGGTATTATCCGCGAGGTTAAAGCGATAGCCATCCGTAGTATCGATTTTCACCACTTTTACGTTATCGATAGTCGCGGGCGGGTTGTTCTTGACGCAGTCGATAATCGCTTTACGTTCTGCCTCTGGAAATCTTATGTCAACCCGCTGGTAATAATGAGGACCGACTTTTTTATAGAGATATTCGATAAGTTCAGATGGGCTTTTACCCGTTCGCACCATGAGGTCGAGGAAACAGAGATTAGCTAAAACGCCGTCACGCTCAGCGACGTGGCCGCGGAATGCGTAGCCTCCACTCTCCTCCCCGCCGATGAGAGCATTCTCTTTCATCATGACCGGGGCGATGTATTTAAAACCCACTGCCGTTTCGTATACAGGTACGTTAAAAATCTCGCCCAGACGGTAAGCCATGCTGGTAGTGGTGAGCGATTTAACAATCGGGCCGCGCTCGCCGCGTACTTCCAGCATGTAGAGGCAAAGCAGTGCGAAGACCTGGAGCTGAGTGACGAAGTTGCCCTTTTCATCGACGATGCCCATGCGGTCGGCATCACCATCGGTGGCCAGGCCGACGCTCGCTTTTTGTTTTATTACCGCGTTGGACAGACCTTCCAGGTTAGGCATGATAGGCTCCGGCCGGAGACCGGGAAAGAGCGGATTCCGCTCGCTGTTTATCTCGGTGAGTTTTACCGCGCCGCCGTCCAGCAGTCTTTTTAAATAGCCCGCGCCGGCGCCGTACATCGGGTCGATGACAACTTTCAGATTGGCTTTCTTCAGCCTGTCGAGGTCGATGAACTTGCCAACCTGCGCGAAATAAACAGGGTCGAGGTCAGTATCCAATACCAGTCCCTGTTTTTTAGCATCAGCCAGGGACAGGTGGTTAAATTTACCGGCGCTATAGGCTTTATCTATAAAGCCGACTATTTTGGAGGTTATATCATCGGCGGCGCTGGAACCATGTTCATCTTTAAATTTAAAGCCGTTCCAGATGCCGGGGTTGTGGCTGGCGGTAATGATGATAGCGCCGCTGGCCTTAAGCGCCAGGACGCCGTAGCTGATGACGGGCGTGGGCGCGGCTTTTGGGGTTAGATAGACTTTAATGCCGTTGCCGGCAATCACTTCCGCGGTAGCGGCGGCGAAATCCTCGGAGGCAAAGCGCGTATCGTAGCCGATAACAATACCGCGCCCGGCAAGTTTAGCCTGCTGGAGATAATCGGCGACGCCCTGGGCGCAGTAGCGGACATTTTCAAAGGTAAAGTCCTCAGCGATAATAGCGCGCCAGCCGTCTGTGCCGAACTTGATGGGATTTGGTTTATTCATTATTCACCCTATCCCCTTCCCTTTTTACTCTTACGTCATTGCGAGTCCCGATGAAATCGGGAGGCGCGGCAATCTCAATGATATATTTGGCCGATGTTAGAGATTGCCACGTCGCGCAGTTTATACTGAGCGAAGCTAATGTACTCCTCACAATGACAGTATTACTTTTAGAAAAGTGTTAGGCTTATATTAACAACTCCCCAAAGCATAAACAGCGAGTCCAATCAATATAGCTAACAAAATTCCAAGAATCGCATAAGTTAAAAGTCTATCATTTTGAATCTCTGTTTCCTTGAGTTCCTTTTCATCATTTAATTCTTCAGTGTCTATCTCTTTCTCTTCACTTATTTCAATAGGGTTTTCTTTTGTTGCCGAACTATCAGTCAGCGAAGAAATTTCTCTTTCGAGTTTTGCCTTTTTATCTTCTAATAATTTTCTCCGCCAATCTCTACTGACAAATTCATTGATAGGCCATTTGCTAAATGCAAACCAAAAGAATGTGATTACATTTACTATAGGAACAAACATTAATAAACATAACCATCTATTATATCCAGCTTTTAAAAATATTTCTGCCCAAGCTACAACAATGGCAATAAAAACGCAAACATAGATGAACAAAGCAAGTCCGGAAAACCACCCGTTATCCATCGTGTACTCCTTCTTGCCAGGTGTATCTAACTATAATTCTTCTAAACGCTTGTTAATTAATTCCTGAACTTCAGGAATTTGTTTCTCAATCTTTTCAAAGAGTTCTTCGTGTTCGTCACGCTCTTCGGCAGGTAAACGATCATATAAACTTGCAGATTCTGATAATTCTATAAAACTATCTCGAAGCTGTTCAACCGCAGTAATCAAATCTGTATCATGTTGTACATATACCGCTTGTAGGAATTTCTCACTAACTGCATAATCATCCATTTCCTTTAAAATGACAATTTGCTCAGGTGTTGGCCGCCTGTCATCGAATTTTGGAGAACACTTGTGAATATTCCTTATTGAATTGCGATATTTATATGCCATTATCGTCAATTCTTTTCTTAACTGAATTAGCGGCTCGCTCTTTACCTTACGTCGCCACTGGTGAGAATCTATCTCTCGTTGCCTCTCCAGCTCTTTTTCAAAACGCTTAGAGGAAAACCTATTCTGTAGCAATGTTGCGCCAAGTGTTGAAAGAGCCACTATTACTGCTACTACAACTGTTACCCACAGCTCCATAAATTGTCACCTTTTAGCTTCCGTTTATTACTTCCCCAGTCCCTCTTTCCGCAGGATGGCGGCCTTATCCGTCTTTTCCCAATATTCCCACTGTCATCCTGAGCGAAGCGAAGGATCTCGGTTGGGGGAGGCACATCGTCTCTCATGCCCTCCCGCCCTGAGATTCTTCGGTCGCTGCTCTCCCTCAGAATGACAGTTTTATATCAAATCTCCTACTTCCCCAGTCCCTCTTTCCGCAGGATATCGGCTTTATCCGTCTTTTCCCAGGGCAGGTCGAGGTCAGGGCGGCCAAAGTGACCATAAGCAGCCGTCTGGCGGTAGATGGGACGGCGCAGGTTGAGGGTATCTATAATTGCGCCGGGACGCAGGTCGAAATGCTTTTGAATTAGATTTTCGATAACCTTGTTCTCCACCTTGCCGGTATCGAAAGTCTCGATAGAGACAGAAAGCGGGTGCGCCTTGCCGATGACATAGGCCACCTGCATTTCGAGGCGGTCGGCCAGGCCCGCGGCGACCACGTTTTTAGCGATATAGCGCGCCATGTAGGACGCCGAGCGGTCGACCTTGGTGGGGTCCTTGCCGGA
>PLLL01000121.1 GCA_003141235.1 Dehalococcoidia bacterium
ACGATGCCCAGTGTCTTGCCGCGCAGCTCTGTGCCGGTGAATTTCTCGCGCTTCCAGACACCGGTCTTGAGTAGGGCGCATGCCTGCGGGATATTACGGGCCAGCGCCAGCATTAGTGCGACAGAATGTTCGGCGGCGGAGACGGTATTGCCTGTGGGCGCATTAACTACCACCACGCCGCATTGTGTCGCCGCTTTAACGTCCACATTATCGATGCCCACGCCCGCCCGGGCGATTACCTGCAGCTTTTTACCGGCATTGATAATATCGGCTGTGACCTTGGTCTGGCTGCGCACCATCAGGGCGTCATAATCACCGATACAGGCGATTATCTCTTCAGGCTTTAAACCGACCTTTATATCTACGTCGGCCTCTTGACGCAATATTTCTATGCCTTCCTCGGAAATGGAATCGGTAATCAATACTCTTTTCTTTTTATCTGCCATATTATTTTCCTTCTTATAACGTCATTGCGAGATAGCGAGTAGGTTTGTCCCCTCCGTATCTTCTCTCCCCTTGTGGGAGAGATTAGAGTGAGGGGTAAAACTCTGTCATTGCGAGATCCCGATTTTATCGGGACGAAGCAATCTCATAGTTCAATTGGCTCACCATGCGCGCCTCTCTAATCCCGCTCACCCTGAGCTTGTCGAAGGACACCTCGCAATGACAACTAAACTCTATTTTCTAGCCTTTAAAGCCGGCTTTAGGCAGGGTAGCCTTCATCGCCGCTAAAAGATCTTTAATATCCTTTTCACTCACCAGTCCCATATGACCGATACGCATTATCTTGCCATCGAGAGTCTGTTGGCCGCCGACAATGACAATCCCGTACTCGGACTGTAGAAGCTGGCGGAACTTTTTACCATCCAGACCCACAGGTATACCCACCGCAGTGACAGTGTTCGAGGCGTGCTTTGCCTCGGCGAAAAGGGGTAAACCCAGCGCTTTAATGCCGTCCCGTGTCATCTGGCCGATATGGGCATGCCGGGCGAAGACGCTCTGGATACCCTCTTTCAGAATCATATCCATTGCTACGGAAAAAGCGTAGACGATAGAAATCGCCGGCGTCCAGGGGTTCTCGCCCTTTTCCAGGTAGCTCTTGGCCTTGCCGAAGTCCCAGTAGAAACGGGGTATCTTGGCCTGTTCAAACGCTTTCCACGCTTCCGCGCTGACGCTGACCATTGCCATGCCGGGCGGTACCATCCAGCCTTTCTGCGAGCCTGTGACGACGACGTCGCAACCCCATTTATCCACCGGCAGGTCGATAGATGACATACTGCTGATGGCGTCGACAAGCAGCAGCTTGCCGGCCTCTTTAACCACCTTGGCAATAGCTCCCAGGTCGTTGGTAACGCCGGTAGAGGTCTCGTTATGGGTTACCAGTACTGCTTTAATATCTGGATTGTCCTTGATCGCTTTCTTGACTACCGCAGGGTCAGCCGCCGTGCCCCATTCGAATTTACAATTGACAACCTCGGCGCCGAATGTCTTGGCGATAGTCGCCCAGCGGTCGCCGAAAACGCCGATGGATACTGAAAGCACTTTATCTTTAGGGGAGAGCATGTTGACAACAGCGGCCTCAAGGCCGCCCGTACCCGAGCCGGTTAATAAATAAAGGTCATTCTTGGTCTGAAAGACCTGTTTCATTTTCGCCGTCACGTCGTTAATCATCTCGTGGTATTCCGCCCCGCGGTGATTAATCATCTGGCGTGCCATCGCCTTTAGGATCTCAGGCGGGCATGGAGTGGGTCCCGGGATACGTAGTTGTGCCATACTTTTCTCCTCCTATATATTTTTATTTACGGAATTATCACCTTTAGGACTTTTGTGGGTTATGTTTAAATCTGACCACACGCAATTGAGAATCACTCGTTGTCTCTAACTCCTTAAAAAATTTAAGTTGGTTTTCACTAAACGAGTCTCTGGGGCCTTTGGCCTCGCAGAAAAACCATTGCGAATAATCTGGTGCAAATACTAACAGGTCTGGACATTGAGTATTCCCATAGTCTTCATGTTTCAGAATCAGTTTGAGCATATCTTGGGACATTCCCCCGTGAGAAACAAGCGCAGTTAGCTTTGCCTGCTTTGTCCTATGGCTCTTGAACTCGTATTGCTCAACAAGGCTAAGCCATCCCATACTCTCATATAAAATGATGGCCGTGAGCCACTCAAAGAAGTGATAGCTCGGTCGGTACAAAGCAATTTTCAGGTCTTGGTTATCAAACAACATCGGGTATCTCTCACGCCATTCATGCGCCAAACCGCCAGCACGAAACCTTTTATGTTGCCCTTCGTCGTAAATTAAGCTCAACATTTCAGTAGGCAAGCTCATCCTCCAATCCACTCACCCCTTCCCTTATTAAGGGAAGGGGTAGGGGGATAGGTTTCGTAATTTAAATAACACTATATGGTTTTCAGATAACGCCGCTTGCCTGCTTTAATAATAACATTTTTCCCGATATGTTGATTAATGTCAATAATCTTCACCCCGTCAATGCTGACCGCGCCTTGCAGGATGAGACGGTTAGCTTCACTGCGGCTGGCGGCCAGACCGGCATCTACCAGCAGGCGGCCGATAGTAGCGTCGGCATTTATTTTAAACTCTTTAATCTCGTCCGGGGTCTCTTTTTTCTGGACAGTCTTGATAAAATACTCCCCGGCTTCCTGCGCTTCCTTCGCGCCGTAAAGCTGGGTTACGATTTCTCTGGCCAGTCTTTTTTTCAACGCCATGGGATTTTCCGTATTGTTCTCAAGGTGTTTCTTAAATTCTGACAGTTCTTCTTCCGGCACGTCGGTAACCAGCTCGAAGTACTGCATGATAAGGTTGTCACGGATGGACATCGTCTTGCCGTAAATTGTCTCCGGCGCCTCGGCTATACCGATATAGTTCCCCAGACTTTTACTCATTTTTTGGACGCCGTCGGTTCCCACCAGTAGTGGAACCATAAAACACTGCTGCGGGTGCTGTCCCATCATGGATTGCAGTTCCCTGCCGACCAGGAAGTTAAACTTCTGGTCGGTGCCGCCTAATTCAACATCAGCCTGCACGGCAACAGAATCATACGCCTGCATTAACGGATATAGCAGCTCGGTAATAGCAATCGGTTTTTGCTCATTAAACCTTTTATTAAAGTCTTCACGCGCCAGGAACTGGGCGACGGTGAACTTGCTGGTCAAACGTAATACGTTAGCAAGGTCGAACTTACCGAACCACTCGCTCTGAAATCTCACTTCGGTCTTCTCTTTATCTACAATTTTAAAGAACTGTTTTAAATAAGTCTCGGCGTTGGCTTTGACCTGCTCCGCTGTCAGCATCGGGCGGGTTACTGACCTGCCGGTAGGGTCGCCTATCTGTGCCGTCCAGTCGCCCACAATGATGACGATTTTATGCCCAAGATCTTGAAACTGGCGCATTTTACGCAGGCTGGCCATATGACCCACGTGAATATCAGGGGAGCTGGGGTCCAGGCCTTCTTTGATGCGCAGCGTTTTCCCGGATTGGAGCAGTTGCACCAGCTCGGTTTCCGAGATAATCTCTGCCACCGCCCGTTTGAGCAGGTAGTTCATGTCCTTGCTATTGGGAGATTTATTTATAGTTTTCATGTCTATTTTACACCTATCGAATCAAGTATGGTTTTTCCCTGCACAATATCTTGAAATATTTGTTTTTTAAGCTCCGAGGCGCTGTCGAACTTCTTCTCATCACGGAGACGCGTAACGATGTCGAGATGTACTTCCTTACCGTAAAGGTCGCCATGATAATCGACAAGGTAGGATTCTACAGTACGCTCCGCATCGCCAAAGGTGGGATTCCGCCCGATATTTGTCATCGACTGGTAGATTTTACCGTTAGCGCGGGTCAAGCCAACGTAGACGCCATCCGGAGGGAGGGCCTGCCCGGACTTTACATCCATATTAGCTGTCGGGAAACCAAGCCCCTCGCCCCTTCCGGCCCCTTCCACTACTTTACCGTGGAGGCTGTAAGGGCGGCCTGTAAGCTCATGCACTTTATTAATATTTCCGGCAGCCAGAGCTTTCCTTAGTATGGTGCTGCTGACCACTTCACCGTTAATCTCCAGCGGCGGTACCACGGTGACGCTGAGCCCTATCTCTTTTCCCAGACGCTGTATAGCGCCGGTGTCGCCTTCTCTGCCTTTACCCAGGGCGAAGTCCGAGCCGATAACCAGTCCCCGCATCCGGAGGTGTTGCTGCAAAAGATTGATGAACTGACGCGCGCTTAAGCCGGCCAGTTCTTTATTGAAAGATAGCGTGACGATAAAATCGACACCCTCTTCTTTAAGGAGTTTAGTCCTGGTCTTGATATCGGTCAGGAAAGGAAGTCTTTTCCCCGTGGAAAAAAGGTCTTCAGGATGTTGGCGGAAAGTGACGACGCCGGCCAGCAGATTCTTCTGCCGGGTCTGTCGGATAAGCTCGGCAATCAGCCGCCGGTGACCCAGATGCACACCGTCAAAGACGCCGATGGTCAGCATCGTATCTCTATCTGGTGAAAAACTGGCTAGCTCTTCCTCAACCTGCACGCCTCTG
This sequence comes from Dehalococcoidia bacterium, assembly GCA_003141235.1. Classification (GTDB taxonomy): domain Bacteria; phylum Chloroflexota; class Dehalococcoidia; order Dehalococcoidales; family RBG-16-60-22; genus Fen-1077. The sequence goes on from PLLL01000121.1 coordinate 4,546, forward strand.
CTCCTCTAAGACTGGAAATAGTGGCTGATGTGGAAAAGTGAGTCTGCCGGAATAGTCCAATCAGTTACTTTATTATACCCATAAGCCCAGATAGGCGTCAAACGTGAAAGGAGTAGGTCTGTCATTCTGAGGGAGCGAAGCTACCGTGAATATCTCGCTTTTACCACGATTCCCTCTCCCTTGATGGGAGAGGACTTAGGTGAGGGGTAATTATTAATTTTCACTACCTTTGGGGTATTGACGTCCCTCTTTCGTAAAGAGGGAAAAGAGGGAGATTTTGGAATATCACTCTAGCGCAGATAGGTTATTCCAGCCTGTAAAGCGTTAACCCCGCCGGCACTTTAGGATAAAAATAGGTCGATTTCCGGGGCATGCGGTCGCCGCTATCGGCGATGGACTTGATGGCCTGGGGCTTAACCGGGTTGACGATGATGGCCAGCTGGTATTCCTGCTCCCGGACGCGTTTGATAGCTTCCGGGGCGTCGTTAGTGTAATCGATATAAGTGCCTGCCGCTTCATGGGTCAACCCTAGAAGTTCCTCTAGAATAACGTGGTCGACGATGCTGACATCCAGCGTCTGATACAGCTCGGAATGGAAATGCGGAATCATCGATTTTATGGGGGTAAAATCAGTTAAGGTTAAACGGAAGAAATGCTCTTTCCCCGGGCCGCACATTAGCAGTTTTACTTCGCCGGTATTTCCCGCAATTAATTCGTCAATTTGCGCCTGCCCGGAGACTTTTTCGGACGGTAGTTCCTCGACCTTAAAAATCGTATGCAGGCTGGTCAGTAGACTGTCCAGAGAAGGCTGTGAAATGCCTCTTACCAGACGGTGCGCCGGCAGGATAACAAGACCGGTATCGGCAAAGTCTATCAGCGTCATCATGACAAAATCGAATGGCTGGTTTCCCGGCGCCGCTTTAACTGAAGTCCTTTTTTCACGTTGATAATTCAGGGCGCTTTCATAGCGGTGGTGCCCGTCGGCGATATAGAGCGGCTGGTTGGCGAGAGAACTGCTAAATTGACGGATAATATTTTCATCGGAGATAGCCCATATACGGTGGCTTTCGCCGTCGACGTTATTGACGGAGAACGTAGGTTTACCGCGTGACCCGGCATCCAGCGCCGCAGCTATGCGTTTGTTATGGTCTTCATAAAGGGCCATGATAGGGCTGGTATCGGCCTTAAGCGCCCATAGCAGGCTCAAGCGGTCGCCTTTGGGGCGCGATAATGTGCCTTCATGCGGGCGGACAATCATCTTGTCCCATTCTTCCAGCTTGACCCGGCAGGCGATGCCCCGGCGGTGCCAGGTTTTACCCTGGTGCTTGAACTGGTGGTCGTCAACATAGATGCACGGGACAGCATCAGCCACGAGGATTTGCTCCTCCAGCCATTGCTCCAGTGTGGCCGCGGCGCGGGTGTATTTATTATCCGTATCTTTATCGTTCGGAAGCTCACGCCCGTGCTCGATGCGGATAAAATTAAACTCATTGCGTCCGTAAAGCTCAAGCTGCATCTGGGGGGGGATAATGTCGTAAGGGGGGCAAATGACTTTTGCGAAGTCTTTCACCAGCGCAGGGTTGTAGTGTATACCGTTAAACGGTCGAATATCAGCCAATATATTTCCTGCCTGTCTGAATACGCTGTGATGTCTCTTTAACAGTTTAACGCATAGTGCAAAAATAGCGCAAGTACATGACTAGGCTGATGAAATACGAACATAATTGTTCTTGGTGATTAACCTTTGATGTCCTTTTCCCTATTCCATCTCCCCTTGACCTGTTCCCCTTTTTACTTATCTCATACTTCCTTGTTACTTGATACTTGTCAGTTGTTGCTTGGTGCTTATATACTATAAATATTACAGGAGGGCCACTTTGATACTCAGAAAGCTCGTCGTCGGGCAGATTGCCAGCAACTGCTATATCATCGGCTCGGAAAAGACTAAAGAAGGTATGATTATCGACCCCGGCGCTGACGCCAAAGAGATTCTACGCGTCGTTGAAAAGCTGGGCCTCAAGATAAAGCTCATTGTTTTGACCCATCGCCACCCGGACCATGTCGGCGCGGCGGCGCAGGTTAAAGCCGCTACGGGCGCCGATGTTGCTGCTCATGCTGAAATGGCCAAATACCTGCCGCAATCGCCCAGCTATATCTATGAACCGCCTTACGAGGCTGCCCCTTATCCCGACCGCATTCTCAAAGAAGGCGATAAAATAGATATCGGCGACTTGCATTTCTCTGTCCTGCATACTCCCGGCCATACGCCCTGCGGCATCAGCATTGTGGGGGAGGGGCATGTCTTTACCGGAGATACCCTCTTCAACTACGGCATCGGCAGATATGATTTAGTTGACGGCGACGGCAACGCACTGATAAATGGAATTAAAACCAAGCTTCTTACATTGCCTCTGGAAACTATCGTCCACCCCGGCCACGGCCCGGATACGCTCATCACCACCGAAAAGCGCGCCAATCCCTTCTTAAGATAATAGAGTTAATTGTCATTCTTAGGGAGCGTAGCGACCGTGAGAATCTATCCGCTCAACCCTTACCCCTTTATTTTGTTTATCCAGGTTCTTAGTTTGTTATTTATCCGTGTACGCCCCCATTCACTAAGAGTGTCACGGTCTATCATATGAAACTGCAACATTTTTGATTGATGTACCATTACAGCTTCAATCCATCTATCGTATTCACTTTTATTAATCAGATATCCTAGATTGTTTAATTCTGTCTGTAGTTTGCTCAAGAGGTCTATTATTTTGGTATTTTGAAGCCAATTATCTTTGTTAGAAAGCTCATTTTTTGTATCCTCCATGAGAACGAATAATTCCATTATATTTTTATGGATATGTTGAGCTTTTTCTCTTTGAGTATGTAAATTTGTAGATATATCTGATTTTATCTTTGAATTAATATCCTTTTTCCCTTCCCGCCCGTAATAGACCGCTAGTCCGCCCGTTATAGATACAATAACTAGAATAATGATAATTTCCCATCCCATGCTAATATGAGAAGGAGAAATCATCAGTATTGATATTATTACTAGAAGACCAACTATAGGCCACCCAATATACTTAGGCAATGAAGGGTACATTTGTTGTATCACCACTATAATAATCGCTCCAATTACTCCAGCTAAAGCTAGTATTTCGCTCGTGTCCATTTATTGCCCCCCTTAGCATTTGGGGCAATTTTATACCATTTAGGCACCCTATGCAACGATAAGTTGCAAAAAAGAACGACAATATTCGCTGGCAAGTTAATGGTTTTTGGTGTACAGTTGATGATGCAAGAATCAGTGATTATTGGTCGGTAATAAAATAATCGGTATTCAAAAACTAATTAACATAACGCTAAAAACACCCGAAAATTGAAGCAAACTTAACATAAAACGAAACAACGAATAACGAATAATCAGCTACGACCTGAGCCTGAGAAAAAAATAAAAATATTTAAATAAAAACGAATAACGAATCAATTAAGGCTTTTTCAGAACCTTTGGCTTGAAGTTAAAGGTCGCAAAGAGGTCATCCATCGTCTCGGCCCGTCTTATCAATTCCACGCTCCCATCAGTGTGTAAAAGCAGCTCCTGAGGGCGCGTCCACCCGTTATAATTACCGCCCATCGCCGGACTGTGTGCGCCTGTATCATGCTGGACGATGATATCCCCGATTTCTACTTTAGGCAAAAGCCTCTGTTTGGCAAACTTATCATTGTTCTCGCATAACGGCCCGACGACGTCTACTGTCTCCTCGTTACCGCGCCGCGGATTACCGGCAGGGTCGAGCACGGTGATATGATGGTAGGCCGTTTCATACATCGCTGGTCTGGGATTGGCCGACATCGTGGCAGCATTAACGCCGACATATTCGCGGTACTTGCTCATCCGATTGATGGCTGTCATTACCAGAGCGCCGTGCGGGCCGGTCATGTAGCGGCCACATTCTGTAAATAGCTTGGGCGAATACCCGTATTTATGTTGAAAACCGTCAATAAGTTTTTTAGCTTCTTTAGCCAAAGCAGGCATGTCGAAAGGCCGGTCTTCAGGCCGGTAAGGAATGCCGACACCGCCGCTGATGTTGAAAAACTCGAACTTTATGCCCAATGCCTGGGAAACCATTTCCATGACTTCTATCAGCATGCGGACGGTCTCCACCATGTAGAGGTAATTTCTTTCATTGGAAACTATCATCGTATGCAGGCCGAAGCGTTTTGCACCGCGCTTTATCGCCATTCTGTATCCATCAACAATCTGGTCATGGCGCAATCCATATTTAGCCTCCACCGGAATCCCGATTATCTGGTTGCCGGTACGTCTTTCGCCGGGGTTGTACCTGAAGCAAATAAGCTTCGGGAATTCTGGGACTTTATCAATCATGGAAATATCGTCGAGGTTCAAGATACAGCCGCCGTCGGCCATAGCAATATTAAAGAGTTCCGTTGAAGTATCGTTAGAAGAAAACATGATATCTTCACCGTGAAATCCGTTAAGGCGCCCCAGCGTAAGTTCAGACGCGGAACTGCAATCGAGCCCGAAACCCAGTTTGCGCATGATTTTAAGGATAGTAGGGTTAGGTAAAGCCTTCACCGCGTAATACTCACGGAAACCGATAACATCCTTGAAATTACGCTTTAATACTTCACCCGTATCAATGATTCCCTGCTCGTCGAATATATGAAAAGGCGTCCCAAAATACTCGATTATCTTCGGCAGCGCAGGGAACAAGCGTTCCTGGAAAGACTTTGACATCGGCATGGAAGTGTCCTCCTTACTATACCGTTTATTATATAAAGAAAGGGGCATGACCTCAAGAGCCATGCCCCTTTTCTATTCTATTACGATAAAGATTAGCCGATGAACAGCGGGCACATCACCAGCGTGATGGTGGCCAGCAGTTTTACAAGTACGTGCAGGGAAGGGCCGGCAGTATCTTTAAGCGGATCGCCGAGAGTATCGCCGACTACGGCAGCCTGATGGGCAAATGACTTTTTACCCAGAACAGCGCCGTTTTCGTCCTTGAGTTGTCCGTCCTCGATCATCTTCTTGGCATTGTCCCAGGCTCCGCCGCCGTTGTTCATGAAGGACGCCATCAAAATACCGACGATGGTGCCGACCATCAGCACCGCAGCTATGACCATCGCGGCATCGATGTGCATCGAACTAAAGGCGGGGATTTTACCAAGGTATTTAAAACCTACGCCGATGACAATCGGGCCAAGTACAGGCAGAAGTCCCGGAGCAATCATTTCACGCAGACCGGCGCGGGTGGTGATATCAACACACTTGGCGTAGTCCGGCTTGTGGGGATTGGCCGGGTCCTTGGGATTAAGAATCTCAGGGTCAGCACGGAACTGGCGGCGAACTTCCTCGATGATTTTCGAAGCGGTCTTGCCGACAGCCTTAATGGCCCAGGCGCTGAAAAGGAAGACAATCATAGCAGCCAGCAGAGCGCCGACGAACACTTCAATTTTGGCGATGTTTACTGAAGTCAGGGGGTTACCGGGCCGCAGGAAGTTCACACGGTCGATGTAGGCCTGGAAGAGCAGGAAGGCGGCGAGACCGGCGGAGACCATGGCATAACCCTTGGTCAGAGCTTTGGTGGTATTACCGACGGCATCCAGCCTATCGGTTATTTTACGGACTTCTTCTCCGGCGCCGGCCATTTCATTGATTCCATTGGCGTTATCAGTAATCGGGCCGAAGGTATCCATTGATAGCACGTAGGGGCAGGTCATCAGCATACCCATCGTCGCGACGGCCGTGCCGAAAGCCCCGGCGCCCTGGACTCCGCTCTGTGTGCCTAACCAGTAGGAAAGTAGCAGGGAGACGCCAATAATGAGAGCGGTGGCAAAAGTTGTCGAAAAACCTACTGACATACCCATAATGATATTGGTTGCGGGGCCGGTTTTAGAGGCTTCGGCAATTGAGCGTACCGGACTGAAGCGCCATTCGGTATAGTATTGGGTAACAAAGATGATAACGATACTGGCGACTATACCGACCATGCCGGCTCCGAAAAGCCACCAGTTGTTAAGCATGACGCGAACGGTAATGGCCAGGCCAATTACAGAGAAGGCGATAGCTACAAAGTAACCACGGTTGAGGGCGCTCATGGCATTCTCATTCTCTTTGGCTTTAACGCAAAGCAGACCAATCATGCTGGCAATCATGCCGAAACCGCGTACGCAGAGCGGGAACAAAATCCAGGCGATGTTTTTAGTAGCAAGATAAGCGGCAACACCCAGAATCATCGCGCCGATGTTCTCGGCAGCAGTTGATTCAAAAAGGTCGGCGCCACGGCCTGCGCAGTCACCGACATTATCACCGACGAGGTCGGCAATGACAGCAGGGTTACGCGGGTCGTCTTCCGGGATACCTGCCTCGACTTTACCAACGAGGTCAGCGCCCACATCGGCGGCCTTGGTATAGATGCCGCCGCCCAACTGGGCAAACAGGGCGACAAAGCTGGCGCCGAAACCGAAACCGACGATAATATACGGCGTGATTTCAGGACTGTTGTTACCTCCATAGGCGAAGAAGATAACGGTAACGCCAATGAGGCTCAGAGCGGTGATAAGAAACCCGGATACAGCCCCGCCGCGAAGGGCAACGTTGACTGCGTCTGAAAGGCTTTTCTGCGCGGCAGCAGCGCAGCGGACGTTAGATTTCACGGCGATGTACATGCCAATGAAACCTGCCAGACCGGAGCAGATAGCACCGACGAGGAAGGCTACAGAAGTATGCCAGCCTATTGAAAAATTGCTCATCCCTTGTACTTCGGTTCCACCCAGTATACCGACAAGCACACCGATGATGATGGCTATAGCCACCGAATACATGGCAATGGTGCTGTACTGGCGCTTGAGGAACGCCCAGGCGCCCTGAAAGATGATGTCACCGATTTCTTTCATTTTAGGCGTTCCCGTGGGGCGTTTCATGACGTTCATGGCAAGTAATATGGCAAAAACAACTGTTAAGACACCTGCAATAGGTACAATCCAAAAAATTCCTGGTAACATTTTCTCCTTTTCTAGATTTCCACACTATATATTTTCAGTTATATCACCCGGCAGGTCGGAATAATTATAACGGAGACAACCCGCCCGGCTAATTTGGAAATTTAAAAAAATAGAGCAGAGATATAGAATATCCCTGCTCGGTGTGATTCAAGTATCTGGTGAACATGATTATTACTATTATACAGATATTCTGTATAAAATTAAAGACCGGAATTAACGGCACCACCCTGAAAACCGGGCAACGCCGTTATTATATTTTTGGTATTTATAGCGCTAATGCTAGCCTTGGGGGTTCAACTTTACGTTAGCATATTTTTCTCTAAGCTTGAGTTTTTCAATCTTGCCAGTGGGATTACGCGGTATATCACCGAAGAAGATGACTCTGGGCCAGGCATACTTGGGAATCATCGGCTCATAGTAAGCCTTCATATCTGCCTCGGTAACGGTAGCGCCTTCTTTGGGTTGGATAACAGCAGCGACCACCTCGCCGTACCTTTCGTCTGGGACGCCGATGATGGCGACATCTTTAACGTTGGGCTGACCGATGAGGACGGACTCCAGATCAACCGGGTAGATGTTCTCGCCTCCGCTGATAATTAGGTCTTTCTTCCTGTCTACGTAGGAGATAAAGCCTTCCTCGTCCTGCTTGACAAGGTCGCCGGTATGAAGCCAGCCGTCCTTAAGAGTTTCGGCGGTTTTTTCCGGGTTCTTGTAATAACATTTCATCACGTTATTGCCGCGAATTATCATCTCGCCGACAACCCCGGGAGCTACGTCTTTGTCTTTATCGTCAACGACGCGGGCATCCACATTGATACGGGGATATCCGAAGGAACCGAGTTTATGGAGATTTTCCAGTCCCAGGTGCATACAAGGCCCGGCTGATTCGGTAAGGCCGTAGTTCTCATCATAATCTATCTTTGGGAAGTATTTCAGGAAACGTTTGACGAGCACCGACGGAATAGGTTGTGCGCCGGAGTGTGCCAGGCGTAGAGAGCTGGTATTATATTCGGAAAGTTTTATCTCGCCTCTGTCAATGGCGGTAACGATGTCCTGCAACCAGGACACCAGTAGCATACATATCGTAACTTTTTCTTTAGCGATTGTTTCTATGATCATCTTGGCGGTGACTCTTTCACCGCCGGTGGTAATTACCGCCCGGGCGCCGGCAATAAAGCTGCCGAACCAATGCATTTTACCACCGGTATGATAAAGGGGTGGAAGAAGAAGGAAACAATCGTTGCGCTTTTCCCTGTGAGAAAAGTTCTCATTGACGGCGACATGTTCCAGGTTGCGGTGACAGAGAAGTGTAGCTTTCGGGTCGCCGGTGGTACCGGAAGTAAAATATAAACCGGCTTCATCTTCACCGCTCAGTACGATTTTAGGTGCTGCAGGTGAGGCCTTTGCTATTACTTCGTCATAAGCCTCCATGCCTTTGGGCAGTTTATCGCCCACGAAAATATACTTTTTAATTGTCGGCATTTCTTTACGGATAGGCTCGATGCGATCGACGAAATCCTGGTCTAAAACCATGACTTTCGGTTCGGCGATGTCAACGCAGTATTTTATCTGACGACCTATGAACCTGAAATTGAGCGGTGCCGCCATCGCTCCTGTTTTAAGTATCCCGAAGTAAGCTTCGAGCCACTTAATCGAGTTCATCATCAGGTGGACAACAACATCACCTTTTTTAACGCCTCTGGTAATGAGCGCATTAGCGAAACGGTTGGCGTTATTGTCAAACTCTTTCCAGGTAATCACCCTTCTCAGGTTCTTACTGGGAGTTATTTCAATCAAAGCGGGGGAATTGGGATATAAGCGGGCATTTCTGGCAAGCATTTCCGTGATGGTCATAATTCCGCTCCTTCTAAATCTCTTTGTAATGTATTGATAAACTAATAGATATTGAGTAATGAAATTGGATGGATGCGCGTACATCCGGCGGAGTGAATAGACAAATTTTATTATACGCTAAAATGGCGTAACATGTCAATTATTTACAGCTTTAAGCGATATGTAACGCTGTGCTATAATCTTGGTGGAGAATAATGTCAAATGATGGTACAACTGGAAAAAATTGAAAAACGTTTTCAGGAGATAGACCGGGAGCTGGCTAAACCTGAAGTGGCGACTAATCTAAGCCGGCTGCAGGCGTTGGCCAAGGAAAGAGCCGCCATTGAAAATACGGTAAAAACATACCGGAAGTATAAAGCTGCCCAGAAATCCCTAGATGAGACTAGAGCCATGCTGAATGATAAACTGGACGAAGAAATGACCGCCCTCGCCAGGCAGGAAATAGGGTCTCTGGAAAAGAAACTTGATCAACTGAACGAAGAAATAAAACTGGCTCTGTTGCCAAAGGATCCCAATGATGAGAAAGACATCATCGTAGAGATAAGGGCGGGTACCGGCGGTGATGAAGCTGCTATCTTTGCCTCTGACCTTTACCGTATGTACAGCCGGTATGCACAGGGCCGGGGCTGGAAAATTGATGTTATCAGTATGAGCGAAAGCGGCGGCGGCGGTCTTAAAGAGATAATCTTTGAAATCAAAGGCAGGGGGGCTTTCAGCCGCCTGAAGTACGAAAGGGGTGTTCACCGCGTCCAGCGTGTGCCGGTAACTGAAGCTTCAGGGAGGATACACACATCCACGGCTACGGTAGCCGTCCTGCCTAAAGCTGAAGAAATAGACATCGATATCAATACGGATGATTTAAGGATAGATATTTTTCACAGCGGCGGCGCCGGTGGTCAGAACGTGAATAAAGTGTCTTCGGCCATCCGCATAACGCACCTGCCTACCGGGATGGTGGTCGTCTGCCAGGATGAACGCTCTCAGCTCCAGAATAAGATTAAAGCCTTTTCGGTGCTGCGCACCCGCCTGCTGGATGCCGAAAGGCGAAAACAGGAAGAGGCGATTACTTCAGACCGGCGCTCCCAGGTAGGCACGGGCGAGCGCGCTGAGAAGATAAGAACCTATAATTATCCCCAGGACCGTATTTCGGACCATCGTGTTGATGTTTCCTTCCACAACTTGCCCAAAATTATGGATGGGTCGCTTGACGAGCTTATTGATGCTCTGGCTACTACAGAACAAGCCCGGCTGATCGAGGGACAGACGGTGTGAACCTCAGACAGGCGTTAGAAAATGCCCGTGAAGTTTTACGGGATAAGAAAATCGAAGACGCCTCGCTGGAAGGCGAAATTCTCTTAAGATACGTGCTGGGAATAAACCGCGCCCAGCTGTTTTCACAGCTTGAGTTTACGCTCGATTCTGAACAGGAGAAGGCTCTGGAAAAGGCGTTAGAGCGTCGACTGAGTGGTGAGCCGACAGCCTATATTACCGGTCACCGCGAGTTCTACGGGTTGGACTTCATCGTTGACTGCCGTGTCCTTATTCCCAGACCGGAGAGCGAACTGCTGGTAGAAAAAGCCATTGAGCTGGCCGGGAAACGGAAAATAACAACAATAGCTGATATCGGCACCGGTAGCGGCGCTATCGCGGTCAGCCTCGCAGTGAACCTTCCAGGGGTTATTATTTACGCTGTAGATATTTCGGCCCCGGCGCTGGATGTCGCTGCGAAAAACTGCCAGAAATATAAAATAACAGATAAAGTACTACTTTTACAGGGAGATTTGCTGGAACCTTTAATGGAACCGGTCGACATGATCATCGCCAACCTACCGTATGTTAAAACATCTGATTTGAAGGAGCAAATGACTTTAGGCTTCGAGCCGTCGCTGGCGCTAAACGGGGGAGAAGACGGGCTGGATGTGATTCGAACTATTTGCAACCACGCTGGTGAAAAGCTTAAACCAAAAGGATGCCTGCTCATGGAAATAGGGCAGGGACAGGCAGAGTGCGTTACCGTATTATTAAATAAAATGTTTCCACGAGCATTGGTAAAACTAAATTATGATTTGTCCGGAATAGAGCGGATAGTGAGCCTGTGTTTGACATAGGGACAGAAAATTTGATAAATTATTCTGGACTTCACGTATAGACAGTTATCAAAAATCTCCGGAAGGTATTTAAGATGAATATAATCGTTTGCGTCAAGCAGGTTATCGACCCTGAAGCCCCACCCAGCAGCTTTAAAATCGATGCTGCCAACAATAAAGCTGAGATGAAGGGCGCGCCGCCGGTCTTAGACCCGTACGGTGAATACGCGGTGGAAGCTTCATTGAAAATCAAAGAAGCCAAGGGTGGTAAAGTGACCGTATTAAGCCTGGGCAGCGGACTCATGCGAGAAGTTGTCAAAAAACCTCTGGCTATGGGAGCCGATGCATTGGTATTGCTGGAAGATGAAGCATTCACCGCCGGTGACAGTTGGTCGACGGCCGGAGCCCTGGCCGCGGCGGTCAAAAAGATAGGCCAGTATGATCTTATTCTGTGCGGTCGTGAAGCCTCGGATACCAACGCCGGCCAGACAGGACCCGCCATAGCCGAAGTTCTGGGGGTGCCCTGTGTAACCTTGGCGCGTAAAATAGAAATTGCCGACGGCAAGGCCAAAATAGAAAGGGTAACTTCCGGCGGCTATGACATCGTCGAGGTACCTTTACCGGCAGTGGTGACAGTAAGCAATGAAATCGGTGAGCCACGTTATCCTACTATAAAAGGTATTATGGCGGCAAAAAAAATTGAACCGGTCGTCTGGAAACCGGCGGATATCGGCATCGATACATCGAAGATTGGCGCTGCCGGGCGGCGGCTAAAAATAAGCCGGCTGTTCCAACCGATCCATGAAGGAAAATGTGAGTTAGCCGCGGGAGAAACACCTGAAGAATTAGCGGCCAACCTGGCGCTTAAGCTCAGAGAGGCCAAAGCATTTTAAACATTATTAACAAGTTTTTAACAATTCCGTTTTATGATTGGAGATAGTTATGGCTGATTATCGAGGAATCGCTGTATTTTGTGAAATTAAGGGTGATAAGCTCTTGCCTATTGCTGCGGAAGGGCTCGGCGCCGGCAGGAGACTGGCCGATGCATTGGGTCAGGACCTATCGGCCATAGTGGTCGGCAGTAATATTGCTGGAGTAGCCCCGCAGGCCATAATGTACGGCGCGTCGAAAGTCTACGCGGTTGATGACCCTCTGCTCAAGTACTACCAGGCAGATGCCTATGTCAACGTCATGGAAAAAGTAGTCAAGCAGATAATGCCTGCCGTAATTATCATGGGGCAGACGGATATCGGGCGCGACCTTGCCCCGAGACTCGCTTTCAGACTGGGGACGGCGGTGACCATGGACTGTGTCGATTTGGCTATTGACCCGGAATCAAAACGTCTTTTACAGACCAAACCTGTTTACGGCGGAAACGCCCATGCGGTTTTTACCACCGATACTAATCCCCAGATGGTCACTATACGCACAAAGGCCATGGTTGCTACGGTTCCGGACTCGTTGAGAAAAGGGGAAGTCGTTAACATTCCCGCGGGACTACAGGCCGCTGATATCCGGACTAAAGTGATAAACCGGGTACTTGAAGAAGTAGCCGGTATCAAGATTGAAGACGCCCAGGTAGTAGTGTCCGGTGGTAGGGGTATAGGTGGAACAGAAGGATTTAAACAGCTCGAAGAACTGGCAAAACTGCTCAAGGGAGCGGTAGGCGCCAGCCGACCCCCCTGCGATAATGGCTGGATGCCGGATACCGTGCAGGTAGGCCTGACCGGCAAGATAATAGCGCCCGAGCTCTATATTGCGATAGCTATTTCCGGTTCCAGCCAGCATATGAGTGGTTGTTCCGGCTCGAAAACTATTGTGGCGATTAATAAAGATAAGGAAGCTAACATTTTCCGTTATGCGCGTTTCGGTGTCGTTGGTGACTGGAAAAAGGTGCTTCCGGCCTTTACCGCCAAGATAAAAGAAATGCTGGCATCGTAGTACGTATTATATTTGAAATAATATATATTATTTAAAGAAATATTAAATAAGAATTAGTTTTTACGAGGTGTTAGAAAAATGAAAACGGTGAGGTATATTTCACTTCTTACTATTCTGGTGATAGTACTGTGTACTTTTTGTTTGCCTTTTATTGCCTTAGCAGACGATACTGTAACGGCTACAGATACAGCACCTGTTCCGGCCGATAATATTACGCTCTCTACCGACTACACAAGGCTGGATGCCATCGCAACCGGCTCCTTTTCATTCAACGTAAACTTAGACTACACGGGACAGATAGACCGCAACTTCGACCTAAAAACCTCAATACCTTCAGGCTGGGACGTATATATTGAGCCGCAGTATGAGACGGGCAAAAAGATATCATCCATTACCATTCAATCGTCTTATTCGGGGACGAGCAAACAACTAACATTGGTCGCTACTCCACCCTCCTCTCCCATACCCGACGCCGGTGATTATAAAATACTCTTACAGGCAACTTCCGGTAACGTTACCGGTTCGATTGAACTGGTGGCTAGAATAACCGCCAAGTATGCGTTATATGTCGTTCCTGTAAACCAGCTTTATAATACCGTCGCCCAGGCCGGAAAGGACAACATATACTCAATACAAATATCTAATACAGGTTCGGCTACGCTCGATACGATTACATTTTCCTCCACTCATCCGGACGGATGGGAAATAAAGTTCTCTCCGGATAAATTAGACACATTAAACACCTCTGATGTGAAGACCATAGATGTCAACATAAAGCCGCCGCCAAAGACCGTAAGCGGTGACTATATGATATCCCTCAGTATATCCGGGAAAGAGGCAACCGCCAACACAATGGATATCAGAGTAACGGTGAATACGCCTACTATCTGGGGTTTTATCGGCGTGTTAATAATTGTAGTTGTGGTGGTGGGTCTATTCTTAGTTATCATGCGATTTGGCCGGCGATAAAAAATGAACGATAAATTCGCTATTGAAACGCAGGACCTGACCAAGAACTATGGGAAGGTCACCGTCGTAGACCACCTTAATTTCCATGTTAAGGAGAACGAGGTGTTCGGCCTGCTCGGGCCAAACGGCGCCGGCAAGACGACAACGATACTCATGCTGCTGGGACTAACCGAACCGGCCTCAGGCATCGTACGGGTGCTTGGATATAACCCAAACCGTGAACCTTTAAAGGTAAAACGCATCACGGGTTACCTGCCGGAATCCGTAGGTTTTTATGAAGACCTTACCGCTTGTGAAAACCTGGAGTTTATTGCCGACCTGAATAAACTCAGCCGGGCAGAGACAAAAAGCCGCATCGACCAGGTGCTGGAGATGGTAGGTCTGACCGAACAGAAAAATGTGGCCACTAAAAAATTCTCCCGTGGTATGAGACAGCGCCTGGGCATCGCCGATGTGTTAATAAAAGAGCCGAAGCTCGTTATCCTTGACGAGCCAACTTCCGGCCTTGACCCTGCCGGCATCAACCAGCTTCTGGACATCATTGCCGGACTGCCTAAGATGGGCTGTACCGTGATGCTCTCTTCACACCAGCTGTACCAGGTGCAGAGGGTGTGTCACAGCATCGGCATACTTGTCAAGGGCAGGATGGTGATACAGGGCCCGATAGATTCGTTGGGCAGGGAAACGGTTGGGGGAGGAAGATATACTATCGAAGTCGAGACGGCCGCACCAAGCGCAGCACTGGTGGACGTTATTAAAAGCCTAAAAGGAGTGTTGAACGTTGATGCCAGCGGAAATAATATGAGCATCACCACTGATACTGATTTACGTGGTGATATAGCCAAAATAGTGGTACAAAGCAATATACCGCTGGTGCAAATAAAGGTAAAAGAATTCTCTTTGGATGATGTCTACATGAAATATTTTAAGGAAAGCCAGGATTGACATAATGTTTGCAATTGTACGTAAGGAACTGGCCGATTGTTTCAATAGTGTCAGGTTTTTTGTCCTGTTCCTGCTGGTGCTGTTAGCCAGCGGTTTGGGTCTATATGCCGTCCAGCAGGGTATCCATACTGCCCTGCAACAGAGCCAGGCGATTACTGAAAATGGTTTTGTGTTTCTGGCTATATTCACATCGTCTTTTCCTGGTCTCTCATTTTTAAATTTCGCTATGGTTATTACTATTATCGTACCGATTATTGGGATCGCCATGGGGTTTGATGCTATCAACAGCGAGCGTACAGGACGCACCATGAGTCGACTGCTGTCCCAGCCGGTTTACCGTGATGGCGTAATCAACGGGAAATTCATTGCCGGATTAATTACAATAACTCTGATGATTGGTACTGCAATTCTATTGGTGGCCGGATATGGTTTAAGGATGATTGGTGTGCCGCCGACATCAGAGGAAATAATACGGCTGTTTTTCTACTTTGTTATCACTATTGTTTACGGGGCTTTCTGGATGGGACTAGCGATGTTATGCTCGGTGATATTCCGAAGGGCGGCGGGGTCGCTACTAATTCCGATTGTACTGTTTCTTATATTCTTTGCATGGATGTTCCTAGGATCGGTTTTCGTACCGGTTGATAGTTCTGCAACGATAAATGTCCAAATTCAGCAATTGAACCTACAGGAAACATTGTTAAGGATTTCTCCCGTCTACCTGTTCCAGGAGGCGTTATATGTCCTTCTAAACCCGGTAGTAATGGGTTTGGGTGTTATAAGCTCGGCGCAAGCAGCCTACATGGTACCTAATCCTTTGAACCTGGGACAGAGTCTGTTGTCTGTCTGGCCGCATATCGTCGGGCTGATAAGCCTGAGCGTAGTCTTCTTCGCTATAAGCTATGTCGTCTTTATGAAGCAGGAAATAAGAGCGACATAAAACGTATCATTATAGCACTGATGAAATCGGGATAAACTATGTCCAGAATCCACACCCCTTATCCCTACCACAGTATTCCGACTTTCGTCGGGATGACGATAATATCATAGTTAGAAATTGATTCTGGTTTCGCGCCTATATAAAAAAGAGGGGGGACTTCGCCCCCTCTTAAAAATATCTTTCTTTAAAAATAGTTGTTTTTAGCTCTTTTCAGCTTTTTCAGCCTGTTTGGCAGCCACTATTTTCTGGGTGATTTGTGCAGGCACTTCTTCGTAGTGGTCGAACTCCATAGTATAGGTCGCCCTTCCCTGAGTCATCGACTTTAAATCAATAGCGTAGCGCTGAATTTCGGATAGCGGCGCCTGCGATTCGATGATATTAACATCACCCTGCGGGGTCATCCCCAGCACGCGGGCTCGCTTGGTATTCAGGTCGCTGATGATATCGCCGGTAAGATCGCCGGGCATGGTAACCTTGAGATTCATAATCGGTTCAAGAAGGATCGGACGACCTTCAGTCATTCCTTTTCTGAAGGCGCCGGCTCCCGCAATTTTAAAACATATTTCTGAGGAGTCCACCGGGTGGAAGCTCCCGTCATAAAGCGTTGTTCTGATGCCGATGACGGGGAAACCGGCCAGTATACCTTCCGGATACGCTTCGATAACACCCTTTTCCACAGCCGGGATGAAGTTCCTGGGAACGGTCCCGCCGACTACTCTCTCGGTGAACTCATTTTCGCCCCGGCCAGGC
>PLLL01000003.1 GCA_003141235.1 Dehalococcoidia bacterium
TCAAAAGTTCTGCCTATTGTCACCCTATCTCCAGTGGCCCTTAGATAAAGTGCCCGGAATCTATCTAACAATTTGTTATAGTGTTGTCTTTTAACTAAAACATCTTTTCGTGACACAAGCTGCACAAATCATTGTTTTGCCAAAATCATGTAAAACTGAGCTGGAACTTAAGGTCTAATTCTACCATATCTAAATTCACTGGCTCTTTCGTTTTACCAAATTTGACATTAGTCATCGCTTATGTTAAAACGGGGATGAAATACGACGGAACCATGGCTAAAGGAAACGGCCAAAATGAGAACCGATAATTACATCATCACTAAAGCGAAACCGGCCGATTTTCCATTTCTCCACCGGGCCGAAAAGCATATATGCCAGAGATAATAAATAAGTTCCGGGTGACAGTGCTATTCGGCCTCTATCTGTCTTAGTACGCTAGACAATCCAATTAAAAAGGGCTATTATTCAAGTAGTCAAATCATAGAAAGGAGAACACAATGAAAAAGGGACTTCTCGTCAAAGCAATCTGTCTTGCCATTGGGCTGGTTGTTATCGCCTCGATACTGGCAATAGCCTGCGGGACGACGACGACGACACCGGCAACGACAACACAAGCAACCACGACCAAACCCGTCACAGCAACCACCCCCGCCGCAACGACCGTAACCCCTGTGAAAGGCGGAACGCTGAATTTTGGTTACGACCAGGATATGCCGACCATCGGTTATCCGGCCACGCAGCAGTATGTGACCGGCTGGGCGCCTATCAGCGATATCTGCCTGGAAAACCTTCTCATCCTGAATGCTGCCGGAGAGCCGCAGCCATGGCTGGCTACAGCCTGGAAATGGGCAAGCGACAATCTCAGCCTGACGCTTACCATCCGGCAGGGCGTCAAATTCCATGACGACACGACTTTCGATGCAACGGCTGTTAAGTGGAACCTCGACCAGTGCAAGTCGGCAAACGTCACCGAGCTTGCCTCAGTAAAATCAATCGAGGTCATAGACCCGTCTACCGTCAAGCTCAATCTTTCGAATACCGATGGTATGCTACTTTATAACCTGGCCGGCAACCGCGGCATGATGATGTCTCCCACGTCCTATCAGAACCATGGCAGCACGGATAAAGAGCGCCGGACCTGGGCGGAGCAGAACCCGGTCGGCACAGGGCCTTTCACGTTCGTATCCTGGCAGAAGGGCGTTAGCATAGTTTTTGCCAAGAACCCCAGCTACTGGCAGCCAGGCAAGCCATATCTAGATAAGATAGTGTTCACCGTTATCAACGACGAGGCAACCCTTGGAGCTGCGTTTAAAGCCGGCGAACAAGATGCTATTTACTCCCAGTCACCTGCGGTCATTCAAGAACTGGAAAATTCAGGAAAATATGATTTTTATAGCGGCGATATTTCGCTATTAGGCGGCCTGGAAGGCGATAGCAGGCACCCGGACTCCCCCTGGGCCAACATAAAAGTTCGGCAAGCAGCCTGCTATGCCGTAGATAGTAAGGCTTTCGCACAGGCGATGGGCTACGGTCAGTGGATGCCTACCAACCAGATGGACGTTTCCTACCGGTGGGGCTTTAATCCGGACGTCCAGGGTTATCCTTATAACGTAGCTAAAGCCAAGCAGCTGTTGGCAGACGCGGGCTACCCCAACGGCTTCTCTACCACCATTTACGGCATGCCCCAATACGACACCATGTTAGCCTCTATCCAGGCGTACCTGGCCGTCATAGGCATCAAAGCCGAAGCGAAAATCATCACGCCGGCCGCGCGTGTTGACATGTTCTCCAATTCCGGTTGGAACGGCGCGTGGCTCTGGGAATGCACGCCGAACCCGAACACGGCCTACCAGATGGTACGTAACTTCTCAGCCGCTGCCTGGCCTAAGAGGATGATTAGCGTAGATATTCCGACGGAAATCAGCGATTTGGCCGGTCAGATAGGCACTGCTACAGACTTAAATACCCAGAAGTCTCTAACCTGGCAATTAGAGAAGGCTATGGTTGATAAATATGCCCTGATAACCTTCCTTTGGGCGCGATATCAGCCACTACCCATCCAGAAGAATACTCATAACCTTTACAACAATGTGTCCATGCACTGGACGCCCTGGGATGCCTATAAGGACAAATAACTAATGCAAGCAAATGGGCTGGCCCTGAATTTCCGGGGCCAGCCCATTTCCATCAGGTTAGGCTGCCCCAATGGCTAGCCAAAAAATCCAGTCAACGGTTATTTTAACCAGGATGCATAATTAGTGGGTACATTTATCATTCGCCGTTTGTTCATGGCCGTAATCGTCGTCTTCATCGTATCGCTGATTTCTTTTCTACTTCTACAGCTGGTACCCGGAGGAGACCCTGTACGCGGTATGCTTGGTCTGGATGCTACTCAGGAACAGGTTGACTCTCTCAGGACGGAAATGTGGCTTGACCGGCCAGTCATCGTCCAGTATTTTCACTGGGCGGGGAACGCTCTTCATGGCGACTTAGGGAAGTCTTTAAGATACCGGGAAAATGTAACGAACCAGGTTAAGCAGCGCTTGCCGGTCACCTTTCATCTCGCCTTCCTGGCGCTGTGCATCGCTGCCATACTCGGTATAACCGGGGGCGTCATTTGCGCGATAAAAAGGGGTTCAGTCCTGGACCAGGTAATCAGCGTTTTTTCCAACGGGGCCGTCGCCGTGCCCATTTTCTGGCTGGGAATATTGGGAATTTACCTCTTCAGTCTCAAGCTCGGGTGGCTGCCCACCAACGGCTATACCAGCCCGTTTGATAATTTCTGGCTCAGCACCAAGAAAATCATCATGCCGGTGATATGCATCAGTCTGCCCACTCTGGCCATGATGACGCGCCAGACCCGTTCCGCCATGCTGGAAGTGGTACGGCAGGACTATATCCGGACGGCTTGGTCCAAGGGATTGACGGAACAGATGGTAATCATCAAGCACGCCTTGAAAAACGCACTTATACCGATAGTCACGCTGCTGGGCCTGGGAATTCCTAACTTGGCAGCCGGTTCGGTACTCATGGAATCCGTTTTCAATATACCGGGTATGGGCCGTCTGCTGGTAGGTGCTGTACTCGATAAAGACTTTGTCGTTGTCCAAGCATGTGTCCTGATTATCGGCATAATTATTTGTTTTACCAACCTCGTGGTCGATATTTCTTACGGCTTACTCGACCCCAGAATACGTTATCAATAGGGCAGGTATGAAGAAAAAGAAAACGGATATCAGCCAGGCAGCCGGAAATTATAATTTCCAGAAAATGTCGGCGCGTATCAGCGAGTTCCAGCGCTTCCGCCGGGTATTTTTCGGCCGGCTGGTGGTAATCTTCGGCTTTGTCATCATCCTGCTGCTTATATTCACCGCCATTTTCGCGCCGCTTTTAGCTCCGTATAACCCCTACCAGCAGGACCTGTCAAGCAATTTACAGCATCCCAGCGCCCAGCACTGGTTAGGCACCGATGAAATCGGCCGGGACGTTCTGAGCCGACTGATTTATGGAACACGTACCTCGCTGATGGTCGGCGTTGTGGCCGTGGGCGTGGCCGCATTATTCGGGGTGTCGCTGGGGTTAATTTCGGGCTATTTCGGCGGCTGGCTGGACACCATAATCATGAGGCTCATCGATGCCCTGATGGCGATCCCCGGCCTGGTGCTGGCCCTGGTTTTTGCGGCAATGCTCGGCGGTGGCCTGGTAAATATTATGATAGCCATCGGTATCTCCCTGGTGCCGACTTATTGCCGACTGATGCGCGGTCAGGTCCTTTCAACAAAGCATGCCGATTATATCCTGGCGGCGCATTCCCTGGGCAGTAATGATATACGGATTATGCTGCGGCACATCCTCCCTAACTGCCTGCCGCCGCTGATAGTGCTGGTAACGCTCCAACTGGGTATGGCTATCCTGACCGAGGCAGGTCTGAGCTATATCGGTATCGGCATTGCCCCTCCGGGCACCGCCTGGGGGAGCATGGTCAACGAAGGTTACGGGTTCCTAAGCATGAACCCGGTGCTTTCCTTCGCGCCGGGGTTGAGTATTATGCTGGTCGTGCTGGCTTTCAACCTGGTGGGTGACGGTCTGAGAGACGCCCTTGACCCTAGGTTAAGAGGGATATTATAGGGTTGTGTTTGGTTGTGTTTGGTTTTGTTTGTTTAGCATTATTTGACATCACCCCATTTTGCCCTCACACTCTGGCCCCTCTCCAAACAACATCAATACAGCTATTATTCAATCGTGATTTTGGAGAGTGGGAAACAAAAAGAAAGAAATCAATCAGAACAACATAACCTAGATTAGGTAATCATCTTTTTGTGTAATGCTCTGAGTGATGTTGCACAAAACTACATATTGTTCATGGTGCGATCTCCACTTCCCCGTTGCAAACAATATCCTAGATGCGATCAGAACCATTAACCACAATTCCGTTTTTACCCCTGACCAATCCCCTTGTCTTGAACTTTCTTATGAAGCCTGGGAAGCGCCAGAGCTACTTTCAGAATGCCCACTCTACCACAAACCGCTCAAGTTTAATCCGTTTTTAGTGGATAATAAGGGAAGATTTCAATGTCACATTTAAGTATTTTGTTAAGTCACAATAGTTCAGATTGTTTAATCTGCATTAAAAAAGGCTGGGTGTTATTACGATACCCAGCCTTTTCTGACTTGATAAAACCAGTATGCTTAAGCTTTACCTATCTTGAACATCTTGGTGCTACAGGTAGGGCACACGCCCTGGGTTGCCGGTTTACCATTTTTCATGGTAACAGACTTGGCATTTTTCATTTCTTTCTTGGCTTTGCATTTCATACAGTAACCTTGCATTAAATCTCCCTCCTAAATATTTATTACTGACGATATAACATTTCTAGCTACTATGTCAACGGTAAAAGAATCAGATATCCCTATGTTCGTTCAGTGGTGACTAAATTCTGTTACACGAAACACAGAATTGTTTCAGGTAGAGTTCGAGCCTACACTAATACTGGATAAAGCCCTGCAGAAAATATTGAAGATGTGA